>PBND01000010.1 GCA_002722845.1 Myxococcales bacterium | reverse complement strand
TTGAACGCCACCCTTGGCAGTGACCAGTTGCAAGGGGCTAGTGTTCTAGGGCAAGTGCCCCGAGCCGATGTTTAGGTGTGGTTATGAACGAAGAAGAAAACAGTCTCAATGAGCTCCTTGGCGAGGCCGTGGCCGCCGTGGAGAAGACGGGCGCTCCGGAGCCCGTCAGTGGGACAGCGCCCGTTGTTGAGCCGGCTCGCCCGCTTAGGGTTCCGCCGCGTATTGATGGCACTGAGCCCAAGCCGCTGGCTACGCCAGTGCCAACTCCTCCCCCCTCACGGGCTCCTGAACCGGAGCCGGAACTTCAGTTTGAAGATTCGCTCAGCGATGCGCTCAGCGAGGAAGCAGACGCAGCAGAGGAGGAGAGCCCCTTGGTGGCCCTACAAGCCGAGAACGAGAAGTTGAGCACGAAGAATGAGGAGCTTTCCACCCGGCATCTGCGATTGATGGCCGACTTCGACAACTTCCGTAAGCGGAATGCTCGAGAACGGGCTGCAGAGCGGCGCTATGCCAGCGAGCCGGTGCTCCGTGAGTTGCTCGAGGTCGTGGATAATATGGACCGGGCCATCTCTGCTGGGGCAGATAATCCGAAGTTGCTGAGCGAAGGTGTCTCCATGATTCGCAATCAGTTGATCAGTATGCTCGCTCGTTTCGGTGCAACGCCATTCGACTCGACCGGGGGGACCTTCGATCCGGAGTTACAAGAGGCGGTGGCCAATATCCCAGATGCCCGCAAAGAGGGGGAAGTGATCGAAGAACTCCAGAAGGGTTATCACTTCCATGATCGTATCTTACGCCCAGCGCGAGTCGTGGTCAGCGCAGGAAATCTGGACAATAAAAACGAAAGACTTCCTAATGGCGGGGATAACCCATAAGTCTACGACTTAGAGGTCAGACTATATGTCGCGTATTATCGGTATTGATCTAGGCACGACGAACTCGTGTGTTGCCATCTTCGCCAACGGCGAGGTGATCGTGATCCCGAATGCCGAGGGGGGGAGAACCACGCCCTCGATGGTGGGTTTTACCGAGTCGGGTGAACGCTTGATTGGGCAGATTGCGAAGCGGCAAGCGATCACAAACCCGGCAAATACAGTCTACTCGGTCAAGCGCTTGATCGGCAATCGATTCGACGACGAAGCGGTCCAGGGGATGAAGGACATGCTTCCCTATAAGGTGGTTTCGGCGGAAAACGGTGATGCCTGGGTCGAGGTTCGAGGCCGGGCCTACAGTCCAGCGGAGATCTCTGCTTGGATTCTGTCCAAACTTTTGCAGATGGTTGAGGACTATTTAGGAGAGGCCGTAGAGCGGGCTGTCATTACCGTTCCCGCTTACTTCAATGACTCTCAGCGCCAGGCAACCCGAGATGCCGGTCGAATCGCCGGCATTACGGTAGAGCGGATCATCAACGAGCCGACGGCCGCCGCCTTGGCCTATGGACTCTCCGAAAAAGGTGCAGAGACCGTTGCCGTTTACGACCTCGGTGGTGGAACCTTTGATATCTCGATCCTCCGCCTGACCGAGGGTGTCTTCGAGGTGGTCGCAACCAACGGCGACACCCATCTTGGTGGCGACGACTTTGATCGACTCCTCATCGACAAGCTGGCGGCGGAGTTTGAGGAAGAGCACGACGTTGACCTGCGCAACGACCGGATGGCCTTGCAGCGTCTCAAAGAGGCCTCCGAACGGGCAAAACACGAACTGTCGACCGCCGAGATCACTGAGATTAACCTCCCGTTCATCTCTGCAGATGTGGAGGGGGGTGCCCGACACCTGAACCGCACCATTGAGCGTGAAACGTATGAGGAGTGGATTATGCCCCTCGTCGAAAGCACGCTGAAGCCCTGTCAGCAGTGTCTGGATGATGCGGGCATGGATGCATCAGAGGTTCAAGAGGTCTTGCTCGTGGGTGGGCAGACCCGCATGCCGATCATTCAAGAGAAGGTGACGGCATTCTTTGGGCGGGAGCCGAACCGGCGGGAAAATCCCGACGAAGTGGTCGCCCAGGGCGCCGCGATTCAGGCCGGGATCATCAGTGGTGATGTGAAGGATGTCTTACTTCTCGACGTCACCCCACTCTCCTTGGGCGTTGAGACCCAGGGCGGCCTGATGACGCGCTTGATCGATCGCAATACGACGGTCCCAACTCGCAAGGCGATGGTTTTCTCCACGGCGGTGGACAATCAACCCCTCGTGAACGTTCATGTGGTGCAAGGTGAGCGTGAAATGGCCCTCGATAATAAAACCCTTGGGCGTTTCGAGTTGGTGGGGATCCCGCCCGCACCCCGTGGCGTGCCACAAATTGAAGTGACCTTCGACATCGACGCGTCCGGGATCGTCAATGTGAGCGCCCGAGATCTGGGTACGGGCCGCAAGCAGAGTATTCGAATTACCGCCAGCTCCGGGCTCAATGAAGAGCAGATCGACACGATGATCAACGAAGCAGAAGTCTATCGTGACTCTGACCGTATGGCTCGACAGTTCGCTGAATTGCGTAACAACGCAGATGGTCTGATCTACACCACGGAGAAGGCTCTTGAAGAGTATGCCCATGTGCTCGGGCCCGCGGACATCGATCAAATTCGCGTCGACTTATCCAACCTGAGCCAGGAGCTGGAGCGAGAAGACTATGATGCCTTGAGGGGCGCCGTCCAGAGACTGGAATTGTCGTCTCATAAGATCGCCGATGCGATGTATGCAGAGGCATCTGAGGCGGCGACGGACACCGGTTTCGGTGGCGGCACCGAGTAGTCCTTGTCTCGGGATCCCTATGAGGTCCTCGGTGTTGACCGAGAAGCGGATGTCCAAAAGATCCGCAAGGCCTACCGGAAACTCGCTGCGAAGTATCACCCAGACCAGAACCCGGGGGATGCCCAGGCCGAGGAGCGCTTCAAAGAGGTCGCAGCAGCTTGGGAGATCCTCGGTGATGAGGAGCGTCGGGCTCGCTATGATCGATATGGTCGGGATGTGGGCGCAGGCGAAGGCTTTCCGGGGGGCTTTCAAACCGACTTCTCGGCCGACATGTTTAGCGAACTCTTCGACTTCTTTGGCGGCGGTCGAAGCGGCCGGAGCAGTCAACCGAAGCTGCTCGTACCCCTTGAGGTCCCGTTCATCGAAGCGGCCCGGGGGGGAGAACGTCGCCTAAAGTACCAGCGTAAAGCCCCTTGCGGCGGCTGCAAAGGTCAAGGGACCCACAATGGGATGCCACCCAAACCCTGCGGCCGATGCGGTGGTATGGGGCAGATTCCCGCCCAGCGTGGATTTTTGACCTTTGCCAGTGAGTGCGATGCCTGTCGGGGGAGCGGTGTTGACACCAGCAACCCATGTTCCCGTTGTCGGGGTGCTGGCGTCAGCGACCAGGAGCATCAAGTCTCTTTCCGGGTTCCGCCCGGCGTGACGACGGGGACTCGACTACGCATCCGAGATGGCGGTCATTACCAGCGTGGCTCCAGTAGCCCCGGCGATCTCTACATCGAGGTTCAGGTCGCCGAGCATCCCTTCTTTACCGCCCAAGGAAAAAACATTTATTGCGAGGCTCCCATTGGCTTTAGCCAGGCGGCCCTGGGCGGCAAGGTGGAAATCCCGACAGTGGACGGAAAAACCGTCGAGATGCGAATTCCTGCTGGAACGCAGAATGGTACCGAGTTCCGGTTGCGGGGTAAGGGCATCGGCGCTGATGGACAGCGTGGACATCAATTTGTTCGTGTGGTGGTCGTGGTGCCGAAGAACTTAGACGCCAAAGCGAAGGCGGCTTTGCGGGACTATGCAGAGGCTGTTGGCGATGAGCTCAATGAGCAGGAAAAGAGTCTTTGGGAGACGCTGGGGAGTCTCTTCGACTAAGCCTCCTGCTTTGGTAGTAGCCCAAGGAGGCGACTGACGAAGGCAAGGAGCAAGTCGGCGGGATCTTTACCCTCTTGGTCGGCCGGGTCGTGAACCAGTCGACCGGACTTTGTGAGATGACAGCGATTAGCGGCTTCGCTCACGAAGGCCACCAGGCTCGGGCCCTCAACGGGCGTCGTCTCCCCATGAAAGCCAGCGGTGAGGCTCCAGCGTCCCCTGCTATTTTTCACCGCTTGGAGTAGGGCGAGTTGGAGAGGGAGCGCACGCCAGCGGATGCGCGCAGTGAGCAGGAGCCCTTCGAGCTCCTTCGGTAGGCGGCCATAGGTGTCTGACAACTCGTCCTCAAGAGCCTCGATCTCTTCATCGTTTTGTAGCCGGCTGATTTGCTCGTAGAGGGCAAGACGCTCGGCCGCATCCGGCAGAAAGGCGTGGGGAATCACAGCGCTGCGTCCGAGTTTGAGGTCGAGTCGGTCCGTTAGTTGGCCACTGCCGCCTTGGACTTGAGCGAGGGCTTCTGCGAGGAGGTCGAGATAGAGATCGATACCCACTTGGGCCACCTGGCCGCTTTGATCCTCCCCAAGGAGGTTTCCCGCACCCCGCTGATCCAGGTCGGCACGAGCCACCTGGAAGCCGGCCCCGAGGTGAGTAAAGCGCTGTAGCGCATCTAACCGCTCTCGGGCTTGATCGGTCAGCGCAGCCTCTGCCTTGCGGATCAGCAGGTAGCAATATCCCCGCTCGGCTCTTCGGCCCACTCGGCCTCGAATCTGGTGCAATTGTGTGAGGCCGAAGTGATCGGCTCGGTCGATGAGAATCGTGTTCGCTCGGGGGATGTCGAGACCGGCCTCGATGATGCTTGTACAAACCAAAAGATCCACTTCGCCTTCTGTGAAGCGAACCATCGCCTCCTCGAGGCGTTCGGGATTCATCTGCCCATGGGCCATCTCAACCCTTGCGTGGGGAACCAAACCTTGGAGGTGGTGTGCGATTCCGGGGAGGGTGCGAACCCGATTATGTAAAAAGAAGATCTGCCCACCCCGATGGAGTTCCCGCTCCATGACCTCTTGAACCAGCGTATCGTGGTAGGGAGCGAGGGCCGTTCGGACGCTGCGGCGGTCGGTCGGCGGTGTCTCGATAACGCTCAATTGCCGCAGCCCGAGCAAGGCAAACTGGAGGGTCCGGGGGATGGGGGTTGCGGTCATCGTGAGGATGTTGACCCCGGCTTTGAGTTCCTTGAGTCGCTCCTTGTGTTTCACGCCAAAGCGCTGCTCTTCATCGACCACCAGAAGGCCTAGGCTTTGATAGGTAAAGCGAGGGCTGAGCAGCCGGTGGGTGCCGATGATGACCTCGATGTTGCCCCGGGCGAGATCTGACTCCAACTGCTTAAGGGGCGTCGAGCCCGTGAGTCGAGAAAGGGCCTCTACGCGAATTCCGAATCGCCCCAGTCGATCTCTAAAGGTCCTCAAATGCTGATGGCAGAGCACGGTCGTCGGGCAGAGAATGGCCACCTGTTGTCCCGCGGCGACCGCTGAGAAGGTGGCCCGGAGGGCGAGTTCAGTCTTCCCAAAGCCCACATCGCCACAAAGGAGTCGATCCATGGGGACCGCAGACTCTAGGTCTTTGGTGATGGCTTCCATGGCCGTTTCTTGGTCCGGTGTCAGTTCATGGGGGAAGCCGGCGTCAAAATCATTCATCAGGCTTCCAGGGTGGGGAATTGGCAGGACCTGGGCCTGCTGGCGGCGGGCTTGGGTTTGGGCGAGACGGTGGGCCATTTCCAAAAGCCCACGGCGGACTTTTTTGCGCCGATTCTGCCAACTCGTACCGCCGATCTTATCCAGTTTGGGGCGGCCGCCGCCATCGTAGCGCCTGAGCACGCTGATGCGCTCGACGGGGACGAAGACCTTGTCTTCTCCACGAAAGTTCAACTGGAGAAAGTCCATGGTAACACCGTCGATAATACGACGAGTGAGACCCTGGTAGGCGGCGATCCCGTAGTCGATGTGGACCACTAGATCGCCCGGGTTGAGTTGATCCAGCGAGGCCCGGAAGCGTTTGCGGTGACTTCTTCGGCCTCCCGTGCGGCGCCGGCCCAGAAGTTCCTGCTCTACCAGCAGAACCTGTTTGAGTCGGTGGTCGACGAAGCCCATGCTTTGGCGGCCTTCCCCAAGCCAAAGGTGGGCTGAGAGATCCCTTAGGTCGCAGGCTTGCCAGTCAAGGGCCGGGCTCGATGGTAGGTTTCGCAGGCCCAACCCAAGCCCTTCAAGGCGGCGCCTTAGTCGCTCCAGTCGCCCTGGCGGCGCGACCATGATGGGGCGGTAGCCGTCTCGGCGCCAACGCCTGACGTCCTTGGCGAGGGGCTCAAGTCGGTCTTGTTCACCTTCGGGATTGAGACGCAGTCGAGCCATCAGTTCCTCCAGGTCGCTTAGGGCCGGGGAGGTATCACCGGTCTGAGGGCTTAGGGGGCTGGCGCCGAGTGCACTTAGCCGCCCCATGAGGTCAGCACATTCCAGTCGATGGGCCTGGGGCGGGGCTGCGAGCGCCTCTTCCATGAGCCCTTCGTAGCCAGCAAAAAAGTGTTCATCCACGCGCTCGAGTTGGCGGCGGATGGCCTCCGGGTCGCAGAGGGTGATTTGGGTTTCCCGCTTAAGCCAGTCGAGAAGGGGGCCTTTAAGGTCGAGAAGGACCGGCTCGAAGGCCTGGATCAGGGGGGCCTGAATCCCAGCGCTGAGTCGATCAAGGGCCTGACGAATGGTCTCGCTGGGGAGCTGTTGGCTCTCACCCAACTCGAGCAGATGGGTCCGCCGCTCTTGAGCAAGGGCGGGGCCCGGCTGGATCAGTTGAGCCGGGCCAAAGGCGAAGATCTCTTTTTTTATCCCGCCTCGTTGAAGTCCGGGGTCGATTTCGCGGATACTCTCGATTTCATCACCGAAGAAATCGACCCGGCTGGGTTTTGGGTCATTGGGGGGCCAAAGGTCGATCACACTACCTCGGGTTGAGAAGGTGCCCGGCTCTTCTGTTCGCGGCGCTGGGTAGTAGCCTCCGGCCTGGAGGGTCTCGAGAAAGTCCCCTCGTTCGACATGATCGCCAGGAGCCAGGAGCCGGCACTGACTTTCGATGTGTTGGGGATTGGGGAGCCGTCGAGCCATGACTTGGGCATCCGCGACGATGATGGCTGGTTGGGCGCCCAGAGCGAGTTGGGTCATCAAGCCCATTCGACTCTGCACGGCCTGGGGCTCGGCGCTCAAACGCGTATAGGGACTCTCGCCGCTGGACAGAAAGAGGGCGATGGAAAGGTCAGGCCGCCAGCAGCGCAGCTCATTGGCCAGGCCTTGGGCTTGCTCTGGCTCTGGGGTGACCACCAGTTGAGGGCCCTCTTGGTCTCGCAGCATATAGGCCCAGGCCGCTTCAGGAACACCGCTCATGGGCTCCAGTCGGGCATGTGAATACCCTGCTCCGCGAGGCGGGCCTTGAGGGCTACCATGTCCTGTTTCATTTCCACGTCATCCCGGCGTACTGGTTCATCGACGAAGACTTCGGCTAGACCGGTTTCGATCAGGAAGCGGGAGGGGACTCGTTCCACTTCCCGTTTGCCCTGCATACGGGTGGCTGCCCGGCTTAAGCAGAGGGCGTCTTCCGCTCGTGTCGCAGCGACATAGAGTAAGCGTCGTTCTTCCTCGAGGTTGCCGTCATCGATTGCACCTTGGGTGGGAAGATGCCCTTCTTCCAGGCCGACGACATAGACCCGGCTGTACTCTAAGCCTTTCACCCCATGGATCGTCGAGAGGGTGACTTTTCCTTGGTCTTCATCGGCCTCGTCTTGGGCGCCGGCAAGGAGCATGCGATTTACGAAGCCGATCAGTCGTTGTCGAGGATGGCTCCCCAGCGCTGGGTCACGCCAGGTGGAGTTGAGTAAGTCGAGGGTTCGGTCGAGGTCGCCTAGCTGCCGAGCCAGCAGGCGAGGGTTTGTGATCTCCTGTTCGAGGCGCTGCCGATAGCCCACTTCGTTGAGGATTTGGCGAAAGACAGCCCCGGGCTCGGCGCCAGGGGCACTGATCATTTGCCGAGCCCGCAGGATGAGCTGCTGAAAGTCGCTAAGGACCTGCGCCCGCTTCGCAGCGAGACCCTCAACGGATGCAGCCTGAACCCGAAGGAGGTCACCACCCACGGCGCCACTGGAGGCCACAATACGATCTAAGCTGGTGGCGGCCAAACCACGGGCTGGCGTCGTAATCGCACGACGAAAAGCCAATTCATTCTTCCCCGACCCAGTCACGGAGAGGTAAGCGAAGAGGTCTCGGGCCGCCTTTTTGTCCGCAGTTCTCTTGCCGCCTACCAAGCGAAAGGGCACCTGCCTGCGGGCGAGCTCCTCTTCAAAAGGTGCGGCTTGGATGTTGCGTCGCATGAGGACGGCGATGGCTTCGGCTGGGGTGCCCTGACGAATGACTCGAGCGATTTCTTGGCCGACCACCTCAGCTTCGAGGTCGCCGTTTTGATAGCAGCGGCGCTGGACCTCCGCTTCCCCTGGCTGACAGGCCTTTAAGGTCTTTTGCCGTCGTCTTCGGTTGTAGTTGATGACCCGGTTGGCCACATCGAGAATGCCGGCTCGAGAGCGATAGTTTTGATCCAGAGTCACCACGTCCGCACCGGGGAAGTGATGATGAAAATTGAGGATATTTTCCGCACAGGCTCCCCGCCACTCATAGATGGCCTGGTCGTCATCACCCACCACCATGATGTTGCCGGTCTCCCCGGCGAGTAATTGGAGGAAGCGTAGTTGGTTCACACTGGTGTCCTGAAACTCATCGACAAGAAGATAGGGCCAGCGTTTTTGGAGTTTGGCTCGGCTCTCGTCATGATCCCGGAGCAATCGGATGGGTAGGTGAATCAAGTCGTCGAAGTCGACGCCGGCCAACTCTGCTTTTTCTTCCTGATAGCGCTCAAGGATTAGGCCCAGCGCATAGACAGCATCCGACTCACTGCTCTGCAGCGCGGCCGCATCCAGGCCTTCACTGCGTGCCTCTGAGATGGCCTGGCTGGCCTTGTCGGTGTCATTGCCAAAAATGCTCTGCTTGACCCGTGAAAGAACTCGTCGGAGCAACGCTCGCTGTTCCGACTCATCAAGAACGCTAACCTGCCCGGCAAAGCCGAGGACTTGGGCGTGCTCTTGGACCAGGCGCAGACCCAGGCTGTGAAAGGTGGAGAGGGTGAGTTTCTTTGCCTTCTCCCCGCTGCGCAAACGGACCCGCTCCCGCATTTCGCCGGCCGCTTTGTTGGTAAAGGTCAGTGCGAGGATCTGTTGGGCTGGGATCCCATCAGCGATCATACCCGCGATGCGTTCGGTGAGAACGCGGGTCTTGCCGGCGCCGGCGCCGGCGAGGACCAGTAAGGGTCCGTGGCGGTGAGCCACCGCTCGCTGTTGCTCTAAATTGAGTTGCAACGACTCCCCCAGCAGCCTTTGCCAGGGCTCACATTTCGGTTCAACTATACCCTGATGTTTTCGCGGCTCAGGAGGGCTTGATCAGCAAACCTGGCAGGCGCTAAAGAAGCCTTAGAGCGGAAGTTGAGTCGATGACCGCAAGTCGAGAACAAGTTCTGATTAGAGCCTGTGTTGAGGCCCTCCGTCTCGCGGCGGCCGGCGACCAAGCGCTCATTCTCAGCCAACAGGAATTACGGGATGGCATGAGCCATGCCGATGGCCCCACGCAGCTCGCAGTGCAAATCCGCGCCATGGGCGAGGCGATCTCTTCCCGCCACCTGCGCAATGAGGAAGCCCGTCGCTATCTTGCCCAGCTGGTCCAACGCTTGATCCATCAAATGGGGATGATTGAGGGGGGCGGTGATTTGGTGGGGCAGGACCTGTCCCAATTGACTGGAATTGTTGAAGAGGTCGCTTCCGGGGGCGAGATGAATTCCGAGGCCCGCAGCCGCCTTTTGGACGGGGTGGGGCGGCTGAATCAGCGGGTGGCCACGATGCGGGAACAGGCCCGGCAGGCCGTCGTTGAGGTCCAGCAGGCCCAGGAGCGGATCGAGGGGCTTGAGCGAGCCCTGGAAGAGAAAACCGAGGAAGCTGAAAAGGATGGCCTGACGGGCTTGCCAAACCGCCGAGCTCTCGACCGACTCTTGCCGGAGTTGGTGGGGAACTGTCGCGGGGAGTCTCAACCGCTGTCGTTGATCATGTTCGATATCGATCATTTCAAGCGATGCAATGACACCTATGGGCATCAAGGCGGCGATGCGGTGTTGGAGCAAACGGCAAAGCGAATCCTTCAGGAGATGAGCAGTACGGACCTTGTTGCTCGCTACGGTGGCGAGGAGTTTTGCATCGTTTTGCCTAATTGTGCCCGTGGGCTCGCAGAGCGGGTTGCGGAGCGCTGCCGGCGGGCAATGGCTGCGAACCCTTTCATTTATGGCGAAACCCGGATCCCCGTGACGGTCAGCTTGGGGGTCGCTGAGTTGGGGGCTGTCGAAGAGCCTGTCGACCTCATCGCCCGGGCCGACCAAGCCCTCTATTTAGCGAAAGCCGGGGGCAGAAACCGGTGGCAGGCCGCGGTCGCCGAGTAGCTTGCGCGGCCAGGGCAAAAAAAGAGCGCTTTCAGAGGGCTAATTGTCCGCCAAACTATTGACGATGAGGGGTCCGCTCCTTCATGTTGTTCTGGGCATGAGGAAGGCCGTGAATGCGGGCATTACTGGTAGATGGCGACGGTCGCTGTCGCAGTAAATTAGACCAGTGGATCCGGCCCCTCGGGTTCGACCCAGCCACTCAGGCGGAAGACCTTGAAACGGCGTTAAAAGTCCTAGAGAAGCGGGACTTTGACCTGGTCATTACCGCTTTGGATCTGCCCGGCGGCAGCGGCATGGATGTGCTTCAGGCCAGCCGGTCGAAGCAGATAAAGACCCTGGTGATGTCTGGTCACTTTGAGACCAAGATCGTGACGAGCATCCTTCGGGTTAGAGGGAATGAACTCCTTGAAAAACCGCTAGAAAAGGGAGCCTGCCAGCGGGCGGTTGAACAGTTGTTTGGCGGGGACAGTGCACCCCAGCCCGACGCGGAGAAAAGCGCTCTGCTTGCGCCCGGGGAGCCCCTCATACCGACCCGTCTCGCCTCCCTGCCCGCGGGGCCAAATGAGGTGGTCGGGCGTTGTTCCGCGCTTCAGCTGCTG
Source organism: Myxococcales bacterium (assembly GCA_002722845.1). GTDB lineage: Bacteria > Myxococcota > UBA4151 > UBA4151 > UBA4151 > UBA4151. The sequence continues at coordinate 28,471 of PBND01000010.1, read as the reverse complement.
ATGGACAGCTTGCTCAAAGTCGCCGAGACCGACGCCGAGGTGCTCATTCTGGGAGAGAGTGGGACGGGTAAGGAATTGATCGCAAGGGCGGTGCACGTCTCAAGTCACCGGGCCCATCGACCCTTCGTGGCCGTCAATGCGGCGGCGGTGCCCGAGACCCTGCTCGAATCGGAACTCTTCGGACATACCCGGGGGGCCTTTACGGGCGCCCAGAGTAAAAGAAAGGGCCTGATCGCCGCGGCCGAGGGGGGGACACTCTTTCTCGATGAGATCGGTGAGATGCCGATGGGTCAGCAGGCGAAACTGCTCCGGGTCCTGCAGGAAAAGCGCTTCACTCCCGTTGGGAGTGATCAGGATATCGAGGCCGATGTTCGGATTGTTGCAGCGACCAACGCAAACCTGCTGCAACTGGTCGATGACAAGAAGTTCCGCGTTGATTTGTACTACCGACTCAATGTTTTCCCCCTTCACCTGCCGCCATTACGGGCTCGGGGAGACGATATCCTCTTACTGGCAGACCATTTTGTTGGGCTTGCGAACGCAAAGCATCGACGGGCGGTGACCGGTATCGATGATGGGCTGCGGGATCTGCTGAGAAGCTACCATTGGCCGGGCAATGTTCGTCAATTGGAGAACGCAGTTGACCGCTTGGTGATCGAAACTGCTGAAGGCGAACTCACGCTCGACAGCTTACCCGCGGATCTTCGGGCCAGCTTGGAGGCAACTCCGAGTCCGCCAAAACCAGCCCAAACAGAGGGGGATGCAGAGCGCCTGGTCCGCTTGCTCGGCAAGGTCCTTAGTGATGGCGGAGGCGCCAGTGCGCCCACCCCAGTCATGCCGATGAGCCTGCAGCATTTCGTGACCCAAGCCCAACTCCCCCCTGAGGGCGTGGAGATCAAACCGCTGCTACAGGGTTTAGAGAATAGACTCATCGACCAAGCCCTGGAGCGTTGTGGGGACAACCGCAACCAGGCGGCCCAATTGTTAGGCCTGAAACGGACGACTCTGGTTGAGAAACTCCGCAAGAGAGAAAAGGATCTCTAGGCTCAGTCCCCCATGAGCCTGCCAGCTTGGCCTGCCTTTTGCTCTGGTTTCGCTTAGCGATATCGACTGCTGCCAGGCTTGCTTTGAGAACGACCCTTCAACTGCTTCTGCTCTTTGCCTTCGTGGTGCCGAGTACAAGTGCGGCCCAATCGAGGCAGGACTCGTCATTGAGTAAGCTGCTGCGGGGCCGTAGTGGCCCTCAGGGCGACATGCGGGGCTTTGCCCGAGTTCAACAGTTGTTATTGCCGCCCGCGATTGGCCGCGGGGCTCGAGTTGAGCGTCAGCCACTGACGAACGCTTTTGACTTGGTCGTTCCGACGGCGGGCTCCGGCATGATCTTTCGTCTCCGTCGTCAGGTTAAAGAGATGGTGAAACGGGTCCAAGAAGTCCCATCGCCAGGCCGAGGTAAAAGATATCGGTTCCACGTGACTTCCCACAATTTCAGAGTCTGGCTGAAATGGTCCGCCAACCGTCCGGTCTTGTATATCGGCCAGGAGCGAGGGGGTACCGGCGGGGGCGTCACGGTGCCGCTGATTCCTTACTACGTCGATGTGGAGATCCCCGAGATGCTCATCGGCGAGCCCACCTATGTGATTCTGGACCCACGGAATGTGGGGGACTCCGCCTTACGTGTTCCCCTGCCGCCGGAAGCGACCGATGAGGACGTCCAGGCCCGCAACAATCGGGCGATTCGCCTCACTCAGGCCGCTCGAAATTTCAACGCCGCCCTTGAGTTCTTCGATCTTGAAAGTATCGAAGCAGCCCAATTGAAGAAGATGCTCACCGACGCCCGTAATGCCGTGAACGGGTTCTTCGACCACCCCCTAAAGGAGCTCGCAAGCCACCTGCTTTCCGAGATCCTCTATGACGAAGCGAGGCTGACGGATCAGTGGGGAGCGACCATTAATCTGCTGACCCGAATCACAATGAAAGCGCCTTTGTCCGGTGATGCAGAGCAGCTCTTCCGTTATCAGCGGGCCTTGTATCGTTTGGGTCGAGCTGAGTCCGAGCGAAACATGGGACAGGACCTTCGAGCTGCGGTCGGTCATTTCAAGCTGGCCGGCCGGACATGGCGAGAAGACCTGGGCAAGCGGTTACAAGAGCAAATCGATGCCGAGCCCAACGACGAATATCTACGCAGCGTTGGCGAGGCATCGAGAGAACTGGCCGACGCCGCGGAGGTCGCGGAACTTGAGACCCAGGTTCGCCTTGGTGAGGGGGCGGACACCGAGGCCAACCAGCGGGACTTCATGACTCGAGAAGGTGCCCTCATGAACACGGCCAGATACCGACTCGGTAGCATGCTCTACGCCGATCATGTCTACAGCATGGCGGCACCCATGCTCACCAAAGCGTACAAGGAGAACCCGGATAGAGCCCTTGAACAGCCGGCCATGGGCATTCTTGTTGCGGAGTCCCTCCGGATTCTCGGTCAGGAGGCCGAGGCGGATAAGCTGCTCGGTCATCACCTCAAAATTTATCGCCAAGCCAAAAAGGAGGCTGCTGAAGCGAAGACCAGGCTGATTCTAGATCCCGCGGAGTCGAATGCGACCGCCTTGGCGATGCTGCGGCGTGGGGACTTTGCCTACAACCGGGGTGATGCAGACACGGCCCTGCGATTTTTTAGGGAAGCCCTTCGGGATTTTCCCAAGCTTGAGGCCGGAAGACTGGCTCGAGTTCGCACCCTTGAGGTGACCGGTGAGTCGGTTCAGGGAGAGGCCTTTCCACTGGAAGCCTATCGAACACTCCAGCGCCGCCTGAGTCGTTCGAGCGAGGCTGCTGCGGAAGAATCGATGTACCGGGAGGCCCGAGCCCGGTTTCTCAGGGGAGAGTATCGGGAGGCCTACGAACGCCTTCTCTTCTTGGAGGAGGAGTTCCCTGAAACCTTCATGCTCAAGCACGATCTCGGTCTGATTCATCGGGCTCGTCTCGCGCTGATGGAGGACTTGTGGTCCGCTGGACGTCACCCGGAAATTATCGAGAACTTCGTGCTGGCTGACGAGCGACTCGACACCAGTCCCGGAGGCATGGAGACCCTCCTTGTTGCGGGCAAGTCCATGAACATGGTGGGCATGCACCGAGATGCGGTGAAGGTGTTGCAGCGTGCACTGCAAACCTCGACAGCCAAACAGCAGCCAGATGATGAAGAGGAGATCATGGTTGCGCTGGCGAAAGCCTATCTCGGTCGGCGGGACTTTTTCCGCGCCGCCGAAGTCCTAGAATACCATTTAGCGACCTATCCTAAGGGGAAACAGATTGCGAACCTTTGGGTGGTCCGGGGGGAAGTTGAGGAAGCCCGCAAGCGGCCAGATCGGGCCATCGAGGCCTACCGCACGGCCATCAGTAAGACGAAGCAGCCGCTCTACAATGCGAGACTCTACCAGCGGATAGGACGACTTGAGGCCATGCGAGATGCGCCCGCGAGCGCCGCAGTCGCCTTCAATCGGGCGATCGAAAACTTCCAGGCGGTGGAGTCGGAAGGTGAGTCCGAAGCGCTGGTCGATGTCCGATTTGAACTGGGCGATGCCTACTACCGACTTCGGAACTGGCGCCTTGCGGCCCAAGCCTATGACCAGGCTCGCTTGCAGGGGGACAAGAAGGACCCTCGCAATGCCATGGCCGGTTATCGAATCGCAGAAGTTCGAGCGATCTTGGGCGACTTGGCAGGAGCTTTGCAAGAGTGGAAATCGTTGGCCTCCGCTGACGATGGACTTTGGAACAAGCTCTCTGCAGCGGCCGCCGAAGACCTGACTTGGAGGTTGCGACACGACGCGCTGTTGAACAACCAGGGAGGGCTGCAATGACAAAAATCGAGGATCTGACCCATCGAGCGCTCGGGTTCTACGTTGAGCGAGCCAATGTATTGATCGCCAATATGGGCAATCGAGACACCCCTGGCTACACCCCGGTCGACCTGAAGTTTCACCAAACCCTTCGGGATATGATCAACGGCGTCCCGCCCCGTGAAGATTTGCGCTTACCCGACGCCGGCACCGGCGTCCTTTCCGGCGAGCAGGGCATGGGTGGCGAGTTGGTTTTCGATCCGGGCAGCCTGCCGGGGGAGAATGGTAACTTGGTCGATTTAGATCGAGAAGTCGCCAAGATGACGCAGAACAACCTGGCCTATCAGGCGGCGGTGAAGGTTTTGAAGAAGAAACACGGCATGCTCTCGTATGCTATCTCTGGAGGTCGCTGATGAATCTGGATACAGCACTTCGAATTAATGCATCGGCCATGTCGGCAGCTCGGACTCGTATCAACGTCGCCAGCTCCAACCTGGCCAACGCAGAAACGACCCGTACGGACGACGGAGGCCCCTTCCGTCGCCGGATGGTGATCCAAAAGGCCGAAGTCCTCAAAGATGAGGCCGGCTATCCGATCGGCCGCCACGAGGGCATGTCGATCCGCGAGCCGGTCGCGACGGGGATCGCCTTTGATAACAGTCCGCCCCGTTTGGTCTTCGATCCGAGCCACCCTGATGCCAACGAGGATGGCTACGTTTCCATGCCGAACGTGCAGGTTGTGGAAGAAATGGTGGATATGATCTCGGCCAGCACCGCCTACCGAGCGGCCGCAAACGCGGTGATGACCGTCAAGACCATGGCACAGCGTGCCCTCGACTTGGCCACTTAGGAGGGAATGAGCAATGCGTATTGAAGGTGTTGAAGTTCAACGAGTCCAAGCCCTTGAGGGGCGTCTCAGGCCCGAAAATGGACCGGCGAGTTTCGCCGAGATGTTGAGTGAAAAGTTGGCGGCCGCCAACGGGAAGGTCCAAGCGGCCGATGCGGAAGCCACGAAGTTATTGATGGGCAATGGCACCGTCCATGAGACCATGATTGCCTTGGAACGAGCTGACCTGACCTTAAGGATGGTCAGCAAAGTAAGGAACAAGGTCATCGATGCTTACCAAAACCTGAGCCGGATGCAGATCTGAGGATTTAGGACCGCATGGACGCATTAAGGGATTACCTGGCCCAGCTTCGCCGTATTTGGGACGAGATGAACGGACGGCAGCGCTTTGCGCTGCTGGGTCTTGTTTTTCTCTGCGTGGGCGGCTTTGCATTCATCGTTTTCGGACAAGCACCGGATCGAATGAATGTACTCTTCTCCGAACTCGAGCCCCGGGATGCCCAGGAGATTACGAAGTTCCTCGACAACCGCAAAGAGCCCTACGAACTCACGGACGGCGGGCGTACGGTTCGGGTGCTTCCTCCCCGAGTGGACCAACTTCGCCTCGAATTAGTCAGCGAAGGCCTGCCGAAGGGGAGTGGTGTTGGCTTCGAAGTCTTCGATGAGTCGAACACGATGGGGATGAGCGAGTTCGTTCAAAATATGCAGTTTAGGCGAGCTCTTGAAGGTGAACTTGCCCGGACGATCGCAAGTATTGAGGAGGTGATCTCCGCGCGGGTCCATTTGGTGATGCCCAAGAGGCGACTCTTCAAGGAGGAGGAGGAGCGCCCCTCTGCCTCTGTTGTTTTGCGGCTCTCCAATGCCGCCACCCTGAACCAGCGAAACGTGAAAGGGATCGCCCGACTCATCGCCAGTGCGGTGGAGGGACTTTCCCCCATGGATGTCACCATTCTCGATTCGGCCGGAACGGTCCTTAAGCGGGCCCGAGACGATGAAGAGGTGGGCATGATCGACGGCTACCACGACTTAGTCCGTCAGTATGAGACCAACCTCGAACGGGATTTGGTCCGCCTGGTGGAGCCCGTCGTCGGCCACGACAATGTGCGCATCGAGGTTGCGGCAAGCTTTGATTTCTCAGCGGTGACTCGACACAAGGACGCTTACGACCCCGAAAAGCAGGTCGCTCGCAGTGAAGAGCGAGTCCAAGAAAAGCGAGAGATCGAAGGCGCCGGTAAAGATGCCCCTGGTGGGGCTGCGGGCCAGGCCGGAAATGCGCCTGGCGCCCAGGGACAGGTTGCCGCCGCCGGGGGGGCCTCTTCCACCGATCGTCAAACGGAGCGGATCAACTATGAGATCGACAAGGTTCGGGAGGTCACCCGCCAACGGGGAGCCACCCTGACCCGGCTCTCCTTAGCGGTCCTTGTTAACGGGAAGACCACACCGATTCCCGGTGGGGCGCCCAAGTATGAGGCTCGAACCCCCGATGAACTCAAGCAGATCCAAGCACTGGTCTCCCGGGCTGCTGGTATTGACGAAAAGCGGGGAGATACCCTTGAAGTCGTCAATCTTCCCTTCACCCAGTTGGTGGAGATGAACACCGAAGGGGCTGGTATGGGCATGACCGGCATGGGACCGATCATTCAGGCTGTCGCTGCCGTTGTCATCGCCCTTCTCGTCGTGTTCCTGGTGGCTCGCCCCCTGCTCAGCCAACTCAAAGAGATTTCGCCAGAGTTGGTGGAGGCAGCCGCTCTGCCTGGCAGCGTTGAGGATGTGGCTCAAGCCCTCGAAGAGGCGGAGCGAGACGCTCGCAGTCGGAAGTTGATGGAGCAAAGACAAGCCTTGATCGAGTTGGCTCAAGACGACCCTCAAAGGGCCGCGGATATCATTAGGTCTTGGTTAGGCGACGAGGTCCATAGCGATGCCTGAGGATGAACCAAAAGGCGCACAAAAAGCGGCGATCCTGCTCCTGGCGATGGGGGAGGAGGCGGCCGTCAACGTCCTCGGTCAACTCAAAGAAGGCGAGGTCTCTCGAATCGGTCTTGCCGCCAGCACCTTAGGGGACTTGCCACCGGACACGGCCGAGACCGTTCTCGATGAGTTTAGTGAGCTGGTTTCCAATGAGCTGACGATGAAGGATTCGAACGATTACGTGTATCGGCTGAGCGTTCGGGCCTTTGGCGAGGAAAAAGCAGTTCGCCTGCTCCGGGAGCCCGATCTCCAGGCCGTCTTTCGGGAGCGGCTCGCCCGTACCGATCCCGTCGCGCTCGCGGGCATTCTCAGCAAGGAGCAACCCCAGACCGTGGCCACGGTGCTCAACACCGTGGGGATCGAGAAGGCGGGGCACGTTTTGGTCCATTTGGAACGGGATACCCGTCAGAATATTATTCTGAGAATGGCCACGCTGGATCAGGTCAGCCCCGAGGTCCTTAGCGAGATCTATGGGGTGCTCAGCGAGGAGTTGGGCGACTACGCTGCAAGTCAGATGGACGGCAAAGAGTACGTTGCCAATGTGTTGATCAACATGGGCAAGGACGATCGCGATGAGTTGTTAGCCGCCATCTCCGATGCCGATGTGGAGTTGGGCGAGGAGATCCGCAAGCAGATGTTCACCTTCGAGGATCTCTTGAAGATGAGCCCAAGGGATATGCAACGCTTGAACCGGGATGTGGACAACCAAACGCTCATGCTCTCGCTCAAGACATCAACGGAGCAGATGCGCCAGCACTGGTACAAGGGAATGTCCCAGCGGGCCGCGGCCATGATGCAGGAAGAGCTAGAGAATATGGGTCCGGCTCGCCTCAAGGATGTTGAGGAGGCCCAAGGCAAAATCGTCAACATCGCCATGAGCTTAGGCGAGAGTGGTGAGATCGACCTGGGTGGTGAGGAAATGGTCTAGCCATGGACTACGAGCGCCGAGGCGGGATCCTCGAGGAAGGCGAGATAAAAACCGTCGAGGGAACGCTGTTCTCGGAGGCGGTTGAGGGCTCGGGCCAGGTGTCTGCCGTGCAATTTGACCGGGTGGAAACCGGCCTCGAAGGCCGGGTGCCCACCGAGTCTCCCCTGCTGATTCGCCCGGAATCCTTTGAAGCTCAATTGACCGGTCGAACCGAGCGCCTCGATGCACGAGAAGAGGAGCAACAAGCCCGCAATCAAGCCCTAGACACTCGGGAGGAGGAACTCGCGGCCCAGGCCGAAGCCCTGGCCGAGCGGGAAAAGGAGATTGAGGCCTTGGTCCTTCAGGCTGTGGAGGAACAGGTTGAAAGGCGAGCCAGCGAGGTCTTGGAGTCAGAGCGTGCTCGTCTGGTCTCTACCATCACCCAATTAGATGCGATCGTTGCTGGCCTGATGGACCAAGCTCGAGTCGATCTGCTGGAACTTTCCGTGAAGATTGCCGAGCGGATCCTAGGAGCCGAACTCAAAACCCGGCCCCAGTTGTTGGTCGGCCTCATCCGCAGTGCCCTCGAGGCGGCTCAACTCTCCGGCTCGATCACATTGGTTTTGAGCCAGAAGGATTATGAGTTGCTGCGCAGTAAGGGGCCTCAGGTTCTTGGTAAGTTGCCCGCGGGGCTCAAGCTGCAGCTTCGAGCGGACCCAGAGCTACAACGGGGAGACCTCGTCATCGAAAGTGCGGCCGGACGTCTCGATGCCACATTGAGCGCTCGGCTTCAGCGGGTGGGGGCAAGCCTCTCGGAACTGACGGGTGAGCCATGATCCCTCGCCTCTTCAACTTGGACCAACTGGATCGAGTGCTCGCAAACAGCGAGCCCGTGCCACGCTGTGGTCAGGTGGAAACCTTAAAGGGCCTATTGGCGGTGGCCCATCTGCCCGGCGCAGCGGTTGGCCAGCAGGTCCTTCTCGGGTCATCGGATGAGCCCATGACGGGAGAGGTCGTTGGCTTTGAGAATGACCGTTGCCTGGTGATGCCATACAGCTACCCCGAGGGTCTTCGGGCCGGTGACCGAGTGGAGATTCGGCCTCTAGGCCACCGGGTGGGGGTTGGGCCTGGATTTATCGGTCGGAGCGTCGATGCCTTTGGCCAGCCCATCGATGGCGGGCCACCCATCCTCGCAGCTCGGCAGCGAAGCCTAAGAGGGCGTGCCCCCAACCCCCTTCAGCGCAATCGTATTACCGCCCCAATCTCCGTTGGAATTCGGGCCATCGATAGCTTGATCACCCTTGGTAAGGGGCAGCGGGTGGGCATTTTTGCGGGCAGTGGTGTGGGTAAATCGACCCTGATGGGCATGATGGCACGCAATGCCGAATGCGACGTGGTGGTCATCGGCTTGGTGGGCGAGCGCGGTCGAGAGGTGCGGAGTTTTATCGAAGAGGACCTTGGTCCAGAGGGGCGGGCCCGCAGCGCCTTGGTCGTGGCCACTGGAGACCGCTCCCCCCTCGAGCGCATCCGGGCTGCGGAGCTCGCGGTGACCCTGGCCGAGGATCTCCGGGACAATGGTCAAAATGTCCTCTTCTTGATGGATTCGGTCACCCGTTACGCCCACGCCCGTCGGGAACTCGGACTCGCGGCAGGGGAGCTGCCGGCCACCCGGGGTTATCCCCCCAGCGTGTTCACCGCATTGCTCGGGCTGCTAGAGCGTCTAGGCAACAGCGATTCGAGTGGTTCGCTGACGGCTCTCATCACGGTCTTGGTTGAGGGCGATGATCTGGATGAGCCTGTGTCCGACACGGTTCGAGGCGTTCTCGATGGTCACATCGTGCTGAGTCGGGCTCTTGCCGAAGAGGGGCATTGGCCGGCCATTGACGTGGGTGCCTCCCTGAGTCGTCTTGCTCGGAGTGTGCGGACACCGGAGCAGCAAAGAGCCGCGGACACCTTTCGCCAAGTCCAGGCGAGGTACCAGGTGACCGCAGACCTCGTCCGTTTAGGAGCCTATGCACGGGGCTCAGACCCTCAGGTTGACTTCTATTTGGATAACGAAGCCGCTTTTCGGGCCTTTCTGCAGCAGGGGGTTACGGAAGATCAGAGTTATGCGGAAACCCTTAGTCACCTCCAGCAATTGGTGTCGGAGGCCCCATGAGAACCCCACTTTGGTTGGTATTGCTTCTTTCTGCTTCCGCTTTTGCCCAGGAAAAAGGAGCAACTAAAGCGCCGGCCAAGGCAGCAGCCAAGGCCCCGGCCAAGGCCGGAGCGAAAGGCGCCAGTAAAACAGCCCCCGCCAAGGGGGACCCTTCCGGGGATCGCGTGCGCAAAAGCGAAAGAGCGCGGGTTCAGACCCGTTGCCCTCGGCGTCCGACTGAGGAGCAAATGAAGGTCTATGCGAATCTTTTTGATCGCAGCTTAGCGCTCAAACAGAAGGCAGCGAGACAAGATGCCGAGGGGCGTCGCCTGGAGGATTTACAGCGCCAAATCGCAGCTCAGCGAGAAGAATTACTAAAGCTTCAGCGCCAACTCGACGAAAAACTGACGGAGAGGGAACTGGCGGAAGCAAAGGTTCGAGCCCAGCGGCTGCGTAAGCTCGTGAAGATCTACGAGAAGATGCAAGCCGCCTCTGCTTCGCGAGCGATCCAGGGCATGGACCGGGAATTGGTTGTGGAGATGATGTTGCAGATGAAGCCAAAGGTGGCGGCCAACATGATGAACCTGCTGCCTGGACGGGTTGCCGCCCGACTCTCTGAGGAGATCAGTGACCGAAAGAAGGGGCTTATCGAGAGCCTCTTAGAGCAAGTTGAGGACAATCGATGACTGCAATTCTGCCCGTGGCCCAGGCCCCCCAACACCCGGTTGCCGAGCGAACTGTCGTTGCGCGGGACGCGGTGCGTGACAACGCAAAGAAGTTTGATGATGTGATGCGCCAGGAGTCCCAGGAGCAAAGCCAGGGCCCCGAGGAGGTCACTGCCCGGGAATCCACCACGGAAACAGAAGAGGGAAGCGCTGTCGAAGAGCGCGCGGCGGAAGATCAGTCCGATGCCTCGCCAGATGGCGAATCCCAGGAGCAGGCAGGAGCGACAGCCGATGCTGAGGCTGCCGACTCAGAAGCCGTTAATGGTCTGGGGCTTCCAGGGCCAACCGCCGTTCAGCAGCCCGTCCTTAATCTCGGCGCTACGGCCGCCCAGCCGGCCCTGCAGACCCTACCAAAGGCGGGCTTGTTAGCCCTCGCCAAAGAGGTCAAACCACTGACGCCAAGTCCTCAGGTTATCGCTCCATCTGTGGCGGCTCCTGCCAGTCTCGTGATCGATGAACTTGCGGCGCCAACGGCTGCGCCACTGGCTCAGGTTCAAGCGGTTGAAGAGGTCCTTGAGCTGCCCGTGGCTTCGCCAGTCGCGGGCGCCAAAGCATCTGGGTCTGGATTGGAAGGGGCCTCGAAACAGACCGTATCGAAAGTGCTGGATGTGGCCGTGGGCAAAATTGCCCTGCCCAACTTCCAAGCCACGGTGGTTCACGAAACAATTCAGCCGGTTGATCCAACGCAGAGCGCCGACCGAGCCCGCATGGTCGAGGCCATTCTTCGGGTCGGTGGCGGCGAGTTACAACAACTCGCCGGCAAGGTTTTACAGTTGCGCTTAAATCCACCTGAACTGGGTCGTATTCAAATCCGCGCCCAACAGCGAGGCGGCGAGCTGATCATGCAGTTGGAGGTCGAGCGAGCAGACGCCGTTCGTGTCTTCCAGGATATCTTGCCGGGCCTCGAGTTTAGCCTCGCTCAGGCCAGTGGCGAAAATGTCACACTCGAATTACGCCAGACCGATGATTTTAGTTCGATGGAAGAGGGGGTGAGTGAGGGGCCCATGGAGGAGTCGCGAGACGACTCGACGCCGTCGGATGATGGGGATGAGGGGGAAGAGGACAGCCCCTTCGAAGTTTTACGAGACGGCTCGACCGTTGAAGTGACTGCTTAGGTCAGGAGGAGAACCCCATGGAGATCAACGGTCTGCCCGAGAACTTGCGAGTTCAATCAAGTCAAGATCCCGTGGCTTCCAAGGACCTTGATAAAGATGCCTTTTTGAAGCTCCTCGTTGCCCAGTTACAGAATCAGAACCCGTTAGAGCCGATGGAGAACACCGAGTTCATTGGTCAGATGGCCCAGTTCTCTAGCCTCGAGCAGCAGGTTCAAACCAATGCCAACCTTTCTGAACTAGCCCTCGCCACATCGGCCCAAATCGGGTCTCAGGCAGTGAATCTTGTGGGCAAGCAGGTGATGGTCCAAGGGGATACGATCGAGTTGGTCGGATCGGAAGCTGATGTGCACCTCGACCTTTCAGCCTCCATCGCCACCGGTCAGGTCGAGGTGGTCAACGAAGCGGGTGATGTGGTTCGCCGGATTCGTCTTGGCGCCCAGCCAGAAGGGCCTCTGACAGTCACTTGGGATGGTCGCGATGAGGAGGGCCAGGCCTTACCCCCTGGCACTTATCGGATCCGGGCCGAAGGCTTGGATGATCAAGGCCGTACCGTCGCGATCAGCGCCCAGATGCTTGCTCGTGTGGATGCCGTTGTCTTTGAGAGCGGCATTCCTCGCCTCCGGGTTGGTGGGCGAATTGTGAACCTGGGCGATGTTCGCGAGGTTCGACCCTAAAGGGTCTTCTCCTTTTCAGTGCAGCGTGTAGCCCCGGGTCCTATTTTTGGATGCCGCAGGCGAAAATAAGGGTCCTGCCCTCGGTTTTTGGCCTAAACCACCCCGTCGGTCGCGTCGATTTACTGAGGGACGCATTTCGCGCCAAAGGGGTCTATGTGGCTCTCGACTTGGATCCACGGTTTCAGATCCCCCGCCCCTATGAGCGGGTCGAGCCCAGTCAAAAGGCCCTCCCCCAAGGTGGAGTCGTTGAGACCTTCGCTGAGGTCTTTGCGAAAACGGTTCACCAGCGGGGCGATTTGCGAGTGAGCGCCCAGGCCCACGAGCAGGCAGCTCTGGCTGAGCTGGAGTTGAGTACGGAGAAGCGTCGCAGCATCAACGAGGCGATCGATCGTCTTCAGGATGCCGGTAAGGCCACCGCGCTGCTCATCGACTCCGATCATTTACTTCAAGTGGACGCCGAGCAGCGATTGCTCCTCGATGTCCAGCGTACAAGTGCCCCTAAACAGCAGGTCCTCGAAGGCCTGGATGCAGTGGTTGTCCTCTAAGGAGTTAGCATGTCCCTTTTCGGAACTCTTGGCATCGGCGTGACCGCCATTAATGCGAATGGTGCGGCCATTCAGGTCTCCTCGGAGAATATCTCCAACGTGAACACGGTGGGCTTTAAGAGAAGTCGGGTGAGTTTTGGTGATATCATCGCTGATACTTCGGATACCCACGGCATCCTCGCCGCCATCGGTTTTGGTACGAAGTTGGTCGATATTCAGCGAATGCATAGCCAGGGCGCCCTGATGAATACGAGCTTTCCTTTGGACATGGCCATCGCTGGTGAGGGCTTCTTTGTCCTCAATGGAGCGCAGGTGGGGAGGCCGGGACAAACCTTGTTCTCTCGTGCGGGGCAATTCCGGGTCGACAAGGATGGTTTCGTGGTCAATCCCAGCGGTGCCCGTCTGCAAGGACAGCCTGTTGGGGACAATGACGAGCTCCTCTCGACCACCCAAGACTTGGCAGTCCAGAGAACCAATATCGCTCCGCGCCAGACTTCGGAGATCTCCTTCGCCCTGAACCTGGATGCTCGCACGCCAGTCCGAGGTGGGCTGGGTGGACCCTTGCCCTTCGATGTGAACGATCCGGATGCGACCAGCGACTATGCCACCACGGTCACCGTCTTTGACAGCCTCGGCAAGCCCTACGATGCCCGTCTCTACTTTGAGCGTACCAGCAATACGACTTGGGACGCCCATATCCTTATCGATGGTGTCGAGGTCCAAACCCAACAATTCACCTTTCAGCAAAATGGTGCCTTGGTCTCCAATGTGACAACCCAGGCCGGTAACTGGAACCCCACACCGCCGGCGACCCAAGGGGTTGGCTTCACCTTTGATGCGGGTACTGTCTTCGACCCGGTAACTGGAACCGGCGGTCTCGATGGAATCACCTCTTTTGGTTCGTCATCCACCATCGTGACGCAGAGTCAGGATGGTTACGCTTCAGGGGCATTGGTTTCCATCGATTTGGCCCGGGACGGAATCATGCGTGGTAATTACACCAACGGGAAATCTCTGGTCTTAGGCCAGGTGACCCTGGCCCAATTCCGAAACCCAGAAGGGATGAACCGAATCGGTGAAAACCTCTTTGAGGGAAGTATCGAATCGGGAGAGGCTGCGATTGCTGCCCCTCTGACCGGTGCACGCGGTTCCGTTATTCAGGGGTCTCTCGAGGCGAGTAACGTGGACCTCGCCCAGGAGTTCGTTGATCTCATTCAGTACCAGCGGGCATTCCAGGCCGGCTCTCGCACGGTCACGACGGGCGATGAACTGCTCCGGGAAGTGGTGAACCTCAAGCGTTAAGGCTGAAGTTCCTAAGCTGAGTTGAGTGCGGTGCGCAGTGCTTGTCGTAGTGAGCCGGCGTCGGCCTGAGACCTGCCGGCGAGATGGTAGGCTGTGCCATGATCTGGCGAGACCCGAAGATAGGGCATCCCGAGGCTGATCTGACAACTCTGGCCGTGGAAAAGGGCTTTGAAGGGACCGAGCCCCTGGTCATGGTAGAGGGCGAGGATGGCCTCCTTTGGGTCCCAATGGGCGAAGAGGCTGTCGGCCGCGACAAAGCCCCGGCAGGGGACCCCTTGGGTCCGCAGTGAATCCAAGGCGACAGAGAGTTGCAGTTCCTCCTTGCCCATCAAGCCATCTTCCCCCGCGTGGGGGTTGAGGCCACAGACGACCAAGGGCTTCCCGCTGGCTGCATGGAGTTGAAGGCCAGCTTGGACCATGTGTTCAGGGCTGAGTTGGGAGGGGACGAGGCCGAGGGGGATGTGGTCCGTCACCAATGCCAACCAGTGGGAACCACTCCGAAAAGCCATGGTGATCATACGATTTGGGTAGATAGACCTAAAATAGTCAGTATGTCCCATAAAATTCATTCCTGATTTTACTAATTGGGATTTATTGACCGGTAATGTCACTAAAATGGATTTTGGGTTTGATGCCATGAGTTCCATGGCATCAAGGAGACCATCTCGCTGGATTTGGGCGCCTAGGGCACAGGGCAGGCCGGGCTTGGGGAGGGGGGAATGAACTTCTCGACCGCAGAATTGAAGCCCCTCTTGCTCTTTCAGGCCGAGATGTCGCCAAAGCGAGGGTGGACCGGTCAGTTGGAACTGCCCGCGGGCCAGCCAATCCAACTCCGATGTGAACAGGTGGGCGAGGAGTTCGGGCCCGATGCCGCTCGGGTCACCAACAGAGACGACAATGCTCATGGAATTCGGCGGACGAGAGCCTTTTCTCGGGCGGTCTCGATCAGCTTTTCGAGGGCAACCTCCGCCTTTTTTCGGCGAATGTGTTCGCTGACCGCTTGCCGTAAGGCCTTGTCCACCGATCGCATCCGAACGCTGCTCACCCAAATCAAATGCCAGCCAAAGCGACTGCGAATGGGGCCAAGGACCCGCCCTTCTGGGGCATTGAATGCGGCTTTTTCGAAGGCTGGCACCATTTGTCCGCGCCGAATCCAGCCCAAGTCGCCACCAGCGCCGGCGCTACCATCTTCGCTGTTGGTTTTTGCTGCTGCGACGAATTGGCCCTCTGTCTGCAGTTGGGGTGCCAGTTCACTCAGCCGAGCTTGGGCGTCTTGCGCCTCCCAGTCAGCGGCCTGCTCGTCGATGCGCAGCAAAAGGTGGCGAACACGCCGCTCTTCACGGTGGTGACGGGCTTTGAGACTGAGCTCCGCATCGATCTCCCGATCGGTGACCATGCCGCTTTGTCGCATCATGCTCCCCACGAGGCGCTGCTGCAGAAGCTGGCGGCGTAAGGACTGGAGGTATTCGGCCCAGGTCTGGCCAGCATCCGCAATCGCTGCTTTTAGGCGGTCCCGGTCCGGGATGCCATTCCGGCTTTGGATGCCATCAAGGGCCCGCTCGAGCTCCTGGTCGCTGATGGTGAGCGATCGGGAGCGGGCTTCGGCGCTTAAAAGACGGTCTCGGATGAGGCGTTCAAAGGCATCCTTTTCGCTCAGGCCTTGAGCTTGGGCCGGAAGCAGATCACTGGCGAGGATCGCTTCGCCATCCACCACGGCGATAACGCCATCGAGCTTTTGCAGCTCGCTAGGGGCTCCTAGGACGAGGAGCGAAAGGATCGGCAGTACGTTCATGGTGACGCTTCGTGGGATGTTTTTAGGAACTTGACCAGTCGATTCAACGCGCCTTGGTCGATTTGAATCTCTGCTTTGTCGCGCAGGCGCTTGATGAGTTGCTGACTTGCGGTCTCGCTTCGCTGGCGAATGAGTTGGGTCACCGCAAGCTCGCGGGAATGAGCCTCTGGCGCGACACGGCGTTCGAGTCGTAGCAAATGCCAACCGTGCTCACTGGGCAAGGGCTCGCTCACCTCACCGAGTTTCAGGTCAAATGCGGCGTCGAAGACACTGGGCATTTGCTGGCGGCCATAGGGGGGAAGTAGCCCCCCTCGGCGGGCCTCCGGCCCTTCACCGTAGAGCATGGCGATCTCTGTGAAGGGCTTGCCGCCTTCAAGCCGCTTCTTGGCCTCTTCGGCTCGACCTTTATCCCGCACGACCAAGTGGCGAATCTGGACGCGTTCAGGCTGGGGGTTGGCATCGATCCAAGCTTTGATTTCCGGCTCAGGGATCGCCTCCTCACCGGCTTCGATACGCACCAGTTCATCGGCTGCATGTCGCAATTGCAGGCGCGCTTGAAACCGCTGCTCGGAGAGGCCCAGTTGGTCGAGGCGACGACGGAGTTCCGCGGCTGGCCAGCCCCTGGTCTGTCGGGCTCCTGCCCGTGGCATGGCTGGGCGCAGTTCCCGCCGGGCGGCCTCTTCAGCCAGCAAGCGGAGGTCGATCTCCTGCTGGAGTAAGCGTTTGGCCGGGCCCGCCCAATCCGCTTCAGGGGCCCGTAAAATCCCACCATATTGGCGCAGCAATTGGAGGGCCAGTTCGTCGGCCAGCAAGGGACTGCCGTCGATATGGGCGACCGGCGATCTTAAGACGAGTTTCGCGTCTTCTTGGGGGTCGTCGCTGCAGGCGAGCAGGCCAAGGGCCATGCTCAGGACAGCGATGAACCTCAATGGTCGTGGTGGTTTTGTGTCGAGCTTTTACCCGCGGGCTTCGGCACTGGCATGGCCTTCAGGCCTTGGGGGACTTGACTGTTCGGTGCCCCGGCTGGCGCCTTAACCGCTTTCTTGGGCGCAGGCTTCGCAACCTTCACCTCGGCAAAAGCCTCTTTGTTCACACTGACCGCGTATTTGGTCTTCAGCTCTTCGAAGTAGCTCTCTCGTGCTTTCCGGCGGCGATCCCGGAAGATGCGGTGCCGGATCCGTTCTTTGACCGTATCAAAGCTCTGATGCAGGGCCTGGCGGCGACCGGTGAGGCGGAAGATGTGAAAGCCGTCTCGGCCCTCAACCACCGGCGTCATCGCCTTGAGCTTAGGAAGGTTCCAGATGGATTTTGCGATCCCGTCACCGTAGCGCTCCCGCAGCCGGGTTTCGGTGAGATACATGAGATCACCGCCCCGGGACTTCGTCGCTTCGTCGTCGCTATACTTCTGCGCCGCATCACGGAAGGCGCCACGCTCCTTACGCTTGGCTGCCGCGGCCAATTCTTCATGGGCCTTCTCCGCTTCGGCTTTCGCCGCGGCCTTGTCGTTGTTGGCCTGGAAGTAAATGTGGCTCACCCGAACCGCTTCATCCTTATTGTAGTAGCTCTGGTGTTCATCGTAGTAGGTTTTCGCCTCTTCGTCGGTCACCTCGGCCACGTTTACCCGCTCAGTCATGACCTCTCGGGAAAGCTCCTGAGCCAGCGTCGAAAGCACCGTGTCGAGTACCCGGGGCTTATCGAGCACCCCGCGCTCGATGGCTTCCATGGCGAAGAGTTGTCGTTCAATCATCCGATCCACATACTGTTCAAGACGCTCACGGGTCTCATAACGCTGCCGGACAAAGGGGGGCTGGTCATTGATGCGCCGCTCCACATCGGCCACGGAGATGCTGTGCTTGCCGATGCTGACGATGGCGCTTCCCTCACCGGAGCCGGTCGGAAGCAGGCTGGGGCACTGCTGGGGTTCAGCAGGGGGCGGGGTAGCAGGTTGACTGCAGGCGAGAAGCCCGAGGCAGCAAGAGGCGATGGTGTAGCGCAGCATATTCTCTCCAAAGAGCATTTCGGCGGCGCCTCGGTAGCAATGGCGCGTCCTGAAAACAAGGCAGCTTTTTATCGACGCTCGCTCATCAACTGCGGAGGTCTCTCCAAGCTTCCATCGTGTTGAACTGGACCAGGTGGTCGGCCGGGCACTCCGCAGGCTGTAGGTAGACTGCATTTTGCTGCCCAAGCTGCGCCTTGAGGCTTCTTCCTGCACGGAGCGAAAGGGGGAGATCCAGGAGGCAAGGCAAGGTGGCGGGCGCAGCACCGAGGATGGCGGGCCCAGACGCTGCCGCGATGAACGCTTGGAGGTCCCCATGCTCAAGTTTCGGCATATCGACGGCCATCACCAGGTGGAGCCCGGTCGTCTTCAACTGCGTAAGCGCAGCCACGGGTCCTTCTTGTCCATCGCTGATGACTCGAGCCTCTGGCAGCAATGCGCGGATGGTTGGCGCCAGATCACCGGCGAGAATGATGGGCTCTGAGTCAAGTGATTGCAGCAAATGGTAGCGATCGACGACCAGGGGCACCCCTTCTTTGAGGACCAGGGCCTTTGGGCTGCCAAAG
Source organism: Myxococcales bacterium (assembly GCA_002722845.1). Taxonomy (GTDB): domain Bacteria; phylum Myxococcota; class UBA4151; order UBA4151; family UBA4151; genus UBA4151. Next base: position 10,070 of record PBND01000010.1, on the reverse strand, counting down.
CGCCGGCTTTGACCTCCGGCGAGGAGGATCGTCTTCATGGGAACAAGGCGCGCCACTGGGCCTCTGGCGGCCGAGCGTCGCCGGGCCCGTCTAGAGCCTGAAAGGCCACAGCATCGCCGTCGCTCAAGGAGGGCGTTCCAGCCGGGATCATAATGAGGCCATCGACGCCAGCGAGGCTGCTAAGCATGCCAGAACCCTGCTTTAAAAAGGGGGCGACTCGGCCATTGCCCTGGCGCTTGGCCCGAAGAAAGCGGCAGCGTTTTTGTGGGCCGGAGATGGTGCCCGAGAGCCATTGTTTTTCGAGACGACGATGGGGGCGACCATCTCCCTGAAAGCGACGCAGGCAAGGGCGCACAAACTGCTCAAAAGCCACAGCACTAGAGGCTGGATTACCTGGTAGACAGAGCACGATGCAGCGCCCAAGCCGGGCTGCAGCCACCGGCTTGCCAGGCTTCATTTTAACGCGATAGAACTCCAAACCCTCTTCGGCCTCAGCCTGGAGGCAGGAGACCACATGATCATGGTCTCCCACGCTGGCACCGCCGCAGAAGATCACGAGATCGCAGCACGCCTTTAGGCGCCGCAGGACTGCCCTCGTTTGCTCGGGGTCGTCAGGGACGATGAGGGACTCTTGCTGTCGCCCCCCAGCTTCTTGCGCTTGTCCCGCCACCATGAGGGAGTTGCTCTCATAGATTTGTCCGGGAGCCAGTTGCTGGCCCGGTGCGACCAATTCGTCACCGGTTGCGACGACCGCAAAGGAAGGGCGCTGGTGGACCGTAAGGTGGGTGATGCCCTGGCTTGCCAGCACAGCAAAGTCCATCGCTCGGATTTGCTGCCCGCTGTCAAAAAGAAGGTCGCCAACCCCGAAGTCCTCGGCTTGGCGGCGAATATGCGCCCCAACTCGAGGCTCGACTTGGGGGCGGCAGAACTCTTCGTCCCACTGGGCATCTTCTTGGATGAGAACGCTGTCCGCACCTTGGGGCAACACCCCGCCGGTAAAGATACGGACGGCATCCCCCGGCCCCACCAGAAGATCCCCAGGGTGACCGGCTGCGCTTTGTCCCAGTAAGCGTCGAGGCTGCAGGCCGTCCTCGGCCCGCAGTGCAAAGCCATCCATGGCTGAGTTGTCGGCCCGTGGGTGGTCGAGTTGGGCAAAGATAGGCCTGGCTAGAACTCGCCCTAGGCCTTGGCTAAGGGGGATCTCTTCGCTGGCTAGAGGCGCGACTTTATCGAGCAGGCGAGCCAGGGCTTCATCGATGGGCAAGAGGCTCATGGGGTTGTGGTGGGGATCACGAGGCGTCGGCCGATGCGCAGGACCGATCGAGGGCCTAGGTTATTGACTCGCATCAGGAGGCTGATCTTCACATTCCAGCGATTGGCGATACCCCCGAGCGTGTCGCCGGATTTGATGGTGTAATTGTGGACGTAGTGATTTGCCTCTGGGGGGAGTTTGGCCAAAAGTTCAGCGCAGTCCGCTGCGGCCGAGTCGGGAATGGCGAGGGGGTGCGGTTGGCCAACCATATGGGCAGGCGGCGTGACCTTGCGATAGAGATTTGGGTTCAACTCAATCAATTGCCCCGCCTCGATGTGGCAGGTTTTTTCGATGGTCTCGAAGGCAAGGGGGCGTTCGACGAGGACCTTGCGTATCACCACCGATTCCTTGGGCCGGGTGACCCGAAACCCGTAGCGCTCCGGTCGCGTGGCGATGGTCGCGGCCGCAAGAATTCGCGGGACGTACTCCCGAGTTTCTCGGGGTAAGGCGCCGGTTTGAGCGATTTTCCAGAACTCGGTCTCACCGGTTTCTCGCATGGCTCGAGCGATTCGGCCGGGGCCGGCATTGTAAGCAGCCCAAGCCAAGTGCCAATCTTGAAAGCGGTCGTGGAGGCGAAGCAAGTATCGAGCAGCAGCCCGAGTGGCTTCTTCAGGATCGCCCCGGTCATCCACCCAGGCGGAGCGGTCGAGACCAAAAGCCCGGCCCGTTGCACCGATAAATTGCCACAAACCCTGGGCGCCGGCCCGGCTCCTGGCCTGGCCTCGAAAACCAGACTCGATCATGGCGAGGTAGACCAGGTCGAGGGGGGCGCCCTCTTGCTCTAGGCCCTGGCGAAGGCGGGGGATCAAGGCCCAGCCCCGGTCGAGCCATTTTTGAAAGTACTGACGCCCTGGTCCGGCATAGTGTCGGACGAAATGGGCCACCTCTTCGTTCATGGCCCAGGGAATATCCAGGGCCGGCGGCAGACCAGCCTGACGACTGGACAGGGAAAAGAGGGCTGAAGATTGGGGCCCCTGGCGCCGATGGGAATGGCGGCGCTGAAGCCCTGGTTTGCCCTGGGTCGACCGGTCCCGTCCTAGCCACTTGTCCGGTCGAAGATCCGGTCCTGGGTGCAGTGAGGTTGCCGTTAGGCTGGAAAACAAAAGCAAAGCAGACACTAGGGTTCTCCGGGGGCAGCGTTGGCGCCATGACCAGGCCCAAGGATTCTGGCCAGTCGGTCGTCGAGATGGAAGGCTTTCGTATGGGGCGGGTGATGACAGGAGGTGCAACCGGCCAGACCCCGGTCCCGTTCGATCTGTGCTTTGTCCCCCGTTTGGGCATGGCGGGAACCCGGTCCGTGGCAGGCCTCACAACCGACGTTCAAGCGGTCGCCGGCCTCGGTGACCTTGCAGAAGCCTTGGGCGTCACCAAAGCCCGCACTGTGGCAACTCACACAGGCATAGTCATAATCCCGTCCGGCATCTTCCAGGGTCTTCCATGCCTTGCTGTGGGGCGTTTGTTGCCAGAGTTCATAGGCGGCCTGATGACAGGTTTTGCAGGTCTTCGAGCCAACGTATTGGGCCTTCGTCTTGTCCGGCTCTGGGCATTGTCGTTGGCTTTCCGCCTGCCGGTTGAGGTCACCGACTTCGCGATGGTGCTCGGCGACGGCCCTTGCCGTGGCTGGGTCATCGGCCACCTGGCTGTCCAGGACGAGGGGGTGGTACAAAACAAAGTTTCCCGTCTTCGGAAGCGCGGGAAGCGGTTCGTTAACCTTATCGGCTCGGGCTCGCCGGGCCGCGACCAACTGTCGGTCCCGGGCCGCGATGGCCTGGGGGCTGGCCTGGCGAACACGGAGGCGGTCTCTCGCCTCTCGAATGGCCTCGATGCGCTGGTCGAGTCGGGCCAGTTCTTGTTTGCGCTTGCTGGCCCCCGGCAGTTCTCGCAACGGCCCGTCGCCGCGCAGGTGTAATTCCAGCCGGGCCAGGTTTTGACCCCGCTCGCCGCTCCGCAAGAGAAAGATCCCATCGGCCAAAGAGGTCCAAAGGGCCTGCTCACCACTTTGGCCACCGACAAGGACCAGGCCGATGCCAGCGGCTTGGAGGGATTCGATATCTCCTCGCAGCGCATCCAGTGACCGCTCGCTGACGAGGACTTTTAGGGGGCTCTTTGGCAGCGAACTTTGTACGGGCTCCCGGACGATGAGCAGGCCGCCTTTGAGGCTGTGATACGCGCCGGGGGCTAGGTCCGGGCTGCCGCCGATCAGGCCGGGCTGAAGGTCCTTGGGCAGGGCCCGATCCGCCGGACCCGGAAGGGCCAGACTCAAGCCGAGGGTGGGTAGCGTGCGATTAAGAAAGGCCCGCTTGAGCTTAAATTGGGCTTCTGCCTGGGGTGAGGGCGCATGTCCTTCGCTCAGGAGGTTGCCGTGTAGAAGAAAGTGTTTGGGGCCTTGGCCTGAAACAGATTTGAGGGCTGTGCTCAGACGTGCGAGGCCACCGAGAGGCTCAAGATTGCAACCGCAGGGTTCCACTTCACCTTTGAGGTCGGAGCTGACCAGCAACTCGACGGCATGGTCGCTTTGATTCGGGGGCGCAACCGGGCTTTGCCGGCTGCAGGCGGCCAGCGCGACGACGATCAGGAGGAGGCTTTCCCCTTTTCGAACAACCCTCACTTCAGTACCCCGCGTTTCCAAGTCCACCGTTTGCTGCCATGTCACCACTCTCTCCAAGCCCTATCGTCGACCTCATCTATTTATTCGGCGCTTTTCTTGTCGGTAGCATTCCTTTTGGCCTCATCTTGGCAAAGCGCTACTTGAATCTTGATCTCAGAGACTTGGGCTCTGGCAATATTGGTGCCACCAATGCCTATCGAGCCGGTGGACGAGCCTTCGGGGCGCTCGTTTTGGTCTTGGATTTACTCAAAGGCCTGGCGCCCCCATTGCTGATGATTCTTGCGGGTGCTTCTCCGGATCATCCACTGACATTGGCGGTTGGCGGTATGGCGGTCTTAGGACATTGCTGCTCTCCTTGGCTGGGCTTTCAGGGAGGCAAGGGGGTGGCGACGACACTGGGGGTCATGGTGGCCCTGGCCCCGAGTCTGGCCGCAGGCGGTCTCCTTCTCTACGTCGTGGTTGTGTTCTTGTTTCGTGTCAGCGGCCTAGGGTCCCTGATAGCGATTGGCGCGATGGCTATCCTCTCGTGGTGGAGCCACGGTGTGGCCATGGGTGTGACCCTTGGCGCAATCTACGCCCTTGTCGTTTGGCGCCACCGGAGCAATATTCAGGCGCTCGTGGCAGAAAACCCGGAGTAGCAAAGCTTGGCAGAGAACGACGAAAATAGCTTTGAGCAGACCATTGTAGTCGATCGAACCAGCCTGGATATGGATGTACTGGGTCGACCGGAGGGGGCTGAGATTGCGGTCCTCACGATCCTGACAGGCAACCGCCGGGGTGTGAGCTTTGAATTGCGGGGCGAGTGTATCGGCGTTGGCCGCGGTGACCGTTGCCAAATTCGACTCGATGACGATGGCATCTCTCGCAACCATGCCCAGATCAAGCGGGCCCAAGGGGAGGAAGACTACCTCCTAGAGGACCTCGGCAGCACCAATGGGACCTACCTCAATGGTCTCAAGGTCAAAGAGGGGACCCTAACCCACGGTGATCGGGTGGCTTTTGGCACGGATACGGTCGCAAAGTTTGAATTCCAGGACCTGCAAGAGGCCAAACTCCGGGCCGAGATCTACCAGCGGGCCACGAGAGACCCGCTTACCGGCCTGTTGAATCGAAGGGTTTTCTTCGAACGCCTGCGTGAGGAGTTCTCCTTCGCTCGTCGCCACGGTACGCCCTTGTCCTTGTTGATGTTCGATGTGGATCATTTCAAGTCTGTGAACGATACCCACGGCCATGCGGTGGGTGACGAGGTCCTGCGGAGCATGGGTGCGCTCTTATTGGAGCTCTGCCGGGATGAAGATGTGGTCTGTCGTTACGGCGGTGAGGAGTTTGCGCTCGTCGCTCGGGGCCTCGATGTGGGTAATGCGGTGGCCTTCGCTGAGCGTATTCGTCGATCCGTCGAGGGGATGGTGACGCCGCTACCCCGGGGCCAGGAACTCCGGGTGACTGTGAGTATCGGTGTGGCATCCACCGGCGGACTCTCCCACAACAAGCCCGAAGAGTTCCTCGCTGATGCCGACCATTTGCTCTATCGAGCCAAAGAGCAGGGCCGGAACCGAGTGGAGTCGGAGAACACCATCGCCTAGGCTGTTGTTCGCAGAGGCGCTCCTGTTTCGAAAGTCACCAAGATCTGTGGGGTTTAACGGCGGCCCTTGCTTGTGGTCCCCGCTCGTGTTTAGCACGGGGATCCCGGGTTGAAATTCCATGAGCTTTGCCCATCTGCATCTGCACAGTGGCTACAGTTTTCTCGACGGCGCGATTCGTATGGATCGACTGTGTCAGGTGGTCCAGCAGCGGGGCATGAACGCGGTGGCCGTGACCGACCATGGCAATATGCACGGGGCCTTGGATTTTTACGTGCGGGCCCAGCAGGCCGGGATCAAGCCGATTATGGGCATCGAGGCCTACACCCTTGGCCCCAACAAGAAAGCGACAGACCGGAACCGAGACGACCTGTTTCATATGGTTCTTCTCGCGGAAAATCAGACAGGGTGGCGGAACCTGAAAAAGCTGGTTTCTCGCAGCTATTCTGAGGGCTTCTATTATCGGCCGCGCATGGATTGGAAGATGCTCGAGGAGCATCACGAAGGGCTGATTGCGACGACCGCGTGTCTTGGCGGGCCGACCAGTCGAACCTATCACGGCTGGCTCGGTCCGAGGGCCAAACGAGAAGGCAAGGCCGATGCTCGCGATGTGGATGGGGCGCTCCGGGTGGCCAAGGGGCTCCAGTCGATTTTCGGCTACGACAATTTCTTCCTCGAGTTGCAGGACAACCACCTTGAGGAACAGTACCCCTACAACGAGATGCTGCTAGAGATCGGCCACGGCAACGGCATTCGCATGGTGGGTACCAACGACTGCCATTACGTCGACCCCAATGAGGCCGAGGCCCACGGTGTGCTGATGGCGATCCAGCGTCGGCAGACGGTGGATGAGTACGGTGGGCACAATACCGACCAACTCTACATCAAAGATGAGGATGCGATGCGTGCGGGCTATTTTCAGCAGCACCAGCATTGCATCGACGCAGCCTGTGAGATTGCCGACCGCTGCAATGTCACGGTGGACATCGGTGATATCCATTTGCCCGACTTTCCCTGCGAGGATGGTCGGGATGAGGCCCAGGAGCTTCGGCGCTTAAGCTCGGAAGGGCTCGATCGGCGATTCAAAGAGCTCGACGCCTCTCTAGACGAAGATGAATATAAGGCTCGTTTGAAGCATGAACTCGATATCATCGAGGACATGGGCTTTCCCGGCTACTTTCTCATCGTTCAGGACTTCATCAATTGGGCGAAAAGCCGGGAGATCCGTGTGGGGCCTGGGCGGGGCAGCGGGGCCGGTAGCTTGGTGGCCTGGAGTCTTCGGATCACCGACTTGGACCCGATGCCGTACGACCTCCTTTTTGAGCGCTTTCTCAATCCCGAGCGGGTCAGCATGCCGGACTTCGATGTGGACTTCTGCCAGGAGCGGCGGGGTGAGGTGATCGAGTACGTGGCCAACCGTTATGGGCAGGAGCGCGTCGGTCAGATCGCGACCTTCGCCCGCTTGGGTGGTAAATCGGTCATCAAGGACGTGGCTCGAACCATGGGCCTTCCGTTTCAGCGCATCAATGAGATGACGCGTCATATCCCCGCCTTCCATGAGGGCAAGCCAGTGACCCTGACTCCGACCTTCAAGGGGCCCGGCGTGGAAGTCCGTGATGGTTGTCTCGTCGGAGATCCCCAAAAGGTTGGTGAGGCCCGGCGAAGTTGGGGGCTCTTTGAGGTCAGCGATAAGCTGGTCCAACTCCGGGATACCGACGCTGTCTTTCGCAAGGCCTTCTCCATCGCGACCCAGCTTGAAGGGCTCTACCGCCAAGCGGGAACCCATGCAGGCGGCGTCGTGATCGGCAAGGAGCCCCTCTACGAATACAGCCCAACCTTCGCCGGCGGGGAAGGGAGCGCAACCCAGTTCAATATGGATGGGGTTGAGAAGGTCGGTCTGGTGAAGTTCGACTTTCTTGGCCTGAAGAATCTCGACATCGTCTCCTATGCCCAGGAATTGGTGAACGAGCAGATCGCCCGTGCCAATGGGGGGCAGGCTAGCGATCGGGCTCATCTCATCGCTAATTTCCAGCACCTCAAAGGCTGCGCTCCGGAGTCGGTACTACCCACCCTCGATGTCGACCTGCTGAGCCTTGATGACCCCAAGGTCTTCCAGTTGATTAGTCGGGGGGATACCAACGGCATTTTTCAGCTCGAATCCGATGGCATGAAGAGCATGTTGCGGGAGTTGAAGCCGGACTGTTTTGAAGACGTCGTGGCCGCGGTTGCCCTCTATCGCCCGGGACCGATGGATCAGATCCCTGACTATGTGGCCCGCAAGCATGGTCGCCTTGAGATCGAATACCCCCACCCAGCCCTTGAGGAGATCCTGCGACCCACCTACGGCCACATGGTCTATCAAGAGCAGGTCATGCAGGCAGCCCAGATTCTCGCCGGTTACAGCCTCGGCCAAGCGGATTTATTGCGCCGGGCCATGGGCAAGAAGAAGCGGGAAGTCATGGAAGAGGAGCGGGTTCGCTTCGCCCAGGGTGCGGAGCAACTCCATGGCCTGAAGAAGCAAGCGGCGGACCGGATCTTCGACCTCATCGAGAAGTTCGCTGGCTATGGCTTCAATAAATCCCACGCTGCGGCCTACGCCAAGATCACGTACCAGACAGCCTATTTGAAGGCCTTCCATCCCCTGGCTTTCTACGCGGCCCAAGTCACCGTTCACGGGGCGAGCACGCCGACTGTGGCCAAGTATCTCCGGGAAGCCCGCTCCCAAGGTATCCGAATTCTCGCCCCTTGTGTGAATCGGAGTGCCCTTCGCTTTCGGCCTGAAGGCGAGGACAGTATTCGCTTCGGTTTGTCGGCCATCAAAGGCCTCGGCGAAGCAGCGCTCACCGAACTGCTTCGGGCTCGAGAAGCCGGCCAGCCATTTCAGGGTTTGATCGATTTGGCGAAGCGTTGCGAGCCGCGGAAGTTCCCCCGTAAAGCCATGGCCCTGTTGGTCGATGCAGGAGCTATGGACTGCTTCGAAGAGCCTCGCCGTCGCCTGTTGGCCAGTGTGGAGACGGTGTTTCGCCTGGCCGCGCGCACCCACCGGGATCGAGCGGCCGGCCAGATGACCCTCTTTGGCGGCAGCGGTATGACCGATACGGCCGCAGACGATGACCGAGCCGGTCTTGATGATACCGTAGGGCGCTTTTCCCAGCGTCAGCGATTGGGTCGGGAGTTCGATGCCCTTGGTCTCTTCCTTTCGGGGCACCCCACAGCGATGTATCGCAGAGCGCTGCGGCGTCTGACCTCCTGTGGAGCGGGGGAGCTAGCCAGTCTTTGGGACCCCCGCGCTCGCTACGGGGCCAACGCATCCCGTGAGGTTCGGGTGGGCGGCATCGTTGTCCATACCGAGTTCAAAAACGTGGTCAGCTACAGCAACATGAAGGGTGCCAAGGATGACACGGTGATTCCGCGGCGGGCCTTTCTGACCCTGCAGGATGTGACCGGGCAATGTGAGGCGAAGATTCAGCCAGAACTACTGGCTGAGGTGGAGGAGTTGCTCACTTGCGGTGAGCCTTTGATCCTGACGGGGACTCTGTCTGCCCGTCGGCAGCGAGGCGACGATGGGGACGCCCAGCTGGAAGTGAGCCTGCAGGTGCGTCGCGTCGAGCGAGCCCTCGCAGGCTTCCAGCAGGGGGAAGTGCGCTGTCGGGTTCATCTCGATGCAGAAAAATCCCGCCCAGATCTCTTGGGTCAACTTCAGCAGTGCGTCAGCGCCCACCAAGGAACGATGCCGCTCGAGTTTATGGTTCATCGTGGGGGGCAGTCGGTGCTCGCACGCAGCGACCGGGGTCATCGTGTGAGCCCGAGCCTGGAATTTATGGATGCCCTCGATGAAGTGCTTGGGGCGACCGGGGCGAAGGCCGAGTTCATTTAGGCTGCCCTTTTCGACCCGGCCTCCCTCCTGCGGATTTGAGACATCGGTCACCCATCCGATGGGGCCTGGTGGCGGCCTGTGTCTGGCAGTGTTAGGGTGCGACATGGAGGCCTGTCGGTGATGATCCGTCAAACCTGGCTTGGATTGGCTTTGCTGAGCGCCTGTTTGCCTTCCAGTCCGGAGCCTGCACCGGAAATCCCGTCGCCGGATCGCCCAGCCCGGCTGCCCTCGGCACCGGCCACCGATGCAGGCCCTTATATCCCCGATGATGCTGGCGCACCCGTCCAGATTCTTGAGGTCAATCCGGCCGAGGGTCCCAGCACCGGGGGAACACGGGTCCAACTTCGCGGTGAGGGGTTGGCGGCGGATAGTCAGGTGTTGCTGGGGGGTCAACCGGTCCTCGACATGTTGCTCCGTAATCAGCGAATCATCACTTTCCGCACACCACCGGGAAGTCCTGGGGCGGCGACGATTCGGGTCATCAATAGCCTTGGCGAGGCATCCATAGAGGGTGCGTTTACCTACTTTGACAGTCTTCGTCTCGACGGCATCGAGCCCGCAAGTGGTCCCCGAGTAGGGGGGACGCCCATCGTCCTTCGGGGCGAGGGCTTTGATGCACGCACAGCGATTCTAATCGGCGGTCGTTCCATCGTCGCTCAGGAACTCATCAGTGCCCAGGAGATCCGTGGTTTC
>PBND01000009.1 GCA_002722845.1 Myxococcales bacterium | reverse complement strand
TCTTTCACCCGCAGCCCCCGACGAACATAGACCCCTTGGTTCATGGCCTGGAGGAGTTCCATGGTCATTCGGTCGCTCAACTCGGTCCCAGGTCGATACAGGTTGTTCATCTCCCCTGGATCCACCGAGAGATCGTAGAGTTCGAACAGGTTCGCATGAAGGCGGTAAATGAGACGGTAGCGCCCGGTGGACCAAGCGAAGATCTGACCGACTCGATAGGACTCTGTCAGCACACCGCGATCCATCCGCTCAGGCTCACCTTGGAGTAGGGGCACGAGACTCTCACCAAAGGCGGTCCGGGGCTTCAGGCCCGCCAGATTGAGCAGGGTGGGCATCACGTCCAAGGAACTGGCCGCAGACTTCAAGCGCCTTGGCTTCAAGCCGTCACTGCGGATGATGAGGGGTACATGCACATTGGGCATGTAGAGATCCATGCCGTGATGGTGGGCGCCGTGCTCACCAAAAGCCTCCCCATGATCGGAGATGACCGCAATGGTCGTGCGCGGCTGGGCCGACAGTTCTTCTAACAGGGGCGCTAAGTGCTCATCCATGTACGCGATGGAGGCATCGTAGCGGGCGCTGGCTGAACCACCGAAGTCATAGGCCGATATGGGGTGATAGGGGTCGTGGGGGTCGAAGAAATGCAGCCAGAGGAAGCGCTTGCCGGTGTGATGACGCGTCAGCCACTGACGGGCGGCGGCGGCCGTTTCTCGTGCGCTGTCCAGGTAACGGGTACTGATGATGTTGAGATCTTGGATGCCTTGGGCAAAATCATTGGTGGCATTATCGATCCCCGTCAGGACGGCCCCCGTGCGAAAACCATCGGCCTTAAAGGCCTCGGCGATCGTCTCTAGCTCCTTATCGAGGCGATAACTCCCCTTCGTTGCGACATAGTTGGGAATTTGGCTGATGCCCCGACTGGTGAGCAGGCCTGGGATGGCCGCGATCGTATAGGGGCCCGAGGTATAAGCTTTCTCAAAGATTGCCCCCTTCTTTGCCCAAGCATCGAGCCCGGGACTGGTCGGATGCTTTTTGTAACCATAAGCGCCCAGCCGGTCGGCCCGTAGGGCATCGATGGAGACCAGCACCACCAACTCAGAGCGCGCTTCTTTGGCAATCTTTGCGAAGCGGGGCGGCTTCGGCGGGATGATCACGCTCTCCTTCAGGTCGCCGCCGAGACAGTCCTGATCGATGCCGTCGTCGGGGAGGTCCACCGCACCGGGGAAGATCATGCCATCAAAGGGTGCACAATCCCCCCCGCCCACCAGGGCAGCCACACCATCACGATCCACATCGCTGGCCTGGCGTAGACCTTCGGCGAGCAGGCTGCCGAGGGGGGCGCCACCCACCACCAGTGGGCGGGGCCCGGGCAGGCTGCCGATGCCTAAGCCCATGACCAAAGCCCCGAGCAGGGAAAGTATCAGACCGGTCTTCCCACCGGTCTGAAGGGGCAGGAGTTGGGCGGCGAGGCTAACGACCAGCAACAAGATCAGGGCCAGCGGCAGCCATGGCTCCACCTCTTTAAAGAGAAGATCCCTTTGGTACCAAAGATACAGATAGAGCAGGCCGCCAACGACCACCAAGAGGATCAGAATCCGTAGCCTTGAAAGGAACGAACGGAACTCCAAGCCGGCCAGGAATCGCTGGCAACGTAGGGTCAGAATCCAGATGAGGCCGATCACCGCGACCAGGGCCAAACCTTGGCCGAGGGCAACATAGAGCGGCGTCTTGAAGGCCCCTTCCAAGCTCATGAGCGCCTTCACGCCGGCGGCGAGGGAGAGGGGCGCCATCACAAGGCCTAGAATGAAGGCTAGTGTTTTACCGCTCTCTTGCGGGCTGCCAGCCCGCTGCTGCCAGAGTTCGATACACCACTGCCGCAGGGGTTCTCGGTCCGACCCCAGTAGACCGAACAGAAGAACGGCGAGACCGACAGCCGCCAGTTGGTGTAGACCGATGATCGCCAGGGTACCAACGAGGTGGCTGGCGGTAAATCCACTCCGCCAGAGGCCGAAGAGACCATCGATAAGACCGAGCCCGCCGCCAAGCAGCAAGGCCCATCGCAGGGTCGACGTCATGGCTCCACCCCGAGCACAGCGTAATGCTGCAAGACATCCTCGGCAAAGCGCTCGGGAAGAAAGCGTGTCCGATACAGGTCCCGGGCAGCCGTTCCTGCCTTCTCCCCAAGAACCGCTTCGCATGCAGCCCCTAGACTCTCTGAATCGGCAGCCGGCGCAGCAGCGACACTTTGCCCATCCGCAATGGCGGCCATGGGGGCTTCACTGGCCACCACCGCCGGCACACCTGCGGCGAGCCCCTCAAGCAACACCAGGGGATAGTCCATCTTGGCCGTCAGGTCGGTGGCCGGGAGGAGCTGTAGGCGAGCAGCCGCAACCAAGTCCCCGATCCAATCGATCCGGCCAAGCTGGTGCACCCGGTCCTGCAATCGGAGGTCTTGGATTCTTTGCTCTAGGGAGGCCAAGGCACGCTGATAATCTCGCCCCTTCGGCCGGGAGGCGACCACGAGATTCAATGGCTCCGGCAGGCGAGCCAAGACCTCCAACGCTTCCAATGCCCCGCCGCCTGGGCGGAGGTCTCCCGCAAAGAGGAGATAATCCCCATAAGCTTCACGGCAACGGGCTTGGCCGGCCTCACTGGACGCAAGGGGGAGAACCGACGGTTCCACCAGGTGGCTCTCGACGCCCTCGGCCTCCAATCGTCGCTGCGCCGCCAGGCTAAGAACCATCTGCCGATCGGCGAAGAGCGAAGGCTTGAGGGCCTGGCCCGCGGGCGGCATGGAGCACAGGGTATGCAGACTCGGTCGAGATCGGAGCCCATGGGCCACCCGGGCAGCAAATGCTGCCCGCGGGTTGGGTGCGAAGAAGAAGTGACGCATCGCTTCACCTCGCCCCGCTGCAAGGCGGCGAAAGACTCGTAAATTCTGGGTGATTCCAGGAGAAAAACCGCCCGCTTCGCGGTAGATAACTTCATCGACGACCCCATCGATGCCGGAGCCCTCGGCCGTCGTCATGACCCGCACTTCAACGGGGGCGCCGAGACGATGGAGCCCCTCGGCTAGGGTCCGGGCCAACTGACTCGAGCTATCGTGCCACGGTGCGGTCATCGGTTTGGTTACGAGCAGGACAGACATGGGCTGCGCCCATATCCCCTTCACCGACCCGAGTCGACCCGAACCGTGCATGGTCTTCGCGAAAGTCTAAAACGAAAAGGCTAGGGTTGTGACCGCCACCGTCCATGGGCCGTACGAATCTCAATCCGTGTGCCCTGAACCATGTTTTTGATCACGGTGTTCGCTAAAACCTCCGGTCGCATCTGCACCGGATCAAGCGCCCGCAAGAGTCCATGGAGCGGCCGGGTCACGAGGACTTGTGTGGGGGCGTCGGCTGACAAGGGGCCATCTGCAACCGCCGGCTCCAGAGACTTCATCTCCCCCCATGGCACCTCACTGCGCCAGTCGAAGTCCTGCCAAGGCCCATCGGCCTGGCGCCAACGGCCTTGCAGAATGGCCGACCGCCCTAGGTAGTCGAGGGTCTCAGGCAGTTGCTGCGTCCCCCCATGAGCCCGAGCCACCAGGTAGTGGAATTGGCAGTAAGTGTTCCCATCTGCGGTCATCGGTGCCGAGACAAAAGGCACGGCTCCGTGAATTGACTCCACCAGAGACTGACCCAGGCGTGTCGGGTTGAACGGTGCGCCGCCGTGACCAGCGAAGGCCTTCCTGGACCCGATCCAACCCAGCACCCGCTCCACCAAATCCCCAAGACCACCATCTGGCCTCGACACGGGGTCGCAAGGCACCAACTCCAAGCTGTAGGTGGTGGCAAAAGCCTGTTGGAACTCAAACGCAAAGCCAAGATCGTTAATCGCAGACCAACCAGTCTCGTGTAAGGTGACACCCTCCCGATCCCAATCAAGGGTGTAGACCAGGGATTGGTCGAGGCGGAGTCCATCGTCCGGACCCGCTTCGAGGGCATCAGGAACTTCGCCGATGGGACAAGCCACCAGCAGCGTGAGTGCGGCCAACCGCATACCCAGCGCCGCCCTCTGCCGCCAGCACACAGGCATCCTGTGCCTCCTACGGAGGACCGCCACCGCCGCCACCACCGCCACCACCGCCACCACGGAGATGGGTGGCCGTGCCCCGGAAGCACCCAGCCCAGTAGGGGAAGGTCGGCGTGATGTGGTAGCCGTAACTGCCATCGGGCTGAACGCGACCGTTACATTCGTCGAGATAGGCTTCGCCGTCCTTTTCCACCCACTCATTGGTGTCAAAGGCGTACTCCGTCGGAATACAGGCCGTTGTTCGAAGCCCATCGACCACGGCCGGTGCGCAAACATGGCAGTCATTGCCGGCGTTGTTCCGATCGCGGCCATCATCACAGACCGCCGCGTTGTTGCAGACACTATTGTCCTGACAGCCGAGGGTTCCAGCCATCGCGGAGTTGTTCTCCCAGCTGGACTGAAACTCAATGATCCGGCTGCAGTCCTCATCAGCGCAGCCCCGGTTACCGTAGATCGGGAAGCCATCGAGGGCATAACCCAGAACAGGGGACGGCTGACTCGGGTCGGGGTCTGGGTTGTTCCACGGTTCGGCCACGAGACCGCTGGGGATGAAGCATTTCTCGGCGATGGTGTGGTTGTGATAATCCCTCCCGGTGTGCCCACCACAGGCATCGAGGAGCGCGTTGGCGACCGGATCACCGTAAGGATCAGGGGTTGGTCCTTCGCTGGCGGCATTCATGGAGAGCCCCGTATTGGTCACACCGGCGCTTCCGAGTTGAGGAAAGCCATCGTTGATCCGACTCGGCTCGGCAGCGACTTCAGGAAAGCGTGGGAAAATGTGCGTGACGTTGTTTTCCACCAGCGCGTTGGGAGTCAACGGGATGAATGTGTAGTGTGGGATATCGTTCGTCGTCACCCGAACCTCCGTCTCCGTGCACACGACGCTGAGACGGGGCATGAGCCCCCCCTCGTCAGGGCCCGGCGCCGAGGCGACATCCAAGAAGTGATCCGCTTGGGGACAGTCACTGGTGCCGCCACCACCACCACCACCGCCAGTGCAGACGCAGTCAGCCCAGCCGGCGCCATCACCCTCGCAACTTTGCGCTCCGTTCTCGCCCCCTACGCAGGTACATGCTTGCGTCGCGCCCGGATCGCAGTTGCGAGTTTGTTCTGGCTCATTCGGCCCGTCCCCACCGCAGGCGATAAAGGTGACAAGGCTCGCAAGAACGATAAGTTTTTGGTCTCGAAAGAGCACAGCTTTTCCTTTCCTATGACCGCTCTATGTTAGCGGCTCAGCAATGGTTGTCACCGAACAGGTCAAAGGCTTAGTGGCCCAAGTCTGTCCGCGCAACGTGCCCCTCGACAACGAAGCGTTGCACAAAAAGACCACTGGCCTTCGGCCATCTTCGCCTCGTGTATGGGTCGATCCAAACCAATCCCGGTTGAGGCCTCGCTCCATCGGCCCATTGCTCCTCATCCAGCAAAGGGCCAAGTTGGATTTGTTGAAGGTTCAAGCCCTTGCTACTGGCTGATGCAAGTGACTCCAGTTGATCGCGCAACAGTTCGACTCGAGCCTCATCATTGGCCGGATGGGCCAACTGCGAAGCCCCTAGCCCCTGCCGCAAATGCAGCGAGAGCGGCCGCTCGCTGAGGCCATGGAGCACTCGCTCGAACGGGCCGTAATGCGCCGCACGCCAGGGCCAGTCAACGATCAGACGGATTCCGCCCAAGGCTGAACCAATGAGTTGAAGGTCGCCCCGTTCGGCAAAACTCGGCACGAGGCTAGATAGAACGCCCTGGTCCCGGCGGTCGTGGAGACCTTCTTCCGGGTAGCCCTGCCCGGAAAGGGGGTCGAGAATCCAGCGATGGTGGCTCGGGTCTTCATCTCGGTCCGCCTCCGGACCCAGTTCCGGGCAACGAAACTCGACATCGATGTGTGGACTGTGAACGTTCTCAGCAATGATCTTGCTGGCCCAGGCGTGGGCCAGGAGGAGATGATGGCAGGCTTTCAAGTAGCGTAAACCCGGACCATCGGCGCTGTGAAGTTCGCCCCCCTCCCAACTGGCGATGGCCGTCAGATCCTGAAGGGTCAGCCATCGCTCGACCCGGTCCCCCAGGCGGCGACTCATCCCTTCCGCAAAATCCACAAAGCGCTTCGCATTGTCCCGGCGGGTCCATCCACCGTCCAGTTGAAGCGAGGTCGGCAACTCGCCCCCGTGGAGACTAAATTGGGGCTCCAGCTCTTGTTCGAGGAGGTGATCCACAACGCGATCGTAGGGATCGAGCAGCGCCGGATCACGACGAAACCCTCTCCCCTTTGGCTGCAGAGCGGGCCAGTTCACGGCAACTTGGAAGATCTGCAAACCAAGCCGGCGCCCGATACGGAGGTCGGGCGGCGCTAACACAGGCCCAGAGCAGGCCCAGGGCACCGGGCCAATTTCAGTCATCGGCTGGCTCCACTTCCCCTGTAGTCTGAACAGGCCGGCCTGCCAATGGACAGGCCCCGGTGGCGGGGGGCTCTACCGCTGAAAAACGAGAACAGGCGCCGAAGCGCCTGTATCGTTGGTAGCGGGGGCAGGATTCGAACCTGCGATCTTCGGGTTATGAGCCCGACGAGATGGCCAGCTTCTCCACCCCGCAACAACAGCGCCCACCTATCAAGGCAACCAAAGCCGTCAACTGGTTTTTGTTGGCGCCTCCTCCGAAGTGCCCGAGGGGGAAGCGGGCAAGGGCAGCTTCATGATGGCGAGGGACGAAAGGATGGCCGCTGCCGCAAACAGATAAACGCCCACCTCTGCCCGGAAGTGGAAGTTAAAGTTCTCGGCCTTAAAGAAGACGATCATCAAAGCGACGACGAAGACATCGGTCATGGACCACTTTGCGCTCATCTCAAGGACCTTATGCAAGCGTTCACGAAGCTCGACTCGTACCAATGCCAGGCCCAAAACGAGGGTCAGCCCGACCTTGAGCGCGGGAAAGCAGATGGAAAAGAGGGTCAATAACGTAGCGAGGAGCCACTCACCTTGGGCAAAAAGGCCGCGAATGACACCACTCAGGGTTTGCACGCCGACGGGAATGCCCGCTTTATAGCTGATCCATGCTTTCACGCAGGGGCGCCAGCCCGGGGCCTTCGCCCCCTCCCCCGTGGCCAAACACCGACTCCAGGGGATCCCCTCCCCCTTTCTATTGAGGCCCACTTCACCGAGACTGCGCTCAAGGCCTGCGTCCATCCAGAAGCTGCCGATCTCCTCGGCTTTGTCTCGAACCCCAGCACCGAGCAGTCCCTCGAGTCGGTCGAGAAACCGCTCGCTGCCCCGCACGCTCCCTTCGATACCACGATCAACTTTCGCCGGCAGCGAAACCCGAAAATCACTGCTCACGAAGGGCACGAAGAACGAAACACCGAAGGCAATCCCCGCAAGAAGACTCAGGACGATAGCAGGCCAGGCTTTAGGCTGAACCGTCACGCCCCCTCACCATCGAGGAGTTCGAGCACAGCTTCGGGGGGACGCCCGGTCCGGGCCTGTTCGCCGACGACCACGACGGGCCGTTCCAGCAAAATCGGTGCTGCCACCAAGGCCTGAAGAATCGCTTCGTCGGAACTGTCTGGACTGAGGTTCTGCTCTCGATAGGCCGGCTCTTTGCTGCGCAGCAGATCATGCAAAGACAGACCAAGGCGAGCGGCGAGTTCACGGATCTCAGCCACCGCTAAGCCCGTCTCAAGGTAACGGACCACCTCCGGTTCATGGCCTCGCTCCTTGAGCAAAGCGAGGGTCCGTCGTGACTTGCTGCACCGGGGGTTGTGATAGATTTTCATGGCTTTCCTCGCCTCTCTACCCTCCCCGTACAAGGCAGTCGGCGGATGATCCAGCACCGTGGTGCTTTCTGGGGGCGGTTCGGGGGTTTTGAGCGGGCGCGCGTTTTCACTTAAGAAGGTCATCATGAATGCATCCAACTCCGATCGATGGCTCCCCTTCCGGTTTGCGCTTTGCGGTCGGTCTCAGCTCCTGCTCTTTCTTCTCATCCTCCCATGGGGCGGATGCAGTGCGCCCCTTCCGAGCCTGCTGGTCTCGGCCGGCGGTGGCGATGGTCGCTGCGGCGATGGTTTAAGACAGGGGGCCGAAACCTGTGACGATGGCAACGCTGATGACCAAGACGGTTGCCTATCGAGCTGCGTCCGAGCCCGCTGCGGTGATGGTATCCACCGGCTCGACCTCCTGTTGGGGGCCCCAGGATTCGAACAATGCGACGATGGTAATGAGCGGGACGACGATGACTGCCGAGGGGATTGCCTCGCCAATATCTGTGGTGATGGGGTCCCGGGTGGCCGAGGGGCTGACGGCCAAATCGAAAGCTGTGACGATGGCAATCAAAACCCCTTTGATGGCTGTTTGAACACCTGTGACGAAGCCCGTTGTGGCGACGGGGTGGTCCGGCAGGACCTCGGGGTCGATGACGCTGGCTATGAAGCCTGTGATGACGGTAATGCGGTGGATTCCGATGGCTGCCGCAACGACTGCACTGCAAGTCGCTGTGGCGATGGCGTGATTCGTACAGGCTTCGAAGAATGCGACGATGGCAACGAGGTCGATGAAGACGCCTGCCGAGTCACCTGCCAGGTGGCCCGCTGCGGCGACGGTGTTCTGCGCACGGACCGAGTGGAAGGAGCGTCGGGGTTTGAAGCCTGTGATGACGGCGACCGAGATGACCGGAACGGTTGCCGAAACAACTGTCTCCTGCCCCGATGTGGTGACCAGTCGGTCCAAGAAGGCGAAGCCTGCGACGATGGCAATGGGGTGGATTCCGATGCCTGTCGACTCGACTGCAGCTTGGCCCGCTGTGGTGATGGCATCCAGCGGGCCGATGTGGGCGTCGGTCAACCCGGTTACGAGGAATGCGATGATGGCAATGGGGAGCCGGGCGATGGCTGTTCACCGACTTGCGGCGCCGAGATCTGTGGCAATGGTCGCGTCGACGCGGGCGAAGACTGTGACGATGGCAACGGTGTCAACGATGACGCCTGCCTGAATGACTGTACGGCTGCCCGCTGTGGTGATGGTGTCTTGCGTCGAGGCCTCGCAGCGGACCAGCCAGGCTACGAGGTCTGCGACGATGGCAATCGGGTCGACGACGATGCCTGTCAAAACGACTGTACCGCATTTCCCGACGGCAGCAGCGTGGCAAAGGCGGTGGCCGATTGCCAAACTCTCAATGAGCGCTATCCCGAACTCCCCAGCGGTCGATATTTCCTCATTCAGCACGATCAGGTTGTGGAGAGTTACTGCGATATGGACCTGGCCAACGAGCGGGGTGGCCCGTGGAGCCGATGCCTCATCGCCACCGGCGCTGCACGGCCGGCCCCCAACTTCCCCGAAATCTGTCGGGGCCTCGGGGCTGTCCAGTTGATGTTCCGGGTCTATGACGTCAACATCGGTCATTTTCGCGCCGATCAAAGTTCACCGGCCAGTGTGCATACCCTGGTGGTCACCGAGTCCCAAGAGGGCCAAATGGATGAATTACTCACCTTTAATGAAGACATCACCAACGACTGGCGCATCTGTGACGATCAACTCGGTCTCAACCGAGTGGGTGGGGCCGGGGCGGTCGAGGACATCCCGGACGATGTTGGCGACTTGGTTTGCGCCAACCGCAATATGGAGGACCCCAGGGGCTGCATGTTTGGCTTCTGCGATGTGGGGGCCTACAACGAGTTGTGTGTGGGTGCGAACGACTCCAGCGACGCCTATTTCTGCGTCTACTCCACGGCCTGGTTCATCAATCAGCCCCTGATCATCAATGGCAGCACGCTCGGACGGGGGAGTCTTGAAGTCTTCTACCGAAGGGCCGAGGGCGGCGGTTGATGGGGGGCAGCACCGGGAATGGAGGCCTGCTGTTCGCAATCCTGGTCAGCGGCATGCTGCCTTCGACCGCTTTGGGCGCCGCGGCATGCCTCGAATTCGACGAGGCGAGCCTCAAGAGTCGACTGCAGATCCCAGCACTGATTGAATCCAGCGGCCTGGCCTGCTCCCGGCAATTTCCAGATCTGCTCTGGAGCCACAACGATTCAGGGGGCGGTCCCTTCGTCTATGCTTTTCGTTCCGACGGCACCGCAATGGGCCGACTGGAACTGGACGGGGTCGATGCCACCGATTGGGAAGCCTTAGGGCTGGGCCCATGCGGCGATCAAACCTGTCTTTTCATCGGCGATATCGGCGACAATGCAGCTGCGAGGAGCAAGGTCACGATCTGGCGCGTCCCCGAGCCCCCAGCACCGGGTGCCGGACAGACGGTAAGGGGACAAGCCGAGCCCTTGGACCTGGTGTATCCAGAGGGCCCCCGGGATGCAGAAGGACTGGCGGTCGACCCAAAGACCGGCGACCTCTTCATCGTCGAGAAGGCATTTGACCGTGTCGCTTCTGCCTATCGGATTCCAGCCGCGGCCTGGAACGGCTCACAGGAGCCCTTCGAGGCGGAGCTTGTGACCCGTGTGTCCCTGGAGGGGGGCACGGAAGCCTTGTTGGTGACCCAAGCCGACATCGACCCCACGGGTTCCGAACTCTTTCTTGGGACCTATGGCGCCGGCTATCGCCTCGAACTCCTTCGTACCGATGGGGTGGTCACGGATTTCGCCCCCGCTCTGAAGGCTCCAGTCTACGGGGATGGGCAATGCGAAGCGATGAGCTACAGTGCTTCGGGGCTCCGCTTGTACTTCACCTGCGAGGCCAGCCCGACCCCTTTGGCCCAATCGAACTGTAAGCGGACTCGAGCCGAGCCCGAAGCCAACTCGGATCCGCCACCGAAAGCAGCCGATTCGGTGGGGTGCCACTGTGGCGCCACATCCATCGCTCCTGGTCTCTGCATTCTCATTCTGGGGAGCATCCTCCGCCGACGCAGACACACGTAGGGTGCGGCGCTTGTCCCCCGCAGGTGGCTCCATTAAGCTCCACCGAGGAGAAGTCGAAGATGACCAACCCCAAAAAACTCAGCCTATTGATCTGCATCAGCCTCGCAGCCGCTTGTTCGGAACAGGTGGTCGTCCAACAACAACAGGGCTCCTGTGGTAATGGCGAGCTTGAATTGGGCGAAGCCTGTGATGATGGCAACGAGGTCAACTCCGATGAATGCACCAATGGCTGCGATCTCGCTCGCTGTGGTGACGGGGTGACCCGAACGGATCTATCCATCGGGGAAGTCGGCCATGAGACCTGTGACGATGGCAATGATTTGGATGGTGATGCCTGCCTGAACACCTGCCAAGTGGCCGTCTGTGGCGACGGGGTCGTCCGGGCCGACGTCAGTGAAGGCGGACTCGGCTTTGAAGCCTGCGATGATGGCAACACGGTGGAGTCTGACGCCTGCAAAACCGACTGCGAGCCTGCGCGTTGCGGTGATGGGGTCCTTAGGACCGACCTCGAGCCAAATGAAGCCGGCTACGAGGCTTGCGATGATGGCAACGCCTCCGACGACGACGCATGTCGTAGCAACTGTGAAGAAGCCCGTTGCGGTGACGGCGTCCTTGGTCCTGGGGAGGGTTGTGATGACGGCAACGAGGACCCCACCGATGCCTGTGCCAATTGCACCCCCAGCACCTGCGGTGATGGTTATGTTCAAGACGGCGAGTTCTGCGATGATGGCAATGAGGTCGAAACCGATGCCTGTCTTAACAGCTGTGCCGCTGCCCGCTGTGGCGATGGGATCCTCTGGGCCGACCAAGAAAGCTGCGACGATGGCAACGCCGTCCCTCAGGATGCCTGTACAACCCAGTGTCTCCCCGCCCGCTGTGGCGACGGCATTCACCGCAGCGACCTGCAAGCGGAAGATCCCGGCTACGAGCAGTGTGATGACGGCAACGACGAGCAAACGGACCACTGTCTCAACGATTGCCGGGTCGCCCGCTGCGGCGATGGCCACCTCCTCGGGATCGAAGAAGCCTGCGATGATGGCAACGTGGTGGCCCAGGACGCCTGCACGAATGCCTGCGAACATGCCCGATGTGGCGATGGCCTCCTACGAGCGGACCTTGCCGAAGGTGCCGATGGTTACGAAGCCTGTGACGATGGCAATGCGATTGAAGACGACGGCTGCACCTCAGACTGTCAGATCCGGCCCCTGGCGACTTGTGGGGACGGTATCGTTCACGAAGACGAAGCCTGCGATGATGGCAATCGCTCCAATGTAGATGCTTGTAGCAACGCCTGTGAACAGGCTCGTTGCGGCGACGGCATTTTGCGCCGGGATCTAGAGCCTGGCGCTGCTGGCTACGAAGCCTGCGACGATGCCAACGACGTGGCCAATGACGCGTGTACGAACAACTGTCTTCAAGCCCGTTGTGGCGACGGCATCCTGCGGGCCGACGTGGCCCAAGGTCAGATCAACTTTGAGGCCTGTGATGACGGTAATGAAATCAACGAGGATACCTGCACCAACGCCTGTGCCGAAGCCCGATGCGGCGACGGTTTCCAACAAGCAGGTGAAGCCTGTGATGATGGCAACGAAGTCCAAATCGATGCCTGTCTCAACAATTGCGCCGCTGCCCGCTGTGGTGACGGCCAGATCCAGGATGGCGTCGAGGCTTGTGATGATGGGGATGAGATCAACGACAACGATTGCAGCAACGCCTGCACCACGCCGCGGTGCGGTGATGGCATCGAACAAGCGGGAGAAGGCTGCGATGACGGCGATGAGATCAACGACAATGATTGCAGCAACGCCTGCACCACGCCCCGTTGTGGTGATGGCATCGTCCAGGCCGGTGAAGCTTGCGATGATGAGAATGAGATCAACACCGATGCCTGTATCGATTGCGCCGACGCCATTTGTGGCGATGGCCATGTCCAGGCAGGGGTGGAAGCCTGTGACGGCGGCCCGGACTGCGAAGGTGATTGCTCCGAGGCCCTAGGCGACCACCTCAAACGGGTCACGATCGACGGGAACTCCTATCTCGTCACCCTTGCCAGAAGCAATTCTGAGTCCTGTACAAGCGCATGTGCGGCCCGGGGGCGGAGTTGCCATGAGGGCGATCTCGATGGCCTTGTCAGTTACGGTTCAGCGAACCAGACGAACTACCACCGGCTGGTTCGGGAGCATTTGGGCCTGAGCTTTCGAAGACAGGACGGCAATGTGGGCCCCACGGACGCTGGGCACTTCACCCTCCACAGCAACAACTGGGATCGGTCCTATTTCGGCCTTGGGTGCTGGTCGAACACATGGGTATTCAACGGCTTTAACGCGGAAGTAACGGGTTGTAACGTGACCGAATCCCGGGCGGAAGTGAACGCAAGCGCCGACTGCGGCAGTTCAGGTTATAACAACGGCAACTATTCCGGCGCTCGCATCTGCGCTTGCCGCTAGCTGGGAAGAAGCACTGCGACCGGATGTTCTGAGCGAGGGGGCTCATGTCTCGACAGATTAAAGTCACGCTCGCTCTGCTCGTTGGCTTTGCCACGGCCCATTGGGCTCTGGCCCAACCAACCACGGCCCAGCAGTCGACGGACCCGAAAGCCCGAAGCGGCTGGAAGCAGCTCACCGGCAAAGCGAAAGACGTCATCGAGAAGGGCGGCACGGAGCGAGCCTTCACCGGCGCCCTGCTGAAACATAAAGGCAAAGGCAACTACACCTGCAACCGCTGTGGTGCGCCCCTCTTTTCTTCGAAGGCGAAGTTCAACTCCGGGACGGGCTGGCCGAGCTTTGATTCGGCGATCAAAGGTGCGGTTCGGGAGGTGCCCGATGCCGACGGCCGGCGAACAGAGATTCGCTGTGCCCGCTGCGGCGGGCATTTGGGCCATGTCTTTCGCGGCGAGCAAATGAACGATAAAGATACGAGGCATTGCGTTAATTCCGTGGCGCTAGACTTCAGTGACGTCCCCTACAAGGAAGCCTTCTTTGCGGGCGGGTGCTTTTGGGGGGTGGAGCACCTCCTTGAGAAGGTTCCGGGCGTGCTGCGAGCCGAATCAGGTTACATGGGAGGCACCAAACGCAACCCCAGCTACCGGGAGGTGGTCAGTGGCAGTACGGGGCATGCGGAGACCGTCCGGGTGGTCTACGACCCGACCAAGGTGACCTACCGGACCCTGGCGAAGACCTTTTTTGAGATTCATGATCCGACACAGAAAGATCGGCAGGGGCCCGATGTCGGCAGCCAATATCGCTCCGCTGTCTTTGTGGGGGATGAGGAAGAAGAACAGATCGTCTTCGAACTGGTCGAATTGCTGCAAAAGAAGGGCTATGCGGTCGTGAGCCAGGTTCAGCCGGCAGGGATTTTCTGGCCCGCCGAAGAATACCATCAAGATTACTACATCAAGACCGGTAAAGCCCCCTACTGCCACGCACATACAGAGCGATTTTAGGCGCCACTTCCCAGTCTGGCCTCTTCAGCTTCCGCATTGATTTGCCTCACTTGGATGCGGGCCCTTGACCCGGCAGAGGCCATGAATGACTCTGTCCCTACGGGGAAGTCACCATGGTCGTTGGACGCTCAGACACCTTCCATGATCGTCAGATTTTGGCCCAGCCATGGGCGGACTTCTGCGCCGTTTTGGACCAACAAGACATGGCTTGGTCCAAGCGCTTTGCGGCCATCCGTAAGCGGATGGATGCTATCGATCTCGACACCCTACCCAACGAACTTCAATGTCCTGTCGTCGCCTGCTACCGGCGCACCGTTGTGGGGGCCCTTCATACCCCGACAGAGCCAGGATTTGAGGGCGTCCTCGCCCACTGGCGTATCGGCTGCATCACCCCCGTCCACGGGCACCCTCCCGTGGTCATGTACGCAGCGCTCTCGGGAAAGTACCGCATGGTGATGTATCGATTGACCGACGACGGGGTCGAAGCCACGGGCGAGACGGTGATGGAAGCTGGCGACCACCTGTTCCACGTGGGCGAAGGCGAGCGCTACGATCATTTCATCCATTCGGTGGAATGCCTGGAAGAGGGCTGGACCCTCAACCTCTACTCCGATGACGCTCGCAAAGGCCTCGTCTTCAGGGGCTAGTCCCACTCTGGACTTTCGATTAGGCTCGTACCCCCCGGCTCGGAGGAACATGCCTTGACCGACGACAATGAAGAACTTTCGGAAGAAGAAGTTGCGGAAGCGATTACAAACTACGTGATTGCCAAACTCAACGAGGGCAAGAGCACAGAAGAAGTGATCAGCGACTTCGCCAGGGACTTCGGTCTTTCCGTCGAGGATGCGCGGACTGCAATCACACCACTGATCGCTCAACTGCGAGAAAATGCTGCCGATGAAACCGTCACTGCGCCGAAACTTGCCGGTGCCGCTGCCGGTGGGATGACCGCAGCCGCGCTCGGTGGCTGGATCTGGGCAAAGATCGCCATCGCGACCGGCTATGAAGTGGGCTACATCGCTCTGGGTGTCGGCTTTATCGTTGGGATTGCGGTTGCGATCGTCAGTGGCGGCATGCGTGGCCCCTTGACCCAACTCGTCGGCGTCGTTTGCGCGTGCACCGGCATCCTCCTCGGCAAGTGGTGGACGATCCTCGACAACCCCCAGGTTCAGATGCTGGACGATGCTGGCTTCATCGACTTTGTCGGCTTCGCCACAAATTTCACCGAATTCGTGTCGCCCATCGATTACCTCTGGTTCGGCCTGGCCGGCTGTATCACCTTTAGTATGCTCGGCAGGTCCGGTCTCGATCTCTCCAAACAAAATCGATTCAGTTAAGGTCAGCATGAACTATCGCTTTATTGTTCTTCTCCTGGTTCTGAGCGCACCAAGCGCCCAGGCTGGCATCATCAATGTCCTCGGCGAAGCCGACGAAGACAGCATGGGCCTGAGCGGCAAAGCGGCCGCCGCTGTTGAGTGGTCGACGGGCAGCGTGGATGAACTCCAATTGGAAGGAGAGATGACCACCCGCTACCGCTGGCCCAATCGGTTGGCCTTCTTGGTCCTTCGGGGGGAGTACGCTGCCGAGGGAGGTGTAGCCCATGCAACCTCCACTTTTGAGCACCTTCGCTATCGCCATGAACTCAATGAGCGCCTGACACTGGAAGGTTTCCTGCAACACGAAAGTGACCCTTTCCGCCGCCTCGCCTTTCGAGGCCTGGTCGGTGTGGGTCCACGGATCAAAGTGGCGGCATGGAAGGGCGGAACCCTCCATCTCGGCACGGCTTACATGTCCGAATCCGAACGGACAAACACCGAGGTAAAAGCCACTGACTCGGATCAAAGCTTCCACCGCCATCGCTGGTCTAATTACTTCAGCTTATCGACGGCACTGACCGAGCGGGTCAGTTTTGGTCAAACCGTCTTCGCCCAGCCCCGGTTCGACGACTTTAACTCCATTCGCTACTTCTCTGAGACCACCCTAGGTATCGAGATCGAAGGACGTCTCGCCCTCAACCTGAAATATGTGGCCCGGCATGATACCGCCCCCTACGACGAGGTATCGGCCACCGACACCGAGTTAAAAACCGAACTAGAATGGGCTTTCTAGGCGGCCGACCGAGCGGATCAACTCATGGCAAATCGCGCCTCCCGCGGCACGCAAACCCAAGCTTTCGGTACCTCGAAAAGAGAGGGGCACGACGCCAGTGCCTTCTACGAACGCTTCGAAGTACCCACCCTATCGAGCGACGAGACGGTCGTCGTCTCGCCCCTGAGAAACAGCCTCATCTGTGGCGACAGCTCAGACATGAGCCAGGTCCCCGACAACAGCGTCGCCCTGGTGGTGACATCACCGCCGTATTTTGTCGGTAAGGAGTATGAGGCAGAACTCGGCCAAGGCAAGGTCCCAGCGAGCTACCTAGACTACCTGCAGATGCTCCACCGGGTCTTTAGCGAGTGCGTCCGGGTCCTTGAGCCTGGTGGGCGCATTGCAGTTAACGTGGCCAACTTGGGCAGGAAGCCCTACCGAAGCCTTTCGGCCGATGTGATTCGCCTCTTGGAGGGCGAGTTAGGGCTGCTCTTACGGGCTGAGATCATTTGGCAAAAAGGCAAAGGGGCCACGGGCAGCTGTGCTTGGGGCTCTTTTCAGAGCGCAAGCAATCCGGTGCTGCGAGACCTGTCGGAGCGGATCATTGTGGCCTGCAAGGGGCGCTTCAACCGGGCACTGACAAAAAAGCAGCGACAAACTAAGGGACTTCCTTTTGAAGACAGTATTTCAAAGGAAGCCTTTATGCGGGACACTTTAGACGTCTGGTCCTTTGCACCGGAAAGCGCCCGGCGTGTCGGGCATCCTGCGCCATTTCCCTTGGAGCTGCCTCGCCGCCTAATCGAACTCTATACCTTCAAAGGTGATCTTGTTCTCGACCCCTTCCTCGGCTCCGGATCCACGGCGGTGGCAGCCCTACAACTGGAACGGGACTACCTGGGCTTTGATCTCGACCCGGCCTACCTACGCATGGCCGAAGAACGGCTAACAGAAGCTCAAGTAGCCAGCCCTTAGCCGCCGCTTTCCTGCCCCAGTTCACTGCAGATTTCGGCCCGACATTTTCGGCGACCGAGGCCTATCGGTCAGACGTCCTATCAACTTCCCATCGCTCCTGCCGATCAAGAGTGACAGTAGCCGAGAGGTGGATGGAGATAACCCCGATGTGCCGTGCCCTAACCAGCCTCGCCTTACTGATGGCCTTCTCCGCCTGCAGCACCACAGGCGATCTGGCCCGGAGCCCCATTCCCCAGCCCAACGATCCGGAGGCGACTCAAGGGTGGCAAGCGGTTCGGGCCGTGGAAGATGGTACGGCCCTCGAGCGAGCCGTGTGGCTCAACAACGAAGCCAACCGGGAGCAAAGCAACGGTGATCCGGAGGTGGCCGAGGCCATGAGTGAGCTTTCTCTGGAGGTCCGTCGGGAAGTCCTAGGGAATGACCACCCCATGGTCGCCCTCGCCATGAACAACTTGGCGATTATCAAAAATGCCAATGGCGATCAGGACGAAGCAAAGCGTCTGCTGCTTCAGGCTTTGAGTATCCGAGAGCGCAGCCTAGGCAATCACCACCCTGCGGTGGCGGTGACCTTAAACAATCTCGCGGTGGTTCTATCGGAAGCCGGTGACCACAGCACTGCTGAGGTGCTGTTGCGCCGCTCGCTCACCATTCGAGAAGCGGCCTTCGGCAAAGAGCACGCAAAGGTCCAGGCGGCCCTTTCGAACCTAGTACGCAACTACGAAGCCCAAGGTCGAAGCGATCTAGCTGAGCCGCTACGCCAACGACTTCGTTAACTCCAAGCATTGTGCCAAAAGCAGCACGGCTAGGGAATAATCAGGGTTGGTTGGTTAAGGTATTCAGTTCCTAAACCTGCCTGCCCATGCTCGTTGCCACCAAAACAATACACACGGCCGATCCGAGTGCGGGCACAGCCATGACTATAACCAAGCCTCACTTCCACGACCTCCTCGCCATCGGGAAGCGGGGCGAGCGAAGGCTGCCTCGCATCTTGCGCTAATTCATCGAAGTTGCGGTCGCCTGGTAACAAGGGGCGCCATGGCGTACGTCCGACACATGTCATCTGGTGATTGGCGGTCACACCACAACTAAAGGCAATCGTCTGGTCCACCGGTTTTGAGGAAAAACCCGAGCCGGCCATCTGAATCCATCGGTCCTCATCGGCAGGCCAATCAATGAGCTGAGAATGTTGAGAAAACCTTAGCCGCCCGCCCCAGCAAGAGTGCTGGCCAGTGAAATAGGGAAAATGACCACAACCAGCGCTACCCCAAGCAAGTATCCCCCCCTCCGTCATTGCAAGCCCAAAGCCTTCTCCCATCGCTAAGCTGTTTGTATTCGCGGTGCCAGCAATCAGTGTCGGCTGATCATAATGGTGGTTAACATAATCGCCCCAACAATAGACCTGGCCTGATTCTCGTGCTCGACCACAGGCCAGAGATGGAGCGACCGCTATCTCGGCAAATTCGAATTGCGACTCGATCGGAACAACTCGGTCAGCGAGAAACCCATCGGTTCCGACATTATCTCTTTCCCCCCAACAATAGACCTGCCCCTCGCCGGTGAGTGCACAACCCAAATCTCTATCAAGGTCGACCTGCACAACACCCTCTAGAGGTTGGTCGGGAGCCACCATCAGCCAAGGGTCCGCATGACCACAGGCATAAGGGCGGTAGCGAGTCCCTGCGGGAGCGACACACTTAACACGGCCATTTCGGTGAAGGGTGGTGTAGACCGGCTGGTCGCCAAAAACACCGAGCCTCTGACTAATACACGCGGCCCAGACCACATCCTCTTCATCAGCGATTCGCTCAACTTCTCTGTGCTGAGAATTACGCCCCCAACACCGTGCACGACCATTACCAAAAGTTGCGCAGGAGTTTTGAGCACCGGCCCAGATGCTGATCACCTCGACCTTGCTGCAATCGCCGCGACACCCGTCGCCCGATTCGATATTGCCATCGTCACAGGCCTCGTAGCCGGGTTCGCCATCGACCCGATCGAGCCGGCGAACCCCGTCGCCACAGACGGCGGCTTCGCAGTCGAGAAGACAGCCATCGCCGGCCACTGCATTCCCATCATCACAGGCTTCACCCTCGTGGAGGATGCCATCACCACAACGGGGCGGCTGACACATCACCGTGCATTCATCTGTGTTGTCCTCATTCCCGTCATCGCAGGCTTCAAAACCGTCTTGATCCGGTTGCAAGTCACGCCGGACGACCCCATCGCCACAGCGAGCGATTCGGCAGATGTCTGTACAGCCATCTTCACTGGACTCGTTGCCATCATCGCAGAACTCATAGCCGGCGGCCTCTGGGTCGAGATCCTGCCGCTGGACACCATCACCACACCTGGCCTCGGTGCAGCCATTGGTGCAGGCATCGGCGTCTTCGTCGTTGCCATCGTCACAGGCTTCCCCCTCGGCCAGGAGACCGTCGCCGCAGCCACTGCGGCAGGCATCTGTGCAACCATCATCAGGGACCTCGTTCCCATCGTCGCAGGCTTCGAAGCCCGGCTCCCCCCGCAACCGATCTAAACGCTGGACACCATCACCACAGCGGCTGAGTTCGCAGTTGTTTAGGCACGCGTCCTGCTCCAGTTCGTTGCCATCATCGCAGAACTCCCCACCCGCTTCATCCTGGGCGAGGTCTTGGCGTTGAAATCCATCACCGCAGCGAGCGTGGAGACAGAGGTCCGTACAGGCGTCTCGGTTGTCTTCGTTGCCGTCATCGCACTCCTCATCGGCGTCAACCACTCCATCGCCGCAGGTCGGCTGGACACAGTTCACGCAAGAATCATCGGGACTTTCATTGCCGTCATCGCAGGCCTCAAAATGACGCTGGACGATGTTGTCACCGCAACGAGCTCGCAAGCAGTCATTTGTACAGGCGTCATGGTTGTCCTCATCGGCATCGTCGCAGCCCTCGGCATCAGGGAGCCCCTCTGCAAGGTCCCGACGCACGATCCCATCGCCACAGGTCGCTTCCTCGCAAGCGTTGGTGCAAGCGTCGGCGTCTCTTCCATTACCGTCATCACAAGCTTCACCATCCTGCCGGTAGCCGTCGCCGCAGCGAGGCGGCTCACAATCCGTTGTGCAATCGTCGGAATTGTCCACATTTCCATCATCGCAGGCCTCCCCGCCTTCACCGACCCGCCGGACACCATCACCACAGCGAGCGTTGAGACATTCAATACAGGCGTCGTTGTCGACCCCATTTCCGTCATCACATTCCTCATTGGCCTGAACGACGCCATCACCACAGCCCGGGGCCTTGCAACCGTGACAGCCGTCATTAGGGTCGCTGTCATCACCATCGTCACAGGCCTCAAAACCGGGAACCTGCAAATCGAGATCTCGTCGAATCAGGCCATCGCCACAGCGAGCTTGTATGCAGTCGAGGACACAGCCATCGTCATCATCCGTGTTCCCATCGTCACAGGCCTCATAGCCAGCCATCCCTGGCATAATGTCACTGCGCCGAAACCCATCGTGACAACTGGCTTCTCGACAGGTGGAGAGACAGGCATCAAAGTCGTTATCGTTGCCGTCATCACAGGCTTCACCCGACTGGGTGACCCCGTCACCACACACGCTGCCGCTGCGATCCAGAATCAAGTCGGGCAAGGCCTGACCACAGCCTGATGTGGCAATGAGCACAAAGCTCAATAGCAAAGGCCGGCTTGGCATCGGTGGGATTCCCCATAAGTTCCGCCCCTATCTAGGCGCGGCTTGACCCAGCTTGTAAACCCCCCGAGGATCGTCCGATAGCGGCGAACGCTCAATTTTCGGATAGTCCAGCGCGCGAAACCGCTTGCTGGGAGTCCAATCATGCCCCGTCTCTTTGTGCTCATCGCCCTCGCCGCGACAGCCTGTTCCGAGCCCCATCACCCGGCATCTCATGGTCCCACCTGCCCAGGCGGGCAATGCGGGCAAATCGGCGACCAGGGCGGCGATCCAGGCGATGGTTCACAGCGTCCAGATCCTAGTGGCTGCGACGAGGGCGAACTCCGCGAAGGCTGTCCTTGCGATGCCGATACCCGGGCCCGTTGCTATGAAGGCCCAGAAGCTACCGCGGGCATCGGCATCTGTCTGCGCGGTGTGCGCGAATGCGTCGACGGACGCTGGGGCCCATGCACGGGCCAGCGGCTGCCGGAGTCCCAAGAGACCTGCAACCAAACCGATGACGACTGCGATGGCGATATTGACGAAGGCTTTCCCCAGGGCTGCTCGTCCCAGAGCCAGCCTGGCGAGCCCGTTGCCCGGGGCCCAGCCCACGGCCAAGCCTTTGAAGAGCCGGCAGCCAACTCGGGCCTGGAGCGAGACGACGATGGCAACATCGTCCTGATTCCTGGAGAGGCGGGTGAACAGGTCGCCACCAACAGCCTCTGGATCGCCAATGCAGGCGAAGGCACCGTCTCCAAAGTGGATACGGACCTCCTACAAGAAGTGGCCCGCTATCCCTCCGTTGGCCCCAACAGGGCTGGGCTCACGCCCCACGCAGATCAAAGCCCATCGCGCACGGCCATCGATCTCGCCGGCAACGCCTTTGTGGCGAATCGCAATTTCGAAGGACAGGGCTCGGTCACCAAGTACGCCGACACCCAATGCAACGACCGCAACGGCAATGGCCGAATCGATACCAGCGCCGACCGCAACGGCAATGGCAGCATCGACGTCAACGACCCCACCGAGTATCTGGGGATGGAAGACGAGTGCATACTTTGGACGCTCCCCGTGGGTGGACAGGCCGGTGTCCCTCGGGCCCTCGCCATCGACGGTGGCGATGCCCAAAACCCCAATGGCAACCTCTGGGTCGGTCTGTTTAACGAGCGGCGATTTTACAACCTGCAGGGCGAAAGCGGTGAACTGGTTCGTCGGCCCGGGCTCACCAATCCCGTCGATATCGCCCACCAGCCCTACGGCGCCGTCATCGACGCCCAGGGGGTGGTCTGGTCCACGAGCCTCGGCGCCGGTGTGATGCCGCCGAGCACATTGGTCGGTGTAGACTCAGCCACCGGGCGAGCCGGACAGATGATTCAAAGTCCCTGGGGCGGCTCCTACGGCATCGCCGCAGATGCCCGCGGTAGACTTTGGCTTGGCGGCTTCTTTGGTCGACGCCTCACCAGCTATGACCCCAACTTTGATGATCAGGGTCAGGCCGTGGCCGACCCGCTCCAGGGGGGTGGGCATTGGCGTAGCGTCCCCGTCCAGTGGATGATTCGTGGCGTGGCGGCCGACAACCAAGGCCGCATCTGGGCGGCGACCAACGAAGGCGGCTCCGTGGCGGCCTGGGATGCGGACTCGATGGATTTCCTGAGCAATCACTCGGTGGGTGGATCGGCCACCGTAGGTGTTGGGGTCGACTTCACCGGCCGAATTTGGGGCGTGAGCGGTGGTGGTGATCTGGCAAGCCGCGTGGATCCGGACAATGGTGGCGCCATGGTTCGAGTCCGGGTGGGTCAATCCCCCTATACCTACAGCGACTTCACGGGCTTTGCCCTTCGCAACTTCACCTTGCCGAGGGGCAGTTACCGGACCGTGGTCCAAGGCTGTTCCAAGCGGCAAACCTCCTGGCAGAGCTTTGATGCGGTCACCACAACACCACCCGGCACCCGCATCCGGTTCCGTATTCGGGTGGCAGCGAGCGAAGGAGAATTGGCCCAAGCGGTCGCCCATGGCCCCTACGAGGTGAGCTCGGAGCATAGCGACCTGCCGGCCATGCTCTTCGAACTCCCCACCCTGAGTACGGCGATGATCGAGGCGGAGCTCAGCAGCGATGACCCCCAAATCACTCCGATTTTGCGTGGCTTTGACCTCTACTTCGACTGCAACGGCTGAATGGGCTGGCTAGCGACAGCCATGGGCTTCTCGCACCGCTTCGATTTCAGCGAGCAGGTTGGGGTCTAGGACCAAGGTTTCGATCTCTCCCCCATTGATCGTTAACTGGCTGATCTCCTCAGTGGCTTCGAGATAAAGCCAAGCCCGACCCCAAATGGTGAGGATCAGGCGCCGATAACAATCGTTGCCCAAAATGAACTGGTGCGCTGCTGGGTAGCGGTCCCGAGCATGGGCTAAGTAGCGCTGGATCCACCAAAGATGGGTGAGGATCCCATCGCGGGCCGAGGTACTGTAACGGCTTTGATCGTAGATGGCGTAGCTCGTGGCGAGACTGTTGATGTATTGAACCACCTCCTCCGCCAGCATGTTGAAGCCCTGGTCACCGCCCTCAAAGTCGTCGTTATCAGGGTCCCCATCGAGATAAATGTCTGCGTATGAATCACAATCCGGACTGCGATTGCCTTGGCATGGGGGCCTCAGTCGGCTGTAGTCATCATCATTGATCCGGCTACGAGCGAAAGTGCGCCCAAAGCGATCCGTACTGTCCCCATCCTGACAGGTGATCTGGAGGTCCCGGCGAATGACGAAGGCGTCATCGTTGAGACTCATATTCAAAAAGTGACCGCATTCATGCACGGCCGTGGACAACTGGGAGTTCACTCGTTCCGCAGAGCTTCGATCCCGCATAAAGAAATCGATGCAGTGACCAATCGCGGCCCCCTCCCGAAGCCCGCGGTCGATGATGTGCCAACCCAGAGGATAGCGGCGATTGAGGACCTCCTCAATGTAGATCATAAAATCTGGACTGGAAAAGTTCCCCACAAGATCGGCGATCTCAGCGTCAGGGTCCACCATCGTCTCCCGATACTGCCCATCAAGACAGTCGCTATCGACCAGAGGTGAGCTGGGTTGCGTCCCCCCCGCATCCGGCCCCTGAGCGCCCCCGCCAGCATCCACCCGGGAGCTCGAACCCGCATCCGATGCCCCTGAGGTCGGCCCGGCATCCTGGCCGCCGCTTGCACCGCGCACCCCTCCGCTTGAGGAGGACGAAGCGTCATCGGGCAAACATCCCGCCGCACAGATCAGCACGAGGACAGAAAAAGAACGCATGATAAACTCCAGGCTAGCGGCGCAGGCGGGTCACGACCCGGTCAAGGGTGTTGGCAAACTGTTGGCGGTCCCGATCACCGTAGGGTGGTGGTCCCCCACTGACCAGATCCGCGCTCCGCATCTCTTCCATAAAGTTTCGCATGGCAAGACGCTCGTCGATCGATTCCGAATCGAGTTCCTCGCCTCGCGGCGTGATCACCGCGCCCCCTGAGGCCACGATGCGAGCAGCCAAGGGGATGTCCGCGGTCACAACCAAGTCGCCCGGGGCACACTGCTCGGCGATGTAATCATCGGCTGCATCAAAGGCGTCCCCCACCACGATCATTTTGATTCGGTCTCCCCGAGGGGTCTGCTGCCAACTGTTGGCCACCACCGTCACCGGCAAACGCAAACGATCAGAACAGCGATAGACCACGTCCTTCATCAGCTTCGGTGCCGCATCACCGTCGATCCAAATCTTCATCGCACCGGCCTGTTCACCCAAGCATCACTGCCTGCCACCAGCGCGCGCATCCATTGGCTGATGCTTTGACCTTGCACCACGGTACTGTCGTAGCCCCCCAGGTTCACGCCCCTCGCGGCGGCGCTCTCCTCGCCAAAAATACTTCCCGTCACGCCGATCCCTGTCTCGGAATAGAGGACTGTGTGGGCATCGCCAGGGGCGATAAAATAGCGATATCGGTCTGGAAATGCTCGGTTTATGGCAGCGGTTTCCCGACTCGCCACCTCGCAGAACTGCTGCGGGTCGATCTCCAAAAACACCTCCGAGACCACCGAATCTTCAGCAAAGCTAAAAGCCCCCACCCGCAGTTGCGGGTCTTCATCCAGCTGCCATTTGATAAACTCGCTCAGATGCCCGTTCGCCAAAAGGTCCTCTCGGCCGCTGGGCACCAGGCTCATGGCGTTCCATTCTTCAAGCAAGCGCCGGATGAATCCTTTGTCGTCTTCTTTTGCCACGCCGATGCCCGAATCATTCATGATGACGAGCGGGACCTCAGGCCAGGTGATGCGGACCGCGATGGCAGCGATCACCGTCCCAAAGCCACCGCCGCTGCTGCCGGCGAGAAGAATCTTCGTCGGTGTAGGGAAGGTGGCTTTGCCCACATCGAGGGCTGCGGTGAGGTTCCGCAAACCTCGATGGTAACGATCCGTGCGTCCATCGCCATCATCATCGATGTCCACATCCCCCGCAAACAGACTCCCATCACAATAGGGAAGGTAGAGGAGGTTCCAGGCGGCAAAAGGGTTGGTCTCGCTCCCATTGTGCAAGACGCCCATCGGGTAGATGCCACTGTTTGCTTCTTCGATGGCGGTGCATCGATCCTTCCAGCAGGCCCCCCCACCGGCGAGGAAAATCATGAGCTCATCTGCGCCCGTCTCCCGGGTCGAGACCCGATAGTCAGCGCCCCGCAAGCAGGCGGGCCCCGTGGCCCGTTCGAAGGTCACCGTCCGGTCGATTCCCTGGACCACCTCTTCCTTAATCTGTGCCATGCCCACATAGCGATTCACGCCTTGGGCTTTGAGCACGCTGTAGGGCTCACCGGGCCCACAAGCAGTCAGTAACATCAACACAAGGGCGAGAAGGGGGCGCAATGGAACTCCTTGGCGCTGGCTTTCTAGCAGATTCACCGGCCCGTGACAGCGACTGTCCTCTCGATCTACACTGAGGGCAGGAGTTCACCATGTCCAGATGGCCCCTTTTCCTACTCGCCTTCATCCTCGCCTGTCCCGGTGAACAGGTGGTGGTCCGAGAGACCGAAGCCAGTTGTGGCAATGGGGAACTCGAAGCCGGTGAGTTCTGCGATGATGGTAATGAAGACAACACAGACCCCTGTACCAACGCCTGTGAACTGGCCCGTTGTGGCGATGGGATTCAACGTACTGACGGTGCTCCCGGCGACCCGGGCTACGAAGCCTGCGATGACGGCAATACCGTGGACAACGATCTCTGCCGCACCAACTGCGAACTGGCTCGCTGCGGTGACGGCGTCGTGGCCGCGGCCCTTGCAGAAGGTGACCTCGGCTTTGAGGCCTGTGACGACGGCAATGAAACCGACACCGATGCTTGTCGGCGCGATTGTCGACTGGCCCGCTGTGGCGATGGGGTTGTGCGCAGCGATCTTGCACCTGATGCAGCCGGTTTTGAGGCCTGTGACGACGGTAACGACGAGGATCAAGATGACTGCCTAAGCAACTGCCAACTCCATCGCTGCGGTGACGGGATCCTGGGGCCGGGTGAGGGCTGCGATGACGGCAATGAGGACCCCACCGACACCTGTGCCAACTGCCAACCCAGCACCTGTGGCGATGGGATCGTCCAAAGCGAAGAGTTTTGCGACGATGGCAACACGGTGAACGAAGATGCCTGTCTCAACACCTGCGCGGCAGCCCGCTGCGGGGACGGGATCCTCTGGAACGACCAGGAAGCCTGCGACGATGGTAATCTCGTCGATAGCGACGCATGTACCGGTTCCTGTCGGGTCGCCGAATGCGGTGATGCGATTTTACACATTGGCGTGGAAGACTGCGACGACGGCAACCGAGTGGATGATGATCTGTGCAGCAACGGTTGCCAAAGCCAAGCCCGAGCCAGTTGTGGCGATGGTGTGGTCCAAGAAGGTGAACAATGCGACGATGGCAATCGAAGCAATATCGATCACTGCACGAACGGCTGCGAAGAAGCCCGCTGTGGTGATGGCATTATCCGGCAAGACCTCGAGCCGGCTGCGCCGGGCTACGAAGCCTGTGATGATGGGAACGCCAACGATGACGACCGCTGCCCGAGCGGCTGTGAACTGGCCCGCTGTGGCGATGGTTTCTTGCGGGCCGACCTGGAGGTCGGCGATCCGAACTTCGAGATCTGCGATGACGGTAACGAGAACGATGCCGACGACTGCCTCGCCAATTGTGAGGAGGCTCGCTGTGGTGATGGGATCCAGCGCCAAAACTTAGAGGTGGGAGAAGAAGGCTTCGAAGCCTGTGACGATGGCAACGATCAAAATGAAGATGCCTGTTTAAGCGGTTGTGTCGAGGCCGCGTGTGGTGATGGCTTTGTTCATGAGGGCGAAGAGGAGTGCGACGATGGGAATTTGGCGGCCGATGATGGCTGTGACGGGGACTGCAACGCGGAAGGCCCCGGCGTCACCGGCACGGTGAATGTCCCAGCCTATTCTGGCTGGAACTTTCATCCCCAAGGCATGTGTTGGGATGGTGCTCAACAGCGCTTGGTTCTCGCCATCCAAGGGAACCACCCCCTCTATTTCATCGACCCGGCCACCGGCCAACAAACCGGATCGCTTCAGGCCAATCTCCAACATATGACCTCGGTCGCCTGTGCCGAGGACCACTTCATCATCGCCGATTACACGGGTAACGGCGGCGGTCAGGACATGCACCGACTGACCCGTGGGGGGGCCAAGTCCAACCACGGCAACGAACAGGTGGCCTACGGGGGCTACCCATTGACCTTCGTGGGCGACCAACTGGTCCGGGCCAACCACTCCACAAGCTACGACTGGCGATCGCTACGGCAGCTTCGGTTTACCCCAGCCGGTAGCCCCAATGACATACGCAGCACCGTAGATACGGGAATCGGAGAAGGCATTGCGGACCTCTGTTACGACGGCCAGAACATCTGGGCTTTGGCCTATCGACACAACCAAAACGATCCGGCCATTCGCCTCTATCGACTCAACGCTCAAGGGGCCCAGTTGAGTCAGCACGATCTCGGCAACTGCCAGGGTGCAGCCGGTCCCGCTGGCCTTGCGTGCAATGAGCAAGGCATCGGCTGGATCTACTGCTGGGGCACCAACAACGGCAACCAGTCCACCATCGTGGGGATCGAATTGCCAAACTAAGCGGAGGCTTCATCTTCCGGTTGAGTCCCTGCCTCGGCTGCGAGCACCGGGGCGTCAGCGGCTTCCGTCAATTCGATGCGCCGCCACAGCGCCCCCCAGGTTTTGTAACCCAAAGCCCCAGTGATGGCGCCACCGATCACGGCCAAATACACCCCAGAGGCCAACAAGAGGGCAGCGAAGTAGGTCGTTGCCGCGAAAAAGAGCACCAAGAGAATCTGGATCACACCCAGCACCCCAAGCCCCTTCGCCAGTTGATTGACCCCATCTCCCCGATCGGGACGGAATCGTCGCATCAGTCGGACCTGCATCATTAAGTTCTGACCTTCGCCGTCGCTGAAGCTCTGAATCCTGCTCATCCGGAGTACGATCAGGACGGCCATCACGAGGGTGACCCCATCGACAACAACGGCCCACAGCCCGTTCATGGCAGCGCCGCCATCTTTCACAGAAAAGAGCAGACCATCGTAGACCGTATGAAGGATGATCGCGATGCCGAGGCCCTTGAGAGCCCATGCGATCTTGTTGCCTTTACCAAACATCGCCATGCCCACATAGGCACCCACGATGACACCCCAGGCCGTATGCCCGGTGGAACAGAGGGCAGCACGCATGGCGATGATGAAGAGAGGCGACTCACCCTGGGCCCCAAAATTGACCGCATAGAGCACATTTTCGACCGCGGCGAATCCAGCCCAAATCGCCGCAGCATACACCACGCAGTCAAAAGGCTCATTCACATCCTTCCAGACCTTGCAAAGCAGCAACAAAATCAAGAAGCGACCCAATTCCTCGGGCACGCCAGCGCCCAACAGCGCAAGAGTCCAGGCGTTGGATTCTACGGGAAAGATCCCTGCGAACATGCCGGAAAAGAACAGGGTCACGATGGGCGACAGCACGCCGATCACGAAGGCAAATATGAACTTCCCGATCGGCTCTTTGTATCGATCAGCTTTGTAGATCATGTGGGCGAGGAAGAAGCTCGGTAGGGCCGAGCCGATCAAGATAACATCATTCATAGCAGCCTCTCTCCTCGAAGTTGCTGGCAAGCGGTGCAGAATAGGGCATCCGGAATCGCTTCGAGTCGGGCCCAGATAATCGGTTCTAGACAGTCTCGACACAGACCGAAATCGGGGTCGTCTGCCTCGGCTTCGGCAAGTCGAGCAAGGACGCGCTCTAGCCGCTCCTCCGCCCGGCGCCTTTGCTCTTTCGCCATCGCTTGATGCTGCAGCGCATCCATACGGCTCAGACGACCGATGCGAGCCTGATCCAACTCGACGGTTCCAGAAATATCCCCCACATCGGACAACTGCTGGCGCAACTCATCCCGGAGCGCCTCAAGCCGCTGTCGCAACTGCCGGGTATGGGGTTCCGCACCTGCCGTCATGGGCTGAGCCTACGGCAAGCCGCTGGAAAGATCGAGATGGAGCGATGCGGGGTTCGCCCCGCCGCTGAAACCGCGCACCCCAATGAACCGATTCCGTCTATCGGTGAAATCATCGGGGGGTTGCGGCGGACTACGACGTTTGTCGGTGGCGAGTGGTCCGGCTCCGCTCCAAGGACGATACAACCTACAGACCGTATGTTCTGTTGGTTTGTTCTTGCCCTGGAGAAAGTCACGATGTCCTTGCGAATTTGCCCCCCCCTTCTTTTGCTCTGCCTGGTCGCATGCGCCCCGGAAGCTCGCTATTCGGCGAACGCACTCGAACCGATCGACACCAGTGATTCCCAACCCCCTCTCGTCGAGATCGAAGAAGAGGAAGAAACGCCGCCTTCCCCGCCGAGCCAAGACCTGAGCGGTGATCGGTGTTTCCATCTCGAGCCCCAAAACTTTCCGTCTTGCTGCAACGGCGGAGAGGCCCGCTGCATCGATCAAGGACAGGTCCCTGATCACCTCCGACGATTCGGCACAGACTGTGGGCAGGACGGCCTCTGCATCCCCAGCAAGATTCTCCAGGCCGTAGATCACGTCCCCCTCGTCGAGTGCACCTCCATAGGTCACCGGGCCGGGGCCTGCCGCTCAACCTGCGGCCCCCTGGCTCGCTTCTATGGGGGCCAACTGCCCCAAGATCGATGTGATGATGGAGACCGCTGTGTTCCCTGTGTCGATCCAGATACCGGCGAGCCTACCGGCGCCTGCGAGTCGGTCCAATGTCTACCCCAATCGGGCCATGACATCCCGGAACAGGAACCGGAGTCTGGACTCGGTGGCGAGTTCAGTTGCGAGAATCCGCCGGATGAACCGGTCATCGACGTCAACATCCTGCCGGAGTGTGGTGTGCAGGCTCGTTGTGTCCCCACCCTACTGGTGGAGGAGGATCTACGGGATGATCTGAGCTCATGTGAAAATGACGAAGGTCGATGTGTGCCCGAGGAGTTGGTGGAAGCCCAGGGGTTCTGGACCCCGCCGAGTTGTGAGTTCCCCGGTGGACTGGAAGGGCGCTGCCTCTCCACCGTGTTCCCCGCGGTCGGCGAACGGGCCCACGAATTGTCCCGTGGTAGTTGCCAAGAGCATGAACGCTGCTCCCCCTGCTGTGATCCGACCACCGGCGAGTTGACCGACGCCTGCAATGTCGGCTGCGATGAGGGGCCAGCAGAAGGGACACAGTGTGAGCCGATCTTCACCTCCTGTTGCGAAGACCGGGGGCAGTGCCTCGCTCGAGAACTCATCCCCGCCGGCGACCGGCGGAGTTTAGAACGGGATCAGTGTGATCGAGGCATGCTCTGCGTGCCACATCTGGTGCGGGAAGAAGACCCGAGACCGGCCACCTGCCGAGGCGAAATGCTGCTGCTCGGGCAGGCTTACACAGGCGTGTGTCTACCAGACTGCCTCAAGGTTCCCCTTGAGGTCCTCATGGTCAGCCAAGATTGCGGCCGGCAGGAGAAATGCGTTCCCTGTCGAGGCCCTCTGGGGAGACCGACAGGTGCGCCCGGCTGTCCCGACTAAGGCGAGGATTCGGATTCCCGGTCGGCCCCATTGCCGCTGCGATCCACCGGACTCGGCTCAGCCAACTCCCGTACCCGCTCCGTTGCCGCATAGTATTTCGCAAAGCACGGCCGGTCGATGTAGCGACCGGCTCCTCGGACTGTCCGCAACGCACCGTCCTTCCACACCACCTGGCCCTGACTCACCGTCACCGTGGGAATGCCGGTCACGGTCATCCCCTCGTAGATATTGAAGTCGATGTTCTGGTGATGGGTTTCGGCGCTGATGGTTCGACTACCCTCGGGGTCCCAAACGATGAGGTCAGCATCCGCGCCCACCGAGATACTACCTTTGCGGGGGTGGATATTGAAGATCTTCGCCGTGTTCGTTGAGGTGACGGCAACGAACTCTTGTGGTGTCAGTTTTCCTGTCCGGACGCCGTGATGCCAAATCACGCTCATCCGGTCTTCAATCCCCCCCGTGCCGTTGGGAATGGAGCGGAAGTCATCTTTACCGGCAGCCTTTTGCGGCGTGCAGAAGCAACAATGGTCCGTCGCCGTAGTTTGCAGCATGCCGGCCTGGAGCCCCTGCCACAGCGCCGCCTGGTGCTCCTTAGGCCGGAAGGGGGGGCTCATGACGTGATGA
Source organism: Myxococcales bacterium (assembly GCA_002722845.1). Lineage (GTDB taxonomy): Bacteria > Myxococcota > UBA4151 > UBA4151 > UBA4151 > UBA4151. Next base: position 3,925 of record PBND01000009.1, on the reverse strand, counting down.
GCGGCCGTTCGCCAATCTGGGTCCCGATAAACCGAGTCGTCGATCACGAGGTGCTGGGCCAAGACTTCAGCAAAGACCCGCTGACCCTCAAGACGAGCCCGAGTGACCGCTTCAAGGGCATCAATACAGGAGGTGTGCACCAAATAAAGCGGCACCCCGAGCACCTCTGCGATACGAATGGCCCGGTTGGCTGCTTCACCTTCCACCTCCGGCGGACGGGATAGGGGGTGGCCCTCGGGACCATGAATCCCCTTGTCGTAAATCTCCTGCTGCAGGCGATAGACCAACTCACCATTTTCTGCGTGGACCGTGCAGAGCGCGCCCAACTCACGGGCTCGGGTAAAGCTGTTCACCAGGGTCTCGTCATCGCACATAATGGCGTTTTTATAGGCCATGAAGTGCTTGAACGAGTTCACCCCGTGGTCCCGGCTCAGCGTGCCCATATCGTCGGAGACGCTCTGGTCCCACCAAGTGACCGCCACGTGGAAGCTGTAGTCACAGGCCGCTTTCTCGGCCCAACCGCGCCACTTTTTGTAGGCCTCCATCAGAGGCTCTTGGGGTGCTGGGATCACAAAATCGATGCACATGGTGGTGCCACCGGCGGCCGCTGCAGAGGTCCCGGTGAAGAAGTCTTCACTGGCCACCGTGCCCATGAACGGCAACTCCATGTGCGTATGGGGGTCAATGCCCCCGGGCATCACCAGGGCTCCGCCGGCATCGACAACTTCGGCCCCTGTGGGGATCTCCAAATCTGGCCCGACGGCAACGATTTGCCCATCGGCGCAGATGACATCGGCTCGTTCGGTGTTTTCGGCGGTCACCACGGTGCCGCCGCGAATGATTAAAGTACCCATGTTTATCCCATCCAAGTCTGGTCGACTTGCGTCGCCCACTTCGTCGTTACTTTACGGGGTCGCGTCCAGAAGCGGAACCCATCCATGCCCGTCATGTCGCCATGGCCGAACTTACTGTCGTTCCAGCCACCGAAACTAAAGGGTTCCCGTGGCACGGGCACCCCGATGTTCACGCCGCACATACCGGCCCGGAATCGCTCCGTCGCGTAGCGAGCCGTGCCACCATTGCTGGTGAAGATCGCGGCCGCATTGCCGTAAGGATTCGCGTTCTCGATCGCGATGGCCTCATCCACGCTGTTCACCCGAATAATCGACAGCACTGGGCCAAAGATCTCTTCCTTACCGGCCGGCATTTCGGCCGTGACGCCGTCGATGATCGTAGGACCAATCCAATAACCGTCGGCCCCCTCGACTTTGGCGCCCCGGCCATCGACAATGACCTTCGCGCCCTGCGCCTCGGCCTCATCGATGTAGCGGGTGATCCGATCATAGGACTCGGCGTTGATGATCGCGCCCATCTCCTCGCCCAAGGTCATGCCGGACGCATGGCCCTTCATCCCCTCGATGATGGGATCGACGGGCCCCACCGCCAACATGACACTCGCCGCCATGCAGCGTTGCCCGGCGCAACCAAAGGCGCTGGCCACCACGTTGGAGCTGGTCATTTCCAGATCGGCATCGGGCACGACGACGAGGTGATTTTTGGCGCCGCCAAGACAAAGGACCCGTTTGCCCGTGCCACCGGCCCGGTCGTAAACGATCTCGGCGACCTTGGTGGAGCCCACGAAACCCACCGCAGCGATGGTCTCATTGTCCGCAATGGCTTCCACCACCTCCTTGCCACCATTGACGATGTTGAAGACGCCGTCGGGCAAGCCTGCTTCCTTCATCAAGACCGCCAGCTTCAGGGCCGAATAGGGCACCTGCTCGCTGGGCTTGAGCACGAAGGTGTTCCCACTCACCAGAGCCTGGGGAAGCATCCACAGCGGCACCATGATGGGGAAGTTGAACGGGGTGATTCCAGCACAGACGCCCAAGGGCTCGTGGGTGACTTCGCAATTCACCCCTCGACTCACGTCCATTTGGCCGCCGGCGACCATGTTGGGCAGGCTAACGCCCATCTCGACGCATTCGATGCCTTTCGCCACACTGGCGACAGACTCCGGATAGGTCTTGCCGTTCTCATGGCTGACCAACCACGCCAGTTCCTCTGCGTCCCGTTCCATCAAGCCCTTCAAACGGAAGAGGACTTGAACTCGCTCCTTATAGGGAACCGCACGCCAGATCTCGAAGGCCGCTTGGGCGGCGGCAACGGCGGCTTCGACCTCGGCACGACCCGAGTCGGCAACCTGCCCCATCACCTGGCCGTGCCGGGGGTTGATCACGTCCATCGAGCGCCCGCTGGCGGCCATCGTAAAGGCCCCACCAATCCAGTTGGGGCAGTCCACATAGGGACTAAAGGCATAGGATCGGGCTTCAAAGGGAAAGGTGTTCGTCATGGGTCCTCGCCAAGTCGTTCGGCAAGGTAGTTTGTCGGATGGCTGCTCAGGACTCAAGCAATTCGTCATAGTCGCTGGCCAAGCAGCCCTTCATCACCCACGCAGGGCTGGCGCCTCAGTCCCTAAAAGAAGATCGAGGCGAGGGCCGAGAACCCACTCGGATCCTTTGGATGCCGTTAGTGAAGCAGAGGTTCCAGTTCGAGGCAGAAGTGCTTCATCTCGTAAATCACCTTGCCGTCGCAGCGGAGAAAGCCATCGGCCTGGAGCCGCAGCGTCCCATCGGTTGCCTCCTCAACGGCAGTGATCACCGCTTCCACAAGAACCTCTTCGTTCTCAGGGATCACCTGCCCCCGATAGATCCACTCATGGTCACGGCCTAGGGCAATGGCACCGAAGCGATGGCTGTCGACGTGCTGCGGCCAGCGCCGCTGGGCGAAGACCTTCAGGAGTTGCAAAAAGCTCTCGAGCCCCAAGGAACCCGGGACGACCGGGTCTTGATAGAAGTGTGCTTTGAAGAACCACTCAGAGGGGTCCACACGACGAGTCCCAGCGATGTAACCGAGCCCCTCGGGCCCGCCATCAGGGGCAAAGCAACTGATCTGATCAAGCATCAGATAGGGGGTCGAGGGCAACAAGAGCCCCGCCTCGTTGAGGACTTCGCCCTCGTAAGCCTCAGGCGACGGTGGGCCGAGAGACTCCAGGGGAAAGGCTTCACCCTCATTCTGGACCCAAGCTCGCTCTGCAGCCCCTCGAACCCCCACCTGGGCCGCGAGGCTGGCGCTGGGGAAGAAGCCGAAGTTCGTGGTGCCTTGATAGGCTAGCTCCCCGTCTGCATAGAGCTCCAAATCGAAGTCCTGGATGATCATGCCGCTGGCTTCGCTCACCTTCGTCATGCGGACTCGAGTGGTGATGCACTGGTTGGCTGCCGTGATCGGCCTCAGCAATTGAGCCGTACCGCCCAGATTCCGGAAATGGAGATCCTGATCACTGCGAAGCGCCGAGCCTAAATAGGCAGCCAACCAACCACAGGGCTGTAGCGCTGCTTCCAAGATGACCGAAAATGGGAGGTCCTGCTGGCGGTTCGCGGCCACGTACCAGGGGGCATCCGGCAGATCGTATTCGCATTCGATCCACCCGGAAGGTTTCAAGATCCAGGGGGGATCGTTTAACTCGGTGACCCGATCCACAAAGCAAAAGGGCTGACCAGGAAGCCGGGCGATCCGCCGCTGCTCATCAAAGGGAAGGTAGCGACCCCCAAAGCCCTCGCTGGGACGCCCGACACAGTAGGCTTCGATTTGTTGCGGGCCGTAGTAGACGGGCTTGCCGGAAACAGAGGTCAGCTCGGGGCGAGCCGGGGGTAGACCAAGGGGCGCCTCCATGGTGCCCACACCCTTTTTCGCCGCGGCTTCCGTGAGCCCAGGGATCCGTAGACTCACGTTGTCAAAGGCGACGATCTTGTGATCGCCAACCCGCATGACCGCATCGGCCAAGCAGTAGGCTTCTGGATCGTAGCCGATCTCTTTCAAATCCAACTCGTAAGCGAAACTGCCCGTATCCGCTAAGACCTGCCCT
>PBND01000008.1 GCA_002722845.1 Myxococcales bacterium | reverse complement strand
CGCTGGTCCTCGCGGTCGGGGACGATCGCACAGTAGAGTTCCCTGGCGATATCACAGCCCGCCTCGACGAGGACCTTGAGGACCTCTTTGCCCTCTGGACCGGTTTGGTGTGTCACCAACTGCATGCCCAAAATGGCCTCAGCATGGGCTTCGGCTTCGCCGGGGTTCTGGGCCAGCTTGACGCCGCCCCCCTTACCCCGACCCCCGGCGTGGATTTGCGCTTTGACGACGCACACACCGCCACCGAGCTTCTCGGCCGCTGCTCTCGCCTCGGCCGCTGTGTCGCAGATATAGCCCTCTGGTACGGGCACCCCAAAGTCTTTCAGGACCTCTTTGCCCTGATACTCGTGGATCTTCATGCTTGCTCCTTCGTCGCCTCTTGCATGGCAAAGACCAGTTTCAACGCACCGGACCTCGCCTGTTCAATTTCGGGTTCATCACCATCAAAGCTTGCGCCGTAGCGCACGCCGGTTTCCAACTTGACTCGATGCCGGACTCGGATCGTCGCCGTCAGCCGCTGCAGCTGCTCCCCTGTCCGCACGCGCAGATCGATTCGAGCCCTTTCACCAGGGCTCAAGAGGTGCGGGAAGTCATTCGCCAACTCAAAGGCGAGACCGCCCGCGCCAACATCATGGACGATGATCGATCGATTCACCGCGTCCCGGACCTGGGTGACCGCCGAGCCCCGACGGTTCACCAAGACGCCGTCATAGACAAACTCCACGCGCTCCACCAGGCGCACCTCCATCGGGCAGCGGTGATACCGACGCCGTTGAAGTTCATCGAGCCGAGTCGGATAACCGACCAACGTAACCGGCATGGGGGTGCCGCCCCCATCACGCATATAAGTTGCACTTGAAACCACGACCCCGGTGTCGAAGCGGAACAAGCGCAGCCCCAGCACCAGCCGACCATCGAGGGCCTCACCCTCAGCAAGGAGAACATCCTCACCGGCGACGATGGGCCGTGTCACGGCTAAGAGGGGGCGCCCATCATGGACGTAAGCATCCAGGAGTCGACAGGTGAAGTCCTGGCTCTCTCCCGCCTGGGAAAAGACAAGCTCGGCTTGGGAAGCAACGGCCTCTCGAATCATCCGCTCCACTTGTCCGGGAATGATGACGCCCGTTCCAAGCATGCTGGTCAGCCCAAAAGATCAGCGACTGCGTCGCGTTCAGCCACCAGTTCATCGGCGGTGGCCTGGATCTTCGCTTGGGCTTCCGCACCATGCTCTAGACCGGGAACCAGCGTGTAGCGTCCATCGGAGATGGTGACGGGGAAGGAGTAGATCAAGCCTTCGGGCACGCCGTAGTCGCCCTGACTCGGTACCGCCATACTGGTGAACTCGCCGGCGGCGGTCCCCATTTCCCAGCTGGCCATGTGATCCACCGCAGCCGATGCAGCCGACGCAGCGCTGCTTGCCCCGCGGGCATTGATGATGGCTTTACCCCGGGTCGCTACGGTCTGCAGGAACTCACCCTGCAACCAGGCCTCGCTGACCTGCTCGGTCAGGGGGCGGCCGTTGACCTGGGCATGGTGATAGTCGGGAAACATCGTATTCGAATGGTTGCCCCAAATCGCCATATTCGACACGTCCGCAGCCTGGCAGCCCAACTTGCCACAGATCTGACCGATCGCCCGGTTCTGGTCCAAGCGAGTCATGGCCGTGAAGCGCTCGTTCGGCACATCGGGAGCGCTGTGCATGGCGATCAACGCATTGGTGTTGCAGGGATTCCCGACCACGATCACCCGGACATCATCGGCGGCGTTGTCATTGAGGGCTCGACCCTGTCCCGTGAAGATCGGCCCATTGACCTTGATCAGGTCGGCTCGATCCATGTCAGCGGTCCGGGGGCGACTGCCAACGAGAAATGCACGCTGGCAGCCGGCAAAGGCCACGTTGGCATCATCGCTGATGTCGATACTGTGGACCAAGGGGAACGCAGAATCCATCAACTCCATCACGACGCCTTCGAGTGCGCCCATGGCCGGGGGAATCTCAAGGAGCCGAAGTTTAATGGGCTGATCCGGTCCAAAACAGCTTCCGGAAGCGAGGCGAAAAAGCAGGGCGTAGCCAATGTTACCGGCGGCGCCGGTCACAGAGACGGTCAGTGGTGCGGTCATTGAACAACTCCTCTTCCCCGCTGGGGCCCGCGGCAGAATTGCGCGCGCGTGGGGGTCTTGGTTGGGCTAGGCTCCCTCCGCGCTCCACCTAGACTTGTCAAGGGCCCTCGGAGGTGATCGAAACAGCTATGGGTCGCCTCGAAAGAAATCTAAGAGAAATGCTCAGTCTCCTGACCGATGGGGAAGGTCGGCGACTGACGTGGAGAAGACTGCGTTCTCTGATGCTGGACCCGGGCGCGGCCCTCGACTCGATGATGATTCGCGATGAGGCCAAAGAAGCCGGGGCTGCGACCCGAGTGCTGTTTCTTCTCCCCTCCCTCGGCACTGCCATTTTTGTCATTCTCTCCCTGCGGCCCGTCGGTATTCTCGGCCGAGCGGCGAGCGACCTGCTCGCGGTCGTGATTCTGCCGAGCATCCTGGCCTGGGGCCTACCGAAGGTCCTGTTGCTCGCCGATCAGGTTGGTACGAGTAATTATCGTCGCTGGCGCACCTACTGCTGCCATGCGCTCGTGCCGGCCCTCACCATGGCATTCTTGGCCCGGTTGGTCTTCCATTTCTCGGGAATTCTAGCAGGCCTTTGCCTGGGGCTCGGCCTCTGTCTCAGCAGCCGAGCATTTGTCGCTGCCCACGACGAATGGCTGGACCTCCCCGAGGACGGACGCTGGGTCGCCGGTGGCATATTTTTGAGTTGCTTATTGGCCTGTGGGCTCGCCACAGCCTTCTTACTGGATGCGGGGATCCTGGCCCGGAGCGCTTAGGCTTCGGCTTTGGCCTCATCCTTAGGCTGACCGAACAACTCTTCATAGCTGCGGGTCGTGCCTTGAGTCCGGACAGAAGCCTTCCGCTTGGTTCCACGGTTCGCTTTCTTGTTGGCCCGGATCTTACGGGTCTGTTGCGTATTGCTAGGCATGGCTCAGGCTCCTCAAGGGTGCGGCGCTATAATGGAAGCGGAAACGCAATGCTAGGGCGAAGTCACCGTGAAGGCATAAGAACCGGTCGCAAAGTTGCTGAATGCGCGGATTTTAATGAAGACCTGCTGCCCGATCTCAAGTTCATGGGTCAGCAAGCAGTTGGTCCCCACACCACCGTCATCATTAACGGCGAGTTCCATCCCTTGGGCGTCTTCAAGGCTACACACCACATCGAGGTTCCCACTGGACTCGATGCGCCAAGCACCGGCCGCGTTGGCGGTCATCGAGAAGTAGTCGATGTCCCCGGACTCGTCGATCGCTGCGACGACCTCCTGGCCAAAGGCATCAAGGGCAGCGGCACTGGCCCGATCGTCACCATGTAGATCCCCATTCGGGTCGTCGCCAGGCGCGATCAATTCCACCGCATAGGCACCCGTGCGGGCATTATTGAAACCCGCCACCTCGAAGTAATAGGTGGTACCAGGGGCCAGAACTCGGCTGATGCTACAGTTGAGACCGAGCCCACCGTCATCGTTGGCCTCCAACTCAACACCGTCTGCATCCATTAGACGACAGGTCACGTCGATATTACCCGTGGTTCGAACCGTCCACTCGCCAGCGGCATCGGGATCGATACGGAAGACGTCGAGGTCCCCCATTTGCTCCAACTTACCGGCCGCACCTTCTGGCGACAGGTCCCGGGCCGCGCCGATCTCGTCACCGTGGTCGTCACCGGGCTCAGGCTCCACAGGCTCCTCACCCGGGTCCGGGTCCACCCCGGGATCAGGGTCCGGATCGCCACCGCCCTCGGCCGGAGCGGTGACCGACAAGGAATACAAGCCGGTACGACCCATGAACGAGCTGACCTGGACTCGGTGCTCGCCCGGGGCGAGAATCTCGTGCTCGATGCGGCAGTTCGTACCCTCGCCGCCATCGTCGTTGTCGGCCAGTTCAGCGCCTTCGACAGAGTAGAGCCGGCAGATGGTGTCGAGGGCTCCCGTCGTCTCGATAGTCCAGAGACCGGGTCGGTGGGCATCAAACCGAAACCAATCGACATCCTCTCGCATGCCGATCTCGCCGGGAACCGCTTCGCCAAGGACCACCAGGGTCCCTTCGTCGGCCAGATCCGAGTGGTCGTCAGGCACCACCGCCTCTTCTTCCATGCAGGCCGGATCACAACCATCGCCAGCGACATTATTACCATCATCGCATTGCTCGAAGAGATCCACGACACCGTCGCCGCACTCGCCAAACAAGCCACCACCGCCGCCACCACCTTCTTCCCGCTGGCAGTTGCTGTCGCAACCATCGCCATCAACCTGGTTACCGTCGTCGCAGCCTTCTCGGGGCTCTACCTCACCGTTACCGCAAACCGCCGGCGTCTCTTCACGGCAGGCGGCCGAGCAACCGTCACCGCTGCGGCGGTTGCCATCATCACAGGCCTCACCGGGCTCGATACGGCCGTTACCGCACTCGCTTTGCACGCCCTCGATGATGGAGACATCGAGATCATAAGTCCCGCCCATCCCCCGATCGAGTAGAATCTCGACCGTGTAGGTACCACCGGCAATCAAACGCTGCTCAAGCTTGCAGTTGTCCCCTTCGCCACTTCCCGCGTCTTGGGCCAGACTGCGGCCGGCCCGGTCGAGAAGTTGGCAGGCGGTCGCCAGGTTGCCCAAGGTCTGGATTCGGTGCACTTCGCTGACACCAGCTGTGAAGCTCACATAATCCTTATCGTCGATGTCCAGGCGCCCGGGGAGACGACTAGGCACCTGAATCCCTGTGGCTTCAGCGGCTGTGTCGCCATAGCGATCCTCCCCTTCCTCTGGATAATCGGACTGGCCAGCACCACCGCCGCCGCCACCAATCGGATCCCGTGGATCAATGGGACCACCGGCATCGCAACGCACTTCGTCCTGACCCCCGCTGCAGTCTTCGTTGCCATCGCAGATCCATTCGGTGGGCACACACTCCGTACCACCGCAGAGGAACTCGTCCGCAGCGCAAACACCACGTTCGTAGCCCTCGACCTGCGCGGGACTGTTGTTGAGATCACCACAGCCGGTGATCAGGGAGAGGGCGAACAGACCGGCCAGTGACTTTCGCATCAGCACCCCAGGCGATCGGAAGGATCGCTGATAGAGGGATCCTAGATCCCCAGCCTGGTGAAGAGAATAGGACATTCCTCCGACCCAAAGGCTGCGCAGCTTATCAGATTGCTGAGCAAATCACCACGCAGCACCGCTAAAGCGGTGGGAATCTACACGAATTCCCTAACGGTCTTGGGCTGACGGCTCGGCCCGGTCCACTCCTGGGCCGCCCGACGTCGACCAGGCCGGTGTCCCCACGAGGATGGTGTCTGGGCTGACCCGTTGGCTCACCCGACGACAGAGGGCGTCTTGACCGATGACGAGCCGTGCTTCTCGAGTCTCGCCCTTCCAAGTCTCCTGGGCCACCACAGCCCGGGCACCATCTTCGAGGACCGCTTCGACGGTTACCTTGAGGCTCTTGGTCCAAGGCCGCTGCCTTGAGGGCAACTGAAAGGTCCGGCTCGCTCCTTTGGGCTGATCCTTCAACCAGAGGTAGACGACGCCATGGGAGGTGAGTTTGACCCCCTCCATCGTCTCCTCAACGGGTTTACCCTCGGCCACACCGGTGATTCGATATCCGCCGGTCTCGAGCCGATGAAAGGTCGCTGAGCCGGCCATTCGTCCGTTCTCGACCCAGGCACTCGTCATTTCGTCCAGGGTTCCATCGGGCAAACTGACCTGCCGAAACCCGACGTCTCGGGCCCGGAATTCTTGTCCGTCGCTGCCCATTTGAAAGAACAAGAAGGTCTCGGTGTAATGGACGTTGCCATCGCTGCCCCGACCGAGTCCCTCTTCGTAGTAACCCACCGGCAGATTCCGCGGACCTGAGCGATGGGCCATATGCAAGAGGGAGCGCCCGGGGAGCCGGTGATCAGCGGTTCCCTTCCACTGCAAACCCAGGGCGATCCGAGCCCCATGCTGCAGGAGACGCTCCCGGTCGTCTGACTTGCTGTCGACACAGTAAATGCGGGCCGCATGATGGGCGATCACCAGGGCCGGCACCGCATCCACACTGCCATCCTTCAAGCGCAACTGAACCCGCAGGCCGAAGACCGGATAGTCCCCGGCCGTCCCGGTCCAAGGGTCATCAACCTTAAAGCCATCGCCGAGGGGGGACTTGACCCAAGCATCGACAGTATTGCGCAGGGCCCTATAGAGCAGGGCTCCGGCGTCCACCTGAGCCAGGCCACCGACCACGCAGGTCAAGTCGGTGTCCTGGCCCTTGGCCCCGACGACATAACCGATGGCGGATTTCGTGATGGTCACCTCGCCTGGAAGGGCCTGGGTCAACTTCAACAGGCCGTCGGGACTCATATGGACGGCTTCGGCCGCTTCGAAGGGATCAGGTTTCGGTGCGGGGCTGGACGCACAGGCTGCCCACAGCGTCAGGCTTAACGTGGCAAAAAAACGCATCATGCGGGGCTCCTTGGACAGGGCTCCTTAAAGAGTCGGCGACCCTTTGGCGAGGCGCTTATCGAACGAGAAAGCGAAAGGTCCCACGGTAGGCTTTATCCGCCGGCAAGGTGGCGCCGCCGTTCGTTGTGATGTTGGCCGCCCCGTCGTACATCACCTCGTGGGCCGGGGTGAAACCAGAGAAGCTTCGTTCTTCGCAGCGACTGTATTCTGGTGAGCTGTGTCGATGACTCATGGCCGACAACACCACGTCACACGCGTAACAGTCGCCGGTGTTGACCACGATCACGTAGCCATTGCCCCAGGAGCCGCCCCAACCTGCATTGGAGCCGTCATAACCCGAGATGGTGAGAAAACGACCATCGTTGAGCCTCACCGGACGGCTGTGTTGTGAGTTGCGCTGATACTGGGAGCTCGATCCGTTGGTGCTGGTCAGGTTCGTGTAAGTCCAGTCTCCGTCCCGATCCCCATTCGCCTGATACACCGCTTGCCCATCCCCGTCCTCAAGGTGAACCATCAGCTCTCTTCCGGTCTCTGCACTCATCGTAAAGTCCACACAGGGGTGGGCCCAGGTCCCGTCATTGCAATCGATGTCCACAGCGTCGGTGTTCTCGAAACTGTAGCAGGCCGTCCAGCCGCCACCATCGTAATCCATGTCGCAGTAGGTCTCGATTGCATCGCCCGTGTCGCCACCGTTGATGTCGATCCAATACATACCACTGGCTGCCTGCGGTGCTTCCTGTTGGATGGCGAGACAGGTTCTTGCCGCATCTTCCCGGCTGAGGCCCGGTATGTTGCGCGTGCAATCATTGCTGCAGGCATTGTCGTCGATGTCATCGCCATCATCGCAAGACTCGACGCCGGCATGGACAAAGCCATCGCCACAGACCGGTGCAAGACAGCCCGAAACGCAAGCGTCGGTATTGTCGTCGTTGCCATCATCACAGGCTTCAAAGCCCGCCTCGCCTTCATCGAGATCTTCCCGAACCACACCGTCACCGCAGATGGCCTCCACACAGACATCGGTGCATTCGTCTTCGGCAACCTCATTGCCGTCATCACATTCCTCGTTGTCTTCCCAAATGATGGCGTCGCCGCAGCGGGCTTCTAGGCAGCGATCCGTGCAAGCGTCCGTGGGTACCAGGTCACCATCATCGCAGGCTTCGTAGCCCACATCGCCCGCTTGGAGGTCGAGACGCCGAACGCCATCACCACAGCGGGCGACCGCGCAATCATTGCGACAACTGTCCGACTCCACGGCGTTGCCATCATCACAGGCTTCGTAGCCCTCGGTGCCCGGGGCGAGGTCAAGGCGCTGAACCCCGTCGCCGCAAGCTGCTAACTGGCAGGTGTTGCGACAGCCGTCCGCATCGTCACCATTGCCGTCATCGCAGCGCTCTAACCCCTCTCGAACGACCCCATCACCGCAACGGGCGATCCGACAAAGGTTCGTACAGAGGTCGGTTTCGACCTCATTGCCGTCGTCGCATTCCTCCACGCCTGGCACGAGGATGCCATCGCCGCAGCGGGCTTCCACACAGTTGGAGAGACAACCGTCGTTCTCCACCGCATTGCCATCGTCGCATTGCTCATAACCCTCCTGCCCCACTTCCAGATCCGCCCGACGAATGCCATCGCCACAGCGGGCCGGCTCACAGGTATCGGTGCAGCCATCAGTCCCGTCTCGGTTACCGTCATCGCAGCGTTCCCAGAGGGCCTGAATACCATCGCCACAGCGGGCTTCCGCACACGCGTTGGTACAGGCGTCGGTATCGAGCAGATTGCCATCATCACAGGCCTCGAAGCCGGCTTCTTCGGGCTCGAGATCCCGACGGGTGATCCCGTCGCCGCAACGGGCCAGCAGGCAGGCCCGGGTGCAGGCATCTTGGTCGTTACCGTTGCCATCATCGCAGGCCTCTTGACCCGCTTGCACGGCCCCATCACCGCAGCGGGCCGGGGCGCAATTGTTGAGGCAACTGTCCGTATCCACCGCATTGCCATCATCGCAGAGTTCGCCGATCTGCAGCACGCCGTCGCCACAACTGGCCGGCTGGCAATCGGTACAGGAGTCACTGGGGTCCGCATTGCCATCGTCGCAGCCTTCACCAGGCCCGAGCACCCCATCGCCACAACGGGCCTCGACGCAATCGTTGAGGCAATGATCGCTGTCGTCATCGTTGCCATCATCACAGGCCTCAAAGCCCGGTTGGCCCCGTTGCCTGTCTTGGCGCAGAATACCATCGCCGCAGCGGGCTTCCTCACAGTTGCTTAGGCAACCGTCTTCGTCCACCTCATTGCCATCATCGCAGCGCTCGAAATCATCGCTCCCCTCGCCCTGGTCCACCCGCAAAAATCCATCGCCACAATCGGCGACCCGGCAGCCTTCCACGCAACCGTCCTGCCAGTTGGTGTTGCCGTCATCGCATTCCTCGTAGCCGGGATCCTCGGGCCCCAGATCCTGTCGCTGGACCCCATCACCACATTGGGCTGGCTGGCAGGAGCCCGTGCAACTGTCAGTGTGCTCAAGGTTGCCATCGTCGCAGAGCTCACCGGTTTCCACTTTGCCGTTGCCGCAGCTGGCTTCGGTCTCACGGACCACCACTTGCTCACCACAGGCGAGGACGAGAAGGACAGGTGCAAAGAGAAGGCTATTTTTCATGGGCACTCCGCAGGTGCGGCACATTAGCCCAGAGGGAGGCGGGCTGTCACGCCAGGGAGAGCGGAGCCCTCAGGGCGCAGCAGCCAAGCGGGCCTCGACCGCAGCGACAAAGCTCGCCACGTCGCCGCCACAGGCTTTTAGGTCCGCATCGCCCAGCAGCATCTCCCAGCCAGCACCCCGATCCAACACCAGGCAGGGGGTCTGGCCGAGGGTAAAGGCAGCCAAATCGCTGGGCTGCTCATCGAGGTGAAGCATTTTTACCGTCTCGGAGCGACTCTCCATCCATTGGCGAAAGGCTTCTTTCATACGAACCCCACCATGGCTGATGTCACAAAGGGAGCAGTGCACGCCTCGAAAGAGGCCCATGGCGTAGCGCAGCTCCCCCATAAAACTGCCGTCGGCGTGATAGACGCCGATCAGTCGGGTGGATGGGCCTGTCACTGGGCTCGTCACCGGGGGGGACCTGCCTAAATTCCAGCGAAGGGGTTACCCATAAAGAAGGGATTTTCACCGGTACTGTGGTCGGTGACATCCTCGACGCTCAGGACCTCGGGGAACTCGTCTTTGATGGCCGTCTCGATGCCATACTTCATGGTCGCCGCGCTGGCGCCGCAACCGTGGCAACCGCCGCCCATCTTCATGGTGACAAGCCCCTTGTCCTCATCGACTTTGTCGATCTCAATCCAGCCACCGTGGCTGGCGAGGCTGGGATTGATCATCTCCTCGATAAAGGTGTGCACCCGGCCATGCAGGCTCTCCGGATCCAAGGGCTGCGCCGGATTCGGTGCGGCTGCTTCAGCGTCCGGCTGGCTTTCAGCGGCTTCGATGTTCTCGTCTTCGGACATACTGTGCCCCCAATTCTTCGTGAGGGGAGTCTAGCGGATCATCGGGACGAAAACCAACGGCAATTGCCAGGGATCGAGATTGAAGGTAGGCGCACAGCGCCTTCTAGGCAGGAGCCACACGATGAGCCTCATGACCGGATCCGTCTCCCATGTTCTCGACGCCATCGGGCAGACACCCCTTGTTCGACTGAACCAGATGGCAGCCCATGTACCAGCGGACATCTACGTCAAGCTGGAGTACCTGAATCCCGGTGGGTCCATGAAGGACCGCATCGGCCTCAACATCATCAATCAAGCGGAAGCAGCCGGCGAGATTCATCCTGGTGGGACCATCGTGGAAGCCACCAGCGGCAACACGGGCATGGGCCTGGCGCTGGTGGCAGCTGTTCGGGGTTACAAATGCATCTTCGTGATGCCCGACAAGATGAGCGAGGAGAAGATCGCCAGTCTGCGGGCGGTGGGTGCGAAGGTGGTCATTACCCCCACCAACGTCGAGCCCGACGACCCCCGCTCCTACTACTCGGTCAGTCGCCGCATCGCCGAGGAGACCCCCAACGCCTTCTATGCCAACCAGTACTTCAATCCCTCAAACCCCCAGAGCCACTACCTCAGCACCGGGCCTGAACTCTGGCAACAAACCAACGGCGAGGTCGACGTCTTTGTGGCTGGATTGGGGACCGGTGGGACCATCTGTGGCACCGGGCGTTATCTGCGGGAGCAAAAACCCGAGATCAAACTGGTGAGGGCCGATCCGATCGGATCCATCTACTACGATCTGAAGCGCACTGGAAAGATGGTCCAGGCCCATCCGTACAAAGTCGAAGGGGTGGGCGAGGATATCCTGCCGGGAACCATCGATTTAGACCTCATCGACGAGATCATTCAAGTCACCGACCACGAGTCTTTTCATGCCAATCGGGACCTCGCCCGCCTCGAAGGTATCCTCACCGGTGGTTCGGGGGGGCTCGCGGTGATGGCGGCCATCCGTTATGCTGAACGAACGCAGAAAAAAGAGAACATCGTGGTCCTGCTGCCAGACTCGGCCATGCGCTACCTCACGAAACAGTTTAACGACACATGGATGGCGGAGAATGGCTTCTTGGGCCCGGCGGCCAGTGCGGGCACCGTGGCCGATCTTCTCGACCCCAATAGCCCAGTCATCAGTTTGGCCGGCACCACGGCGGTGGCCGAGGCGGTGACGCTCATGCGGGAGAATGACGTGAGCCAATTGCCGGTGCTGAACGACGACGGGCACCTGCTTGGGGTCCTGACCGAACGCAACCTATTGCAACATCTCCTGACCCAGCCCAACGACCAGGCCACGGCCGCGGATTTGGTCGAATCCAACTTCGCCACGGCCGAGCTCGATACGCCGCTCGCCACCTTGGCCCCCCACTTTCGCAACCATCAGGTGGTCCTCGTCACCGAAGGCACCCAACTCACCGGCATCATTACAGAGATCGACTTGCTCGAACGACTGACTCAGGTCGTTGGGGGCTAGACCCGTGACCGGGCCCAGCCTGACCGAACTCATCAACCGGCGGCTGAGTCGGCGGGAGATGATCGGCAAGACAGCCCTCGCTGCCGCCGCCTTTGGGCTCGGCTGCCGCCACAGTTGCACGCCAAAGCAGCAAGAGGCCACCAGCAGCCCCAACAAAGCCTCGCAGCCCCGCCCTCGGAGCTTCACCGAAGTGGCCCCTGGCATCGACGATCACCTACACGTCCCCGAGGGCTATCAGGCCCAGGTCCTTCTGGCCTGGGGCGCAAGTCTCGAGGATGGCTCGGACTTCCCGGGCGATTTGTCCCGAATCACCGCCGATGAGCAAAGACAGCGCTTTGGCACCCACTGCGACTTCACCGCCTTCCTGCCCCTCCCCGATCTCGATGGCGTGCAGCGGGGGCTGCTGTGCGTAAATCATGAACTGACCATCGCCCGAGTCATGTTCCCCGACATGCCACCGGGGCGACGGGCCAGTGCACCGCTGCTGAGCCAGGCCCAATGCGAAACCGAACTCGCGGCCCACGGGCACAGCGTTGTGGAGATCCGCTTGGGTCCGGAAGGCTGGCGCGTCGTACCGAGCCCGCTGACTCGCCGTTTTGACGGCGGCTCAACCCCCTTCGAGCTGCGGGGACCGGCGGCGGGCCACGCCCGAATGCAAACCTCTGAGGACCCGTCAGGTCGGCGCGTGATTGGCACCGTGGCCAACTGCTCCGGCGGCGTGACCCCCTGGGGCACGGTGCTCATCGCTGAGGAAAACGTAGACAACTACTTCGGTGGGCAACTGGGAGATGGTCAGGAGCGGGCCAACCTGGAGCGCTTCGGCATCGATGGCCGTCCGGACTTCGGGTTCTGGCGCTTCTGGGACCGTTTCGACGTCAGCAAGGAGCCTCGGGAGCCCAATCGTTTTGGCTGGATGGTCGAATACGACCCACGGGATCCCAAGCGCCCGCCCGTGAAGCGGACGGCCCTCGGGCGCTTCAGCCACGAGGGTGCCGCCTGCACTGTCAGCGAGGACGGCCGAGCGGTCCTCTACATGGCCGATGATTCGGGCATGGAGTACCTCTATCGCTTGGTCAGTGACGGTCCGGCTTCGGCCGGGGGCCACCTGTTGGATCATGGCACGCTCTCCGTGGCCCGCTTCGACAGCGATGGCAGCGTGACGTGGCTCGACCTCATCCACGGGCAAGGCCCCCTGACCAAAGAGCATGGCTTTAACGACCAAGGCGATGTGCTCATCGAAACGCGACGGGCAGCCGATCGACTGGGTGCCACACCGATGGATCGCCCTGAAGGCATCGCAGTGGATCCCAAAACCGGTCGGGTCTACGTGGCCCTCACCTACAATCGCTATCGCGCCCCCGAGGCCGTCGATGCCGTGCACCCAAGGGCCCGGGATGCCCATGGTCAAATCCTCGAAATCATGCCGCCGGGTCCCCAGGGGCACGGTGCGAAAAAGATGCGCTGGGATGCGCTCATCCGCTGCGGCGATCCAGCCCGCCACGAAGGCACCAAATATGGCGATGGCCTCACCGAGCGAGGCTGGGTGTCCTGCCCCGACAACCTCCGCTTTGATCCCTCGGGCCGCCTTTGGGTCTGTACCGATGGGATGGAGCGCGATGGCCTGACCTGTGATGGAATCTTTCTTTGCCCAGTGGCTGGCGAAGGCCGGGCGGTTCCGCGACGCTTCCTACGGGTCCCCACCGGCGCCGAATGCACTGGGCCCTCGTTTACGCCGGACGGACGCACGCTCTTTGTCAGCATCCAGCACCCCGGTGCCCATTACGATGCAACCTTAGCCAAGCCCCGCTCCCGCTGGCCCCACCAGAAAGAGGGGCGTCCTCCCCAGCCGGCCGTCGTCGCCATTCGCGCCCTCGACGGGGGCATCATCGGCGGCGATCCGAAAGAGGGCGTCTAGGCAGCCCACGGGGCGACGCCGCTAGTACTTCGTCAGATCCAGTCCGCCCGGGTAGGCGTAACTGACATGGCTATCGAAGGCGTAGACCATGAGACCAAAGCGATCTCCGCCGGCCGACTCGATCACGTGGGGGCCATCATCGACCCGCAGGATGAGACTCCCCTGCCCGGAGCGACCAAACTCCTGCCATGGCTGCAAGAGACAAGGGGCCTCGTTGGGGTCCTCTGGCGCTTCACAGGGCATCTCAGCCACCGGGTGACCATCGAGACGAATGCCCATGTTCTCAGGCCCCACCACGTTCACATAGTCGACGTGGTAAGTACTGGGCGTGAGAAACATATATTGGTCTCTGTATTGATCCATGGGCGCCACCACCATCATGGCGGGATCCCCCGCATGGGCTGCGAGCCCCGTCGATTCTTGACCACTCATAAAATGCATCATCGCAAACCGGTGCTCGGACTCGGCCTTGAATCCCAGGCGGGTGTTGAACTCGCAATTTTCATGGGGTCCCAGAATGAGGATCTGGCCTTGGAGAAAGTCGGTGCAAGACGGGATGGGCGATCCCACGCCATAAGGAATGCCCGCCTCGACCGAGTCGGCGAGGAGCTGCTCGATCGGCGGGTCAAAACCGACCCGCACACCGTCCTCCCCCGCGATCAAACGGAAGTAGCCGGTCTCTTGTAGACTCTCCGGGTTCCGGCGTCGGAAGGGCGCGCCCACATACCGACGCCCCCAGGTTTCATCGGGCAACAACTGCTCTTCGAGGTGGTCACAGGCCCGACTACCAAAGGGCAGTTGACTACAAACGGCACCGCCGAACAGGCCGATGGGTTTATCAGCCTCCATGCGCAATCCGGTCAGGTCGCCGAGGTTTCCAGACTCCAGATTGAGGGTCTGAAACCGGTTGAGGGTGACCGTCGCCCGTCCGTCCGCGTCGGGAACGGGCATGCCTTGCCGATCCAAGATCAAGGTATGGTGCGGGGCATGCTCGAAATAGAGGTCGACCTGGGTTTCGTCTTGGGTACCGATCAGGGTGACGGTCCCGGGATAGTAGTTACGACCAAAGGGCCAACTGGGCCCGGCAAAGGCGTGATATCGGCGCCCCAAACCAGACACTGGCAAGAGCAAGCTCGCGTCGTTCGAGGCATTGGTGTTACAGCACAGCGGATTGAACTGGTACACGACCACGGGCCGGGTGCTGACCAATCGCAAGCCCTTGTAATCAAGACCTGTCCCCCGCCCGTTCAACACGGCCGGGCCCACGTTAAACCGCTCACCGTTGACCATGATCAACAGGGTTGCCGTCCCGCCCGAGGGAATCTCGACCCCCTGGATCAGCCCGGACAATCGGTCCTGTCCCGGAACGAGTTGCCGGGCAGCGTCACGCACTTCAGAATGGAGAATCTCACCGGGGGGGTCGACCCGCCGGTTGGAAATCATCTGTGCGTAAGCCGGCTCCGCACCTTCGTGAGCCTTGTAAGTGACGTCGACGGAGACGGGCCCATCCATGGGGTTCGCCACGACCAGTGCGTAGGGGTGTTGTTCGTGACCCAAGGTCGTCAAGTTCCCCAGCTCCGCGGCGAAGAACTCACAGCCCATGTAGGAGGTGTTCCCCACCTCCAACTCACACTGGCTCACGCAGCGCCCACCGGCACAGACTTCACCGGCTTCTTGATCGCAGCTGCGATCCGGGTCCCAGCCATTGCGCGCGGCATTACAGATGCCGATCGTATGGTCGTCGAAACAGCCGGTATCGCCCGGGTCGCAGAGGGGTCGATGGCAACCGGCGACGTCGTCGATGACCATGCAGATCTCCGACAAGGCCACATTGCAGCGGTCGTCGACCCAGGCTGTGCCGCCAGCATTGCATCGCTGTAACTGGGGTGCTCGTTCCCCAACCTCGTGGCAACGGGTGCCATCGGGCGTACAGATTTGCGCTTCACAGGCCACGCCGCCGTCACCCTCGGCACAGCCCTGCCCCACCGGACAGGGGTCAGGCTGATAACCACGACCATCCCGTGCGCAACGTTCCCGGAGTCCCCCCTCGGTGCAACGCAACTGCCCAGGAAGGCATTCTGAGACGACGCATTCCCCATCGTGACAGATCTCGCCCTCGGGGCAGGAGATCCGCGTCCTCGAGGTCCCGTGCTCGTTGCAGATCTCCATCTCCACCGCATCGAGACATAAGCGACTCGCCGCCGGGCAAACGATGGCTTCACAGGCTTCGCCGACCAGGCCCTGATCGACACCGCAGGGATCGTCACGTTCGCCGTCAGGCTCAGCGCATCCCAAGAGGAGAAGAGCGAGCCCGAGAACCCGCTTCATTGGGCTGCTTTCGCCAAGTTCATTCCGCCGGGATAGGCGTAGGAAACGAAGGCATCGAAAGCATAAACACTGGCAGAGAATGCAACGCCCGGCTGGGCCGATTCAAGGCGATGGGCACCATCGGACAGGCGGATCGTATAACGAACCCACTGACTATCCCCAATGGCCGTGGGTTGTTCCACCAGGAAGGGGTCGACGCCGACCTCACCCATGTTGATCAGGTCGACGATAACGCCGTCGAGCAACAAGTCCACATCACCGGGCACGGCAACGGTCACATAATCGGCCGCATAGGTCGTTGGGGTCATGAACAGATAGGAAGACCGCAACTGATCGATCGGTGGAATGATGGTCATGCTCGGATCACCGGCAGCGATGAGTTGGTCCAAGGCCACGGCCTCCTGCCCAGCAAAGAGCTGGGCGATGAGGACGGGCCCATCGGCTTCGAGAAAGAAATCACCCTGGGCCGAGAAGGCACAACTCTCAAGAGCCGCGAGCTGGACCCGCTCATCCCGAACCAGCGTCGAGCACTCGACGATGCTGCCCGCATAGCCAGGGCCGAGTTCCGTGTCGGGGACGGAGAAGCGAACCCCTGTCGGTCCGGCCAAGACTCGATACCAGGTGGTCTCACCGGCGTAGTCGGGATTCCGCCGCACCGGCGGTGTCACGATGAAACGACGCCCCCAGGTATCAAGAGGTGGAATCATCTCCTCCACATGATCCGGTGCCCCCATTTGGCTGGGCACCTGCATCGACTCATGGCCTGAATACACCAAGACCCCCTTGCCGCCCCGGGTGAGCACCCTCAGCCCGGTCAGGTCAGGGTTCGGCGTGCCATTGCGAGTCAGTAGCGTCCACACTTCGTCCGCAGCCAAGGTCAAGGTCGCCTGGCCCTGGGCATCGAACTCCACATTCTCGCCGGCGTTGACGCGATCGGGTCGCTCTCGCAGCGATGGCGGCAAGATCAAGGTGACTTCGGTGCCGTCGGCTAAGGAAGCAATACTGACAAAGCCTGGCTTCTCGAACCACTGGGGTTGGGAGAGCACCACGTAATCATCGGCACCGGCGCTCTCGGGGAGGAGGAGGCTGGCGTCATTGGAATAGTTAAAATTGCAGCAGAGCGGGTTAAACTGAAAGGCCGAGACGGGCACTGAGGCCCCCAAGCGATAACCCGCGCTCACCGGGCCGACTTCGGCTCGGCGATTGGAGTTGAGCAGCAGGATGGCGGTGCCCTGGGGGGGACCTCCACGAATTGGACCGCCCCCTGGGGCCGACCGACCACTTCGCCGTTGGCAGCGAGCACTTCCGACTGAACACGGGCATCGATAAAGCCACCGAGCTCGTTGACGAAGGCAGAGAGCAAGCGCTGCCCACTGTCCTCGCCGGGCACCTCCCCGGGTCGGGCCTGGGTGGAGAAGCTCAGTTTGAGTTGCCATCCGGCCGGCCGATCGGCCGTTTCATCGAGGCGGGCACCAGGATCTAGGTAGCTTGCGAGGGTGACCAATTGCCCGTCGGAAACCTCCGGGTCATCGAGAAGGATCTCCGCCGCCTGAGCTTCGGTGACCAAACCCACGAGTCGGCCCGTTTCCACCCGTTGGCGGTCGGCGCTGAGACGCCCTCCGACCACCACATCGTGAAGCACGACCCGCTGCTTGCCCAAGGTGATGGCGATTCGTTCCGATGGGTCGGTCACAAAACAAGGCACTGGGATGGCTTCTTCCCCCACGACACAACGGCCGCGGGAAGGCAGGCTCAAGCCCGAAAAACCACCGCCGGGCCGGTCAGAATGCAGACGACAGCGCCCCCCCTCAGGACATTCGGCTGCGTACCAGGCTGCCGAGCCGCTGCCGCCGGCTCGAAGGTCCTCGGGCAACAGGGCGAGGACCTGATCGATCTCCGTTCGAGCCACCAAGGCTTCGGCGAGCTCCTGTCGGGATTCCAGACAGTCGATGCCGCTACAGAGTTGGGGTTGCTCCCAAACCAAGTCCTCGACGTGCTGGACTTGCCCGGGCTGCCACAGATGGACTTTGGCCGGAACATTGGAGGAGTTCGCCACCGTCACCGCGAAGGGATGAGGGTCGTGTTCGGGGCCCCGCAAATTAGGCAACTCGATCGCCCGGTAGTTGCAGCCGAGGTAGGATGCGCCCACCATCGCCTGACGAGTGCATTCGGGGACACACTCGCCACCGTGACATTTCGACAACGTGTCCGGGTCACAGGTTTGGTCGGGAACCCATGCGGTCCCCGTGTCGTCGCAATGCCCTGCGTGGGTCTCATCGGCACAACCCGTCTCGCCCGGACGGCAAATCACGCTCCGGCAGGCTCCACGGGCACATCGCATTCCCGGATCACAGGCCACCGTCTCCATGGCGGTCCGGTTCCGGTTGCATTGCCGTACGGTTTCCGTGTCGACGCAACTGTTGTCTTCGGGGCCACAACTCTCCGGCAGACAGGCCCCCTCATGGCAACTGGTGTCGTCAGGGCAAGGGTCCGTTTTGTAGCCTTGGCCGTTGCTCAAGCAACGCTCACGAACCATCGCCGGGGTGCAGCGGTAAGACCCCGGGGTGCAGGCGGCCAGTTCGCAACGACCGTGCAGACAAAGTTCATTCTCGCCACATGACTTCTCGCGGGTCTGCGTCTGGCTCAGGCACAGGAGGACCGTGCGATCATCGGCGCAACTGTGGGACTGACACAGCACGTCTTTGCACTCGCCATCGCTATGGCAGACCTGCCCCACCGGACAACTAAGCGCCGTGCAGCGGGTCTGCTCCTCTGGGCAACCGACCAGGGCTAGCGCCATGAGGAAACCGACGCAAAACCGCATACCTGTCTCCTAGAGGGTGCTTATCACAGGCAACCCAAGCTCCCAAACCCGCGGCGCATAAATTTTCCCCATCGCAGCACCGATCTGGGTAGCGGAGGCCAAAGCCGGCGCTGGGCTGGGACCGGGGGGCAAAGGCCCATGGGCCTCATCCAGGCCCAAGGCCGGCCACGGCTTGTCCTGACCCCATCCCTTTTGGCAATCTACCACCAGCCTGCCGCCGCCGGTTTTCTGGAGTTTCCCACCCATGCCCTATCGTTCCCTTCTCCTCCTGTCGCTGATCGCCTGCCAATCTCCTGTCGTCGTTGCCCCAGGCGATGGGGTGGATGGAGGCGCGGCAATGGGCAACGCCGTCTGTGGTGATGGGGTCGTCGAGGGCGAAGAAGAATGCGATGACGGTAACTCAGTGGACGACGATGGCTGTCGGAACGCCTGTCGAGGGGCCTTATGTGGTGATGGCATCCTGCGCACCGACCTTGAGCCGGGCGCAGAGGGCTTCGAAGCCTGTGAGGACAGCAACAGTATCGACGAAGATGCCTGTACCAATGGTTGCCAACTCGCCCGCTGCGGCGATGGGATCCTTCGGGCCGGACTGCCCGACAACCATCCCGACCAAGAGATCTGCGATGATGGCAACGACAGCGATGAGGATGCCTGCCTCAGCGGCTGCGTGCTGGCCCGCTGTGGCGATGGCATCGTCCGCACCGATCTGAGCGAGGGTGCAGAGGGTTTCGAAGCCTGCGATGACGGAAATTCCGAAGATACCGACGTCTGCTTAAGCAACTGTCAGGAAGCCCGTTGTGGCGATGGGATCGTCGGCCCCGGCGAGGGCTGCGACGATGGCAACGACTCCTCCGATGATGCCTGTATCGATTGTGCCCCCGCCGGCTGCGGCGATGGGGTCCAGCAAGAGGGGGTAGAAGCCTGTGACGATGGCAATGAGGACGAAACCGATGGCTGCTTGCGCAACTGTGCCCTCGCCCGCTGCGGTGATGGCATCGTCCGAGCCGATCTGGAGGCCGGCGCCGAGGACTTTGAGGCCTGTGACGATGGCGATGGAGACAATGGCGACGAGTGCCTCACCGATTGCACGGTCGCCCGCTGCGGCGATGGGCAGGTTCGCCGGGGCCTCCCCTTTGGTGCCCCGGGCTACGAAGAGTGTGATGACGGCAATGAGGAGAGCGGTGATGGTTGTGCCGCCGGCTGTCTACGAGAAGAGTGTGGCAACGGCATCGTGGATGCGGGCGAGACCTGCGACGACGGCAATCGCCGGGACAACGACGGCTGCCTGACGAGCTGCGAGGCAGCCCGCTGCGGCGATGGGCATCGACGCTTGGATCTCGAACTCGGTGCCGAAGGCTACGAGGCCTGTGACGACGGTAACGACGATCAACGGGATGGCTGTCTGGTCGGTTGTATTTTAGCTGCCTGCGGGGACGGACATCACCGGCTTGATATCGCCCCCGGCGACGAAGGCTTTGAAGCTTGTGATGATGGCAACGAGCTCAACGGCGATGTTTGCACCAACGCCTGCCGTCTGGCTCGCTGTGGCGACGGTCATGTCTGGGAGGGCAATGAGGCCTGCGATGATGGCAATGGGGACAATAGCGATGCCTGCCTAACGGACTGCACGGCCGCCGCCTGCGGCGACGGTTTCGTCCACCGAGATGTGGAGGCCTGCGATGACGGCAACGACGTGGAGACCGACGAATGCCTCAACGCCTGCGTGGTCGCCCGCTGTGGGGACAATGTGATTCACGAGGGTGTGGAACGCTGTGACGATGGCAATGATGTGGTGACGGATGAATGCATTCGCTGCGAGCCCGCCCGCTGCGGCGACGGTCACGTCTGGGCCGACAACGAGGCCTGCGACGATGGCAACGACGTAGAAACCGATGACTGTCTCGATAATTGTGAGATCGCATCCTGCGGTGATGGCCAGGTCTGGGAAGGCAACGAAGCCTGCGATGATGGCAACGATGTGGAGACCGATGCCTGTCTAAACAACTGCGTAGCCGCCCGCTGCGGTGATGGGGTCGTCCACGAGGGTGAAGAAGCCTGCGACGATGGCAACGACAACGAGGCCGACGGTTGCTTGTCCAACTGCGAGGTGGGCTTCGGTGATGCCTCCGACGGCGAGCTCGTCACCAGCGGTGACCCCACCCTCAATACGGACCGGGCCCGCTGCAGTGGCAGCCAGGGTGAACGCCGACTGGCCATCAGCGAGGTCAACGGCAACCTCCCGCCAGGAGCGACCGTGATCATTCACCAGAGTCAGGGATCCGGGGTGCGGGGCCGCTTCGATTACAACCGAATCCTCGCCAATGACGGCGGTGCCCTCGGCCTGGAAGACCCCCTGACCCACAACTTCCGCAACGACGGCAACTATCGCTGCCAAGTCGTTCGGGTGCACGAATACCGTCGTGTCGAGCTGGGCAACGGTGCCGATATCTACCCACCGGCCTGGAACGGCACGACCGGCGGGATCCTTGCCATCGATGTCCAAGGGGATTTGGTGATCGGCGGCGGGGCTGCCTTGCGGGTTCACGGCCGGGGATTCCGGGGTCTGGGCCACGGCGGTGTCTACCGCTGTGCGGTGGGCTACCGGGGTGAAGGGCACGAAGGCGGCTACGGCAGCGTCAGCACCAACCGAGTGGGCAGCGGCGGTGGCGGTGGTAACCGGGGCCAAGATGGCGCCTGTGGCGGTGGCGGTGGTCATGCGGGGGCCGGCGGCACCGGCGCCAGTGGCAACTGTGGCGCCTGCTGCAGTGGGAGCCCCCGGCGAGGCGGTCAATCCGGCGCAGGGGTTTCCGACGACGGGGTCAACTCCTTCCTCTTCGGGGGGGCTGGTGGTGAAGGCGGCGCCGACGAAGACGGCTGTC
Organism: Myxococcales bacterium; assembly: GCA_002722845.1. Lineage (GTDB taxonomy): Bacteria > Myxococcota > UBA4151 > UBA4151 > UBA4151 > UBA4151. The sequence continues at coordinate 2,617 of PBND01000008.1, read as the reverse complement.
GTCCAGGGGCCGGTGGTACCGGTGCGGGCGCCATCCTCGTCCGCGCCCGACGGATCATCGTGAACGGCGGCATCTACGCCACAGGCAATGGGGGCTCCAACGGCAACAGCGCCTGCGGTGGCTGCGGCATGGGCGGTGGTGGTGGCGGTGCGGGGGGTTCCATCCGCCTGCTCGCCACCCAAGATGTCCAAATGGGGAATAACCGGGTGCAAGCCACCGGGGCCGGCGGTGGTTCGGCCACGTGTCCGGGCGGCCGCGGTGGCACCGGCGCCAACGGACGCATCCGCATCCAGGCGACGGACGTCTCCGGCTCATCGTCCCCCGGCTACGAGCGCTTCTAAGCCATGGCTCGCCTACTCCCCCTCGTGCCCTTCCTCCTGATCGCCTGCGGCGGTCCCGAAGTCATGGTCCGTGAAATCGAAGCCACGTGTGGCGACGGCCGTCTGCAGATCGGTGAAGCCTGCGACGATGGCAATGAAGACAACACAGACGCCTGTACCAACAGTTGTGAGCCGGCCCTTTGTGGCGATGGCGTGGTCCGTCAGGATCTTGCGCCAGAAGACGAGGGCTATGAAGCCTGTGACGATGGCAACTCGGTGGATGAGGATGGCTGCAGTAGCAGCTGTGCACCCGTCCGCTGTGGGGATGGGGTCCTTCGCACCGACATATCGGAGGGGAGTCAGGGCTACGAAGCCTGTGATGATGGCAACGACGATGACCAAGACGCCTGTCGAAACACCTGCGAGTTGGCCCGCTGTGGTGACGGTGTCCTACGCCTCGACCTGGGCTCTGAGGACCCCGGCTTCGAGGCCTGCGATGATGGCAACGACATCGACAGTGACACCTGCCTCAACGACTGTGTGGAAGCTCGCTGTGGGGATGGGGTCGTCGGCCCGGGGGAGGGCTGTGATGACGGCAATGAGGACCCGACCGATGCCTGCTCCCAGTGCCAGCCCGCCACCTGCGGCGATGGCATCCGTCAGGAAGGTGAATTGTGTGACGATGGCAATGACATCGATACGGACGATTGCTTAACGGTCTGTGCGCTGCCTCGCTGTGGCGACGGGGCCATCCATGAAGGTCGAGAAGAATGCGATGACGGCAACGCGGTGGAAGAGGACGCCTGCACCCTGGGCTGTCGGGCCGCCCGTTGCGGCGACTCGATTCAACGCCAGGACCTCACCCCAGAAGAGCCCGGCTACGAGGGCTGTGATGATGGCAACAATGAAGACGGCGATGGCTGTTCCGGCAGTTGCCAGCGAGAGTACTGCGGCAATGGTCGTATCGACGTGGGCGAGGCCTGCGATGATGGCAACCGAGATCCCCAAGATGACTGCACCAATGGCTGCCAACTGGCCCGCTGCGGCGATGGGATTCTGCACCGTGATGAAGAAGAGTGCGATGACGGCAATGAGCTCCAGGGCGACGCCTGTGTCGACGACTGCCGAGTTGCGCGCTGTGGTGATGGCCACCTCTGGGACGGTCGAGAGCGTTGCGATGACGGTAATGATCTGGACGCGGACGCCTGTCGGAATGACTGTATCCCCGCAGCCTGCGGCGATGGGATTGTGCGCCAGGACTTAGAGGCCGATGAGGTGGGCTTTGAGGTCTGTGATGACGGCAACGTAGACAACGACGACCGTTGCACGGCCCGCTGTGCTGAGGCCCGCTGCGGCGATGGGATCCACCGCCGTGATTTGATCGAAGGCGAGCCCGGTTTTGAAGGCTGCGATGATGGCAACGATGAAGACGGTGATGCCTGCTTGAACAATTGCGCCGTGGCTCGCTGTGGTGATGGTGTGGTTCATGAAGGGCAAGAAGAGTGCGACGACGGTAATCTCCTTGGCGATGACGGCTGCACTGCCGAATGCACCCGGGGCTTCGGCAATGGACGGGATGGTGAGCTCGCGCTGGATACGCCCACCGCCATCCCGGCTGTCCGCTCCTTGTGCCAAGGGGCTGCTGGGGACCTCAATCTGAGTTTTGACGGCAACGCCCCGTTCGAGGCGGGGATGACCCTGCTGATTCACCAAAGCCAAGCGGCGGAAGGCGATGTGGGCCACTTCGAATATGTGGAGTTGGCTGGCCGGGAAGGCCCTCGTCTCACGCTGGTCGAGCCGCTGCAGCACAGCTACATGAATGGCGACGGGGCCCGCTGTCAGGTCACCGAAGTCAAACAATACAGCCAGGTTCAGGTCGCTGCAGGAGGTCGCTTGGAAGCCCCCACCTGGAACGGCCAAACCGGCGGCATCCTCGCCCTTGATGTGGTGGGTGGACTGGTCATTCGAGAGGGAGGCTTTCTCAGTGCCGAAGGCGCTGGCTTTCGCGGTCAGGGTCATGGGGGGCGTTACCGCTGCGCCCGTGGCTATACCGGTGAAGGCCATCGGGGCGGCTTTGGCGACGTGGACGTCCAGGCCCGAGGCAGTGGCGGTGGCGGTGGTGGCAGCGGTCAGGATGATGCGTCAGGCGGCGGCGGTGGTCACGGCGAAGCGGGAGACCCGGGCGCCGAAGGTGGCTGCGGCGCCTGCCGAGAAGCCTGCCCGATTCCCGGCGGGCGCCCCGGTGCCGCCACAGATGACGATCTCCAAACGACAGCGCTTTTCGGCGGCGCGGGGGG
>PBND01000007.1 GCA_002722845.1 Myxococcales bacterium | reverse complement strand
TGGAGCGCGTCTCAAGTTTGACGACCTCACCGAGGGCTTTCTCTTTCACTCGCGCTAAGAAGCTTTGAACGACGCCAAACTCGACGTCGGCTTCAAGGAGGCTGAGGCGGATCTCTTTGAGGGCCGACTCGATGTCTGCTTCGGTCAGGGAACGCTTCCCCTGAAACGAGAGGCGCGCATTCTGAAAACCGGACCTGAGGGTATCGAACATCAGACTCGCTCCGCCTTCGCTAAGGCCTGGGCTAGATCATCGATCAAGTCCCGCTCTTCTTCAATCCCCACGCTGACGCGGATAAAATCGTCGGCGATGCCCAAGGCTTGGCGAGTCTCCGGAGGCACGCTCGCATGGGTCATGATCGCAGGGTGCTCGATGAGGCTTTCCACCCCGCCGAGACTCTCCGCCAAGCTGAAGACCTCTACCGCTTCCAAGAACCTGCGAGCTGCCGGCAGGCCCCCGCGAATATGGAAGCTGATCATACCACCGGGCGCCCGCATTTGCCGTGCGGCAAGTTCGTACTGCGGGTGGCTCTTGAGACCGGGATAGATCACCTTTTCAACTTGGTCGTGGGCTTCGAGAAAGGGGGCGATCGCCTGGGCGTTGCGCACGTGGCGATCCATCCGAACATGGAGGGTCTTGGTCCCCCGTAGGGTCAAAAAGCAGTCCTGTGGGCCTGGGTTCAAGCCCATGGAGTTGAGGACAAACTGAACCCGCTCGATCCAGGCTTCATCATTGGTGACCACCGCACCGCCCACCACATCACTGTGGCCCCCCAAGTATTTCGTCGTGCTGTGCACAACGAGGTCGGCCCCCAGGCTTAACGGGCTCTGCAGGTATGGTGTGGCAAAGGTGTTATCCACGACGGTGGCCACCTGGGCGGCTCGACAGAGTTCGGCGATGCCCGCGATGTCGACCACCTTGAGGGTCGGGTTGGTGGGGGTCTCGATCCAGCAGAGCTTGGTGTTCGGGCGCAGCGCCGACCGCACGGCATCGAGGTCGGTCTGATCCACATAGGAGAACTGGATACCGAGGTTGGCGAAGACCTTATCCATCAAGCGGAAGGTGCCACCGTAAACGTCATCGCCACACAGGACGTGATCGCCGGCGCTCAGAGCGCCGATGATGGCCGTCGCTCCGGCACAACCAGAGGCCAGCGCGCGGGCATAACGGGCCCCCTCCAAGCCAGCGAGGTTACCTTCTAGGGCCTCTCGAGTCGGGTTGCTCGTGCGGCTGTATTCGTAGCCTTTGAAGTCCCCTGGACTCGCCTGAACGTAGGTGGAGGACTGATAGATTGGCGTCATAATCGCGCCGGTCACGGGATCGGGCACCTGACCTGCGTGTACAGCTCGGGTCCCAAAGCCAGTCTGGGTCCAATCGGAACGCAGGGTCATCGTCGGTCGCCTCCAGTCCGCAGCCCTTAAGGGCTGTCGAACTCGGGCTCAACTGAATTATCTGGCCTTAGGGATTTGGTGGGGGCAAACACTCCCGTAGATCGAAGCTCTCGATCCAGAACTCCAGATCCAACATCAACTCGGCATCCAGGTCGCCACCGCCCATCGGCATCTGGCTCCCACACTGGTTGTTGTTGCAGGCTTCCAACTCCGCCATCGTTCCCCGGAGCTTATAGACGAGGTAGCTGTCGAAGACGTTACCGTGGGTCACATAGGACATGCCCGCACTGGATTCCACGTCGACGAGGGCATCAAAGTTCGCTGCGGCATCGGCACCAAGGGCTAGACCACCGGAGGGATTCGCGCCGGAGTGACAGCCGCTACAAATCGGTGCGAAAATGTTCTCCGTCACCGAACAGATGGTTCCACCCTCGTCACCACCGCCACCACCACCGACACAGGCCCCACCAACGCACTCTTGCCCATCGGGGCAGGCAACGTCTCGGCAGGGATCATTCTCGCCACCTTCTTCAACACAGTCACCTTCAACGCAGATCTCCCCCTCCTGACAGACGATACCGTCACAAGGGTCGAGCACACCGCCACCGCCTCCGAGGAAGGCGATGTGGGTCTCGTAGTCGCCGACAACATCACCGTTCAGTCCCTCTACATGGAAGTAGTAGGTGGTCTCCGCCTCAAACTGGGAGACAACACCGCAGTTCACCCCAAGATTCCCGGGCAAATCTGGATCGAAGATATTCCATGCGTCGTCGTTGGCCCCCAAGCTCTCACCATCGCCATCGAGCGCGAGGCAGTACGTGTCCAGATCACCGGTCGTGTGCATCCGATACTGTCCAGCTTCGCCGGTGGTGAAGCTGAAGACATCCACATCACCTCCGACCTCCAACTGGCCGGCGGTCGTTGAAGGAACCTCGACAGCTGTTGCGCCCTCGATATCGTTGCCATGGTCGTCCTCGTCGATGGGCTCCTCGGATACAGCCACCACCAAGTTATAGTCCCCAACGTCGACGTCGAAGCTCTCGATGCGGAAGTACCATGTGCCCGCTGCAAGGCGACGGACCATGCCGCAGTTCGTGTTGTCTAAGAAGTCCAAGTCGTCGTTGAACGCCACCTCCTCGCCATCGGCATCATGGAGCCAACAACGGGTGTCTAGGTCGCCCGTGGTGTGAAGGTCCCAAGTCCCTTCCTCCTCCAATGTGAGGCGGAACCAGTCGACATCATTGCCCACCTCGATGACCCCGGCCGTACTGGAAGGGGCCGCGATCTGCGTTGCTTCAGCCATTTCGTCAGCATGGTCATCGTTGGGGTTACCCACCAACTGACACTGGTCGTCACAGCCATCATCATTGTTCCCGTTGACGCCATCATCACAGGCTTCGCCAGCTTCGAGGACACCGTTGCCACATTCCGGGTTACCCCCCCCTTCGATCTGACATTCCGCGTCGCAGCCATCACCCTCATCGTTGTTGCCATCGTCGCAGGCTTCGCCATCATCGATGCGATTGTTGCCGCAGAGAACGATCTCCACGTTCTGACACGCTTCGCAGCCATCACCCACGGCTTCATTGCCATCATCACACTCTTCACCAGCCTCGACGACGCCGTTGCCACACAAAGCTTCGAATCGGCATTCGGCATCGCAGCCGTCGCCGCCTTCCACATTGCCGTCATCACAGTCCTCACCCAGCTCGATCACGGCGTTGCCACAACGGGCCTCATCTCGGGCGGTGATCGTGATGGAATAGGTCGCTAGATTGCCCTCTTGCACGTAGACGATCACGTAATAGCGTTGGCCCGCTTCAAGCCGAGCCACCATTTCGCAACGCCCCTCACGCTCTGGGTCACTCTGCTGCTCGTCTTGGGGGTTCGCTAATGCGTCTTCAAGGCGGCACCCTAGGGGTAATTCAGAGGTGACCACCACATCGAAGGTGGCCTCCTCTTCCACATCAAAACCGAAGTAATCCAAGTCATCCCCGGCATCGAGTTGGCCCTCGATGGGTACGCCGAGCCGGAGGGTCGATGCTGTTTCCGCATCGTTGCCATGGTCGTCGGCTTCGGGAGCATCCACAACCGTGCAGTCAGGATCACAGGTGTCATCGATGCCATCACCAGGCACATCATTACCGTCATCACAGGCTTCAAAGCCTTCCTCGCCCTCCTGGCGGTCTTGGCGCACCACGCCATCGCCACAACGGGAGAGGGTACAGTTCGGTTGGCAAGCATCGGTGTCGTCATCGTTGCCGTCATCGCATTCTTCGCCCTGATCCAACTCGCCATTGCCACAGCGTAAGACCGGACGACCGGCGTCATCCTCGCCACCCGCATCGAAGTTACCGCCACCGCCACCGGCATCATCACCGCCGCCACCGCCACCGCCAGCGTCGGCACCACCGCCGCCACCACCATCATCTCCGCCGCCACCGCCACCGCCAGCGTCGGCACCACCGCCGCCACCGCCGCCACCGCCGCCACCGCCGCCACCGCCACCGGCATCGACTGCAACACCAGCGTCCTCACCGCCGACCGGGTCGTCCGCAGGACAGCCAGCGAAAGCGAGCAGAGAACAAGCAAACATCGTGAACGAAAGTTGACGCATAGCGCCTCCGGCGAAGCCTTATGTTCGGGTGGATACCAGAATGTGGGGCACTTGTCCCAGGGGGAGAACGCTTTAAGTGTTTCGGTTTTCGAGACTCTCTGGCCCTACTTCAACAATCACGGCATCGGCGAGCACGGCCCGGGCCCCCTCGAGGCCCACCGCGGGCAACTCCAAACGACCCCAGAGGGTGCGGGAGAGGATGACGGGATGCCCAGGCCTACCCTGGTGCCCCCCGACCAAGGGCCGCGATCCATCCAAGTCAGAAGCCTTGGGGCCGAAGCGAGCGAAAGCCTCAAGTGCTTTGGGGCAGTCCACGGGGGCGAACACCACCGCATCGATCTCGGCCTTGGGCAGTAATTGGGCGATTCCGGCCCTCAGCGAGTCGATCATCGCCTCCGGTGCTGGGTTCGGGACGATGGCCTCTGCGCCCACCCGACGAGCAAAGTCTTCGTGCTCAGGTCGGACGACGGTCACCACGGGATCACAGCCCCAGGCCCGCAAGGCCGCCACGGCGCGGTCTAAGAACGTACGCGGGTCATCGTCCCCAATCCGCACCGCTTTCGGACCGCCGGCCCGCAGGCCTGCCCCAGCAGCCGCGATCAAACCAGCGACCCTCACGACCCAGACCGTCTTTTTCGTATCAACTCACCGACCACAGCGACGGCAATCTCCGCTGGTGTTTCCGCCGGCAGGTCCAGTCCAGCGGGCGACTCCATGCGCCCGATCACCTCGGGTGCAAAGCCCCGTTGCTCCAAGCGCTGACGAAACCGCAAAGCTTTGCGCTGACTGCCAAGCATGGAGAAGCTGGCAAACTCATCGGCGATCAGGGCTTCCACGAGTTCCTGATCAAGACCATGATCGTGGGTCACCACCAAGCAGTGTGTCTGCGGGCCCCTGGGCAAAGCAGCCAGCGTCTCAGGGTCGAAGTCGGTCTCCACCCGGCGCGCAAAGCTCAGACCGCTTGCGCAAAGCTCCTCCCGAGCGTCCACCATCGTGACGGCGAAACCGCATTCACTGGCAAGCCGGCCCACAGCCTGCCCCACGTGACCGGCGCCAAGGATCAAGAGAATAGGCTCCTCCCGGACCGGCTGGGCAAGAAGCGTCATCGTTCCACCGCAGCACATGCCCAGTTGGGCGGTGAGGGGGACCTCCCTGAGAACAGGGTGCCCTTTCTCCCAGGCTTCCCAGGCCATTCGCATCCCCGTGACTTCCACCGCACCGCCGCCGATCGTCCCCTCCGGATGGGGGAAGTCCTCGGCCTTGACCGGTGCAGTTCCCTTGGCATCCACCAACATGCGGGCTCCGGCCTTGCGGGGCGTCGATCCGCTGGTCGCCACCACGCTCACCAGGACAGGCGCTGCCCATTCGGACTCGACCTGGGCTAGACGCTGCCAACCGGGACTGTCGGCATCAAGACTCATGCGGTGGCCTCCAGATGGACGGGGGCAGCTTGATCCATCTCCGCTACAAGGTCCAGCAGGTCCTCGATGGTTTGACTCCGCAACAACCGCTGCCGAAGTCCAAGGACCTGAGGGCGCCCGCGGGTCATTCGATTCACGAGATTCTTGACCCGACCGAGGTGCAGGTTGGGCCGCTCAGGATAGTCCTCTCGCAGCCCCTCGTAATACACCCGTAACAACTGAAACCGCTCTTGGAGGGAAGGGGCGTTCGCCGGCTCGCCCCGCTCGACGCGAGCCAGTTCACGGAAGAGGAAGGGATTCTCAATCGCACCCCGCCCAAGCATGACACCGGCCGCGCCGCTGGCTTGAAAGAGCCGCCGATACGTCTCGCCGTCGACCACATCTCCCGAACCGAAAACGGGCACGCGCAGCGCCGCAGCCAACTGGGCGATAAGACCCCAACGAGCCACGCCTTTGTATAGGGATTTTCGAGTCCGCGGATGGAGCGCTACAGCCGCTGCACCGGCTTCTTGGGCCAAGCGGCCCGCTTCTAAGAACGTCAACTGCTCGTCATCCCAGCCAGACCTGAGCTTCACCGTGATCGGTACGGGCAGGGCCTCGACCATGGCTTCCACGATGCGGGCGATGTGCTGAGGGTCCTTCATCAGGGCTGCCCCCCCGCCCCGTCGAACCACTTTGGGGGCCGGGCAGCCACAATTGATGTCGACGATCTGGGCCCCTCGCTCCACAGCGAGCCGACCTGCGGCTACCATCTGCTCCACATCTCGGCCGTAGAGTTGAACGCAAAAAGGCGACTCTTCCGGATCTTTGCGCATCATAAAGAGACTGCGCTTGTTCCCCCGCCAGAGACACTCCACCGAAATGAACTCCGTGACGTAGAGCCCCACATCTGCGCCGTTACAATGGCGAATCAGACGACGAAAAATCCGATCGGTCACCCCGCTCATGGGTGCGAGCACAAGATGGCTTCGCAGCGGGACCTGGCCGATGTGCAGATCCATGGCGCTAACGTTGGACCCAGTCCGGGGGCGGGCCTTCCGGCGGGTCAAAACCGTCGCCGGCCAGATCCACCACGATTGCGTTGGTCATGGCCCAGGGCATCATAGGGTGCACACTGGGGCCTCTCGCCGGCCCCCCCTCCAAACCGAGAATGCCCGTTAATCCGGCGAAGGTCTCATTGAAGCCAAGCCGGGCCAACGGGATGCTCGAATAGACCGGCGCGAGGTGGCGCCCCTCCAGGCCGGCCGCGCTCACGGCGTACCAGGCGTCTTGTCCGGGCTCATCGTCAAAGGTGACATCCAAGTTCACGACTTGGGTATTCGGTTGCTCTAAACAGTCTGTCGCTGTGTTGCCACAAGCACCGTAACTCTTGAGCAGGGCGCCGTTGCGGAAGACTTGAACTCGATCCACATCAAACCATGTGGGTGACTGGACCTGAATCCGAAGGGTCACACGCCCGCCCTCGGGGGCCGTGACGGTCTCCCCAACCCCCATTCCATTCACAGTGAAGCGAATGAATGGGCCACTGCTCCCGACGAGTCGACGGTCCCGTACGGCCTGGTCCACATCAAAGGGACGGATATGGGCGGGGATATCGCTACCTGAAGCGACATAGTTTCGAGGCATACCCGCTTCCGAGTGGTAAAGGTCGTGGGTATCAGAATTGGCGAGGGCTGCCTTAAAAACACCCCTGTTCATCATACGCATCCAGTCTTCCGCCACCCCGCGGAAGGTCGTGTCGTTGCACGGTTCGTCAGCGCCCGCTTCGTCTGCAGCACAATCTTCGGCACCGAGACAGGCGCACTCCACGCCGGTTTGTGTCTGAAAAAAGGCGTTCTGTTCCGCTTCTGTGCGGGTCAGAAATGAGGCGATTGTCGACGCACCGAGGGCCTGGTGTGCGATGCTGTAATCACGATAACTCAGTTGACCGCTTCGCAGTTGGGTACCGAGGCCGACCAGCGCTTCGTTGTAGGCCCGAACTTCCCCCACCGTCGGTCGATGGACGTAATCCAGGCTCTTGCCATTGAGAATCTCGAACCCGTCAAAAGCACCACTAAACAGGTCCGGATCAAAGAGGGGTTCTGCCTCCAGCAGGAAGAAGATCGAGGGCTCTTCTAACTCAAGGGTGAAGGGGCTGAGGCCGTAATAGTTAAAGTAGTCGTAGACATGGGCGAAGACCACCAGGGCATCCTGTTGCCCGTGCAAAACGCCCATGTTGCGGATCGAGGCCATCAGTTCGGCCGGTGCAGCCAAGTACCAATCGAAGGCCGTGTCTCGGGGCATCCGTTGAGGTTGGGTCGCGTCGTAGTCTACCGGAAAGCCCAGCAAGTGCCCCATCATCAGGGGTGAGGTCTCGATCCCAACCTGACTCGTCATCCAGTGCTGAAGACCGAGGTCGCGAATGGCCGGTTCGAAGTCGCGCAGGTTGTCATGGTCAGAGCTCGAGAGAAACTCGACACCCTCCGCAGCAAAGCTGGCGACCCGCTCCCGGATCCCGACCGCAGAATCCGCGCTCCCCTCACTGTGGATGTGGAAGTCGGCGGAGATGAAGCCGCTGCTATCCACCTGGCGGTGCACATTGCCCACCAAACGACGCTGCCGGCCTGGTAAGACATGAACGAACTGGCGATCAATCCCGTACTCGATACCTCGAGAGAAGATCACCTCGTAGTGGCCCGGGGCCACCGACAGCTCCTTGTCGGCCCCCAGATTACGATCGGTGAGGATCACCCCATCCGTCGGAAAGTCCCCACCGATCTCCATGGGCTGCCTTAGGTCCCCCCGACACTGACAACGGTTCAGATCCAGATCACAGAACTCATCGAGGTCGCATTGGGCATCAGAGCTGCAGCCGCCCAAGGGGACGCAACGGCCGGTGTCCGTTTCACAACGACGCCCGGCACCACAATCCGCATCGCGGGCGCATTCCGGCATGCATTGCCCCAGCGTCATCTTCGCGGGCACCAAGCGATTGTTTTGATCTCGCACTTGATAGACCAGCGACCCCGGTGCAGGCACTGTGAGGACGGCCCGGTGGGTTTCATTCGCTTTCAAGCGCAGGGCTTGGAGGGGGCCAATCCGGTTCTCCACCGCCGCGACGACCACGACCCGGTCGGTTTGCCCCGGGTTCTCGAGCCCACTGGGTAAGGGGATGGTGCCCGCAAAGCGACCATCACGGATCGTATCCAGGCCGGTATCGGTGCGTAGGTGGCTGATGATACCCGCTGCGCCCAGGCTACGGGCGGGCTCTATCGTTTCGCTGCGGTTGATGCGAACCAACTCTTCGAAGCTCGCCACTGCGATCTCTTCATCGCTCCACGCGCTCCACGCTTCAGGGGCCCGGAGCACGAACACATCGGCCCCCGAGACCACGGCAGCCGTCCGATGATCGGACACCATCCCCTCAATGCGAGCGGTTGGGCGATTCGGTCGCTGGGCGTAGAAAGGCTCGACGGCGCTGGCGACATCGCCCTCGCCGACAGCGAAGTAGCCGACCATCCGAATCCCACCGTCATCCGCACAGGTCGAATCGGATAAAGGACAATGAAACTCATGGCTCATCGAGACGGAGAACTCGCCTGTCGCCACCGGCACGGCCAATGAGCCCGCCGTGTAGAGGACGTAACTGACCCCATCCCCCACACTGGCAAAGTAGGACAAGGGCTCAGGCTGCTGAAAGACATCGGTCCCTTTGGCCAAGCTCGCCTTCAGATTCAACCACCCCTCGAAGCCGGTCCCCTCAAGAAAGGTGGTCGGCTTCGCACCCATGAGCGTGAGCCAACCACCGAACGACCCCACCCCCGGAGCATCGGGACCACGGCAGGCCCGGATGGTGCCGGTGAACAACAGCGAATCGCAGGTCTCGCCTTCAGGACAATCGGCGTTGGCCGTGCAACTGGGTTCGATATCGCCGAGGATCATACTCAAAAGGTTTCGGGAGCCAACAACCACATCCATATCTTGAATCGGGCCGTCGAGGGCCGACTTCAAAAAGGCGTCGGTCGTCATGGAGACCACATTCGACCCCGGACACAAGCGGTAATCGGTCCGAATCCACAGGGTGTCTTTCTTCAGTGCGGGCTCCAGGGTGCCAAGCAGTTCCAGCGCATTGACCACATTGTCGGCCGGCCCTTCGACACGCAGCCCAGGACAGCCCTGCCCATCGGGATCGAGAATGATGAAGCCCGTCTCCGGATCAGGGCGGGTGACCCGTAGATTCATCATCGGACCGATCTCAAAGAGATGGTCGTTGCCGTTCCCGGCTCGGGCCGACCGGCGCGGTCTTTGGATATCGGCGTCGATGATCGTACCACCAAAGCCGACGCTATCCCCGGTGTGCTCGGGCCGACCGTGGACGATCACGCGAATTCGGTCATTTTCGAGGAGATAGTCCCCAACGGCCCCCACCGCTGCAGGACCGCCAATCAGTTGGGCGCGATGTTCAATCTTCAGGACTCGAGCTGAGGGCTCGGACTGGGTACAGGCCATGAAGGCCAGCCACGGGATGCAAACCAGCGCCCTCGACACGATGGGCCCCCTAGAAACTGGTGGCGAGACTGAAAATGACGGAATCATTGTCCAACTCGATGGTCCCAGCCTGTTCCCGCCGGTGGAGATAATTCAGCTGAGTTCGCAGGGCGCCACGGAGGCAATAGGCATTGAATCCGCCCGTGACGATGAGTTGATCACCGAAATCCTCACTGTTGAGGTTGTCGTCGTATTCCTCCACTCGAAGCGCTGCTTCCAGCCAACGGCCGGCGACGAAACCACTCAATTCAGCCAACATCACCTCCCGTGACACCTCCCCAAGCGATGTCGGGGGCAAGCTGGGTTGAGCCTGCGGGCTACGGGTGTCCCGAAGGTATTCGGCCCGGAGTTTCCAGCCTCCCATCTCCGCACTAAGATCGACGGAGTAAGCCAACGTATCCACACTGGGCCCAGCACCGTACACCCCGCCGCCCCCCAGACGGTAGCGAAATGGGCCTGGCACCCGCGCCGCCAATTCACCCAAGGGTTGAGTCACCAGGCGAAAGGCCTGCATCAGGCCACCACCATCGTTGCTCTGACTGGACTCACTGCCGTTATAGACCCCGAGAATCCAGCCGAGTTTACCGCCAAAATAGCGTCCTTCGCCGGTCACACCCAAACGCTCGCCGATGGCAAGTTCGCCGGTGCTGAGCGCATGGTCAGCAAACTTCTGGTGGTTCGCCGTCAGCAAGTTGCTCGCCAGATACGGCACCTCGGAGGTACCAAAGCCCAGCGTAATCGATCGCCGCCAGCGGTAGCGCAGACGTAGATCCGCTAAGGCGTCGCCCTCCGCTAAGGGGTCGAGGACTGCGATGACCTGCAGCTTGGGCGATAAATGGGCCAGCAGCCCCACCTTGGCACTCCGTGCCCGCCAGCCAATGCTGTTGGCTGGGTCCCCGTTTTCAAGGGCGGCATCGGCGCCCAAATAGGGAATCGCCCAGAGCCGGGCATCGAGCCCAATCTGCAAGCTGCGCCCGTCGGTACCGGGGATGGTGAACTCGGGCTGAACCTCAGCCGGAACGTGCCCTCCAGCCGGCTCCGCCGCCATCGAGGCCGACCCCGCCAACAGCAAACACGCAGCCCAAAACCAACCCGTGGAGTTAGCCACCGATGATCACTCCGTCAGCGATCACATTGATCTCCTTATCGGCCGGATGCCCATCGGCCCCCAGCTCGGCGCCATCGCTCTTCAGATGCTTTTGTTCGGCCTCGCTCAGCTCCTTGATGACCACCTTACCCACGATCGTGATTCGTTTCCCCACCTGGGTATAGCCGGGCACAAAATAGCTGTAGTCGGCAAACCGCACCCGGACATTCCGCAAGCCCTCACCCTCATCGGTGATGCTAATCCAGCAGCCCTTCTTCTTACAGACCCGTCCCACCGTGGCCTGGAGTTGCAGCGTCTTACCCAGATATTGGTCGAGATTCTTGTTCAACTCAGCGAGGCTAATTGGATTCTTGACCGCAAAGGGCTTGCCGTAGCTTTTGGAGCCAGCCACACTGTCGGCGGCAGCTTGTGTGGCAAGGCAGAGGGTCAAACTGGCGAGTAGGGTCTTCATAGGCTTTACCTTCCAGGGCAGGGCGGAGGCCCCATTACCCTGCAGATGTCCTCACGGTCCAGCCCTCCAAGGAGAAATACATGCGGAACCTGGCATTACTTTTGGCCCTCGGATTCTCGGCTTGCAACTGCGAGCCCGAGTCACCCGACCTCCTCTTCGACGCCGGCTCTGGCGACAATCGGCCCACATGCCAGGGCTCATCGGTGAATGACCCGATCACCGGCCGTTGTGTTCGGTCCCGCGGGGTCACCAGCAAATGCCCGGACGGTGCTTACGACGAGAGCCACCCTTGGGCCCTGGAGGCGGTCTCTCTTGGCTACGCGACCATTTACGTCGCCCAGGGGGGAACGGGAAGCGGCTCAAAGGACGAACCCATGGGCGATCTGGGCGCAGCCATTGAACGCCTCCAAGAGCGGGGCGGCGCAATCCTACTGGGCGAAGGCAACCACACGATCACCATGAGACCGATTCTCACCAAACCGGTCACCATCATCGGCCGTTGCGCTGAATCGACGGTGGTCGCCGGGCAAGTGCGTGGTGTCTGGCAGGTGGCCGGTGCCGGCGCCGATGCGGCCCTTCGCCTCAGCGGACTCGACGTCGAAATGGGGCTGCGCCTGCAAGACATCCCCACCGTCGCTTTGAACCAAGTCGTGCTCAAGGCGGAGGCTGGACAACGGGCCGAAGTGGGAATTCACATCGGCATGGATGACACGGTCGCAACCAATCTGGGCACCGGTGCGACCCTGGTCGCAGCAGGCGTCGAAGTCTCCTTCTGGGACACGGGCGTCAGCGCCACACGGAACCTCCAACATCTGGAGTTAACCGGCGGTCGTCTTGAAGGGCTCGGACGCGCAGCGGTGCAGATTAAGCACACGACGGAGACGGGGCACATCCTCGTCGAAGACAACCTGCTGACCACCGGCGAAGATGCGGAGTACGTGGTGAGCGTTGGTGAAACCGGCTCATTCGGTCGAACCGTTGAAGAAAAGGAACGGGTCGTCGACCAATTCTCGGGAACGGTGATCATTCGCAACAATACCGTCCGGGGACTGCCCAACGAGACCGAAGAGCGCATCGCTGATAAGGGAGCGGAAAGTGGTATCGTCATCCGTTACCCCCGCGTGCAAGCGGAGAACTCCATCGAGGTGAGCGACAACCTAGTGAGTGATACGAGAGACTCCGGTATTTGGGTTCGTCAATTCACCGAGTCCACCCAAGGGGATAACTTGGTTCAAACCCGGCCCGACGATGACACAGGAAGCTGGCTGCTCGCGAACAACCAGATTGAACGGGTGGGCACGGGCTTGCTGGCCGAACGCATCACGGGGGCCCTCGTGATCCGAGACAATGTGGTGGCTGACACCGATGACCGGGGCTTTGGCCTGCGAGATCTCGGCCTCACCACCGACCTCAGAGGCAATGGCGTGAACAACAGCCGTGTCCGCGGCTTCGACATCGGCCCCTTCTTCGCCGAGGGCGAGATCACGATCGAGAACAATGCGGCCATCGATATTCGAAACACAGGCTTTAATCTCCGTGCCGACGGCGGCGGCAGCTTCGAGTTGCGGGAAAACGAAGTGCGCGGCGCCCGCTGGGGTTTCGCCTTTTCCGGCAAAGATGCAGACGACACCGCGGCCAACGTGACCAGTTCGACCAACAATGTGGTCGATGCCACCCTTGGTTTCGGACTCCATCGCTTCAAGGGCCAATTCGAGAGCAACACCGACCGGGCTCAGGTTCAGGGCCCCGCATGGTGGCTCGAGCGAACGGGGGGCGGTCAGGCCATTATCGTTGACCCGGCACTCATCGAAGCCCGGGGTGCTGCCGTCTATGCCGCGGGGAATACCGGCGCCGTTGAACTCCGTAATGTGGTCCTCCCCACCATGGGCAATCGAGCGCTTCCCTTTGAGGAGGGCATCAGCGCACACACCGCAGAAATCGAAACAGCGATCGTGCTGCTCGATAACCGAGTCGTCCGAATCCACGGTGTCGACGCCAACCTGAACAGCGTCCCAAGAGCCCTGCTCGCGGACCGCAGCCAAGTCGGCGCGGACAATCCCTACGAGTTGGACTTGGAGACCGGGGCAACCTTTGAGGTCAACGACTTAGAGGGTGCAGCGGGCGCCTTCACCCGGGGAGACCTGGGCGCGATCAACGCCAGTGGCAACAGCGCTGGCCGCCTTGAGCCGGCCGGTGACGAAGCCCAGCCCCGAGGAAGCCCCCGCGGTGCGCCTTAGACCTCTTGTCCTCGGACTCGGCTTTCTCGGCTGTACACCGGCTCAGGAGACGCCCACGGGAACAGCTGCCCCGGCGCTCGACACTGGGCAAGTGAGCGCAAGGACCGCCTCCAGCCCAAAACAGGCATCCACCGAGCCCGACTATGCCTGGCCAACCGGCTTGCTCTCCGTGCTTCCCCAGCCCTTCCAGCGCTTCGATGGCAGCATGGTTTTTCGGGCCGTCTGGCCCCAACTCGATAACGTGCGCTTTCAACTGGCTCCCGATGATGCTCGAGTCGCGATCGGCATTCATTCAGTTGTTCAAGAGAGTGTAGAAGGCCGTGGGCGTGTCGCCGCCATCCTACTCAGCGGCCCTCGACCGGACAGCGCCACACGCAATCTACGGCTCGTCATCGCCGAAACCCAGCTCGCGCCCCCTGGGCCTCTGGACATCATTGCTGCTTCGGCGCCCAAGGCCATGAACGTGTCCAGCGAAGCACAGTTTCAGCTGGTCGAAGAGGACAAAGAGTGGGTCCTCAGCATCAAGGACCAAGGTAAGATCTCCCAGCACAACTTTTTCGCCCGAGGGCCCTATCTGATGGCCCAGCCTCCCAAGAAGGGCTTGGGTGCTAAGGCT
Organism: Myxococcales bacterium; assembly: GCA_002722845.1. Classification (GTDB taxonomy): domain Bacteria; phylum Myxococcota; class UBA4151; order UBA4151; family UBA4151; genus UBA4151. Next base: position 3,430 of record PBND01000007.1, on the reverse strand, counting down.
CAGCCCAAACCCTGATCCCGGTGCGCACGGTCAAACCGACGTCGATAAGTCCAACCCGTTTTCGTCACCGCGACCGCAAAATCACTCCCTGCACCTGAAAGAGATGAGCTTGGATCGGTTTGCTTTCGACGAACCGCCGAGCTTGCTGACGTTAAGGTCTAGCTAGGGCCGAGTGCAGGCGACGACCCGACCCTCGGCATTGATGGCCGTGAACTGACGATCCGTGCGGGACGTGAAGCGAATCCGGTATTCCTGCCCCTTGATCGGTGACCCAGCGCCGAGCCCTTTACCTCCGAGTGTCTCACGCTCAAACCGTCGAGCCTCGTCGTTCTGTGCGGTGGTTTTTCCACTGCTCCACGTTCCGTACAACGTATCGCTCGACGCGTAGCAACTGCCGGATTTTTCCTCAGACCATTGGGCTGTGCCGATGGAAACAAGCCCGGTGACGGTGAGGACGTGATCCACACAGAGGCTTTGTTGCACGACGGAACACTGCGCTTTGGCACCGTCTTGCTTGCAGGGCCATTCGGCCTTGCAGACCCAGGTACCCTCTGGGGGCGTCGTTTGACCCTGGGTCATACTACAGCCCAGGACCAGCAGACTGCAAATCGCCAGTCCGATCTTAAACCTGAAGCTGAGATTCTTCATGAAGGGCTCGCAGAATCGTCCTCGACCTTGTCTTTTTCTCGGCAATGACCGGCTGTGAATCCTAGCCTGATCCGCAAAGTGATTTCAATCGATGGAGTCCTCATGCACCCCTTTCAGGCAACGACGCCCATGTCTTTCCTGGAGAACACGCTCGTTCAGGGACTTCTCAGCCCAGGTTCAGTTCATTTGTTCGCCGACCAACTAGAGGCTTCGGCCCGAGCGATCACTCGTTCTGGCAACTATCCGAACAGCCGTCGCCATTGGCCCGGTTACCGTCGTCGCAGGCTTCATAGCCCGGCTGCCCTGGATTGAGATCCTGGCGCAAGAATCCGTCACCGCATACCGCCGGGTTACAGACATTGGTGCACGCATCGGTATCCACCTGGTTGCCATCATCGCACTGTTCGCCTTGCTGTTGTTGCCCATTACCGCAGTTCTCACTCCGGCAGGTATCCGAGCAACCGTCATCGTTGATATCATTGCCATCATCGCAGGCCTCAAAGCCAGCGTTCGGATACTGAACATCGGCCCGCTGGATGCCATCGCCGCACACTGCGACCGTGCAGGAATTTCGACAGCCGTCGGTGTCCTCCTGATTGCCATCATCACAGGCCTCATAATCTGCATTGAGCGGGTCATCGATGTCGTTGCGCGCGACGCCATCACCACAGCGGGCCACCTCGCATGAATTAAGGCAGGCATCGGTATTGACCGCATTGCCGTCGTCACACTGTTCGCCTTCATTCACTTCACCGTTGCCGCAGCCTTCATTGGCGCAGGTCGCCGAGCAGCCGTCCCCATTGATCACGTTGCCGTCGTCACAGGCCTCATAGCCTGCCTGGCCCGCAATGAGGTCCAGCCGTCGGACATTGTCGCCACAGGCGGCGTTGACACAGGTGTTACGACAGGCATCGGTATCCGTGTCGTTACCATCATCACATTCCTCGTAGCCTTCCTGACCCGCAGCCAAATCGATGCGAACGATGTCATCACCGCAGCGGGCCAGGTTGCACTCGTTCGTGCACGCATCCTGATCATCGACGTCACCATCATCACACTGCTCACCGTCATCGATGATAAAGTTACCGCAGGTCTCCGTACGACACTCAGCATCGCAACCGTCCCCGTCCACCTGATTACCATCATCGCATTGCTCGTAACCAGCTTCACCGGCCTCGAGATCATCCCGCAAGGTGCCATCCCCACAGCTGGCCCGGGTGCAGTCGTTATGGCAGGCGTCGGTCTCCGAGTCGTTGCCATCATCACAGGCTTCGCCCTCTTCGACCCGGCCATTACCGCAGCCTTCTTCCTCACAGTTTTGATCGCAGCCATCCTCGTTCTCTAGGTTGCCGTCATCACATTGCTCGCCGTCGTCGAGAACGCCGTTGCCACAGAGTTGAGACACGCATTGGTTGTCGCAATCATCTTCATCGTTTTGGTTGCCGTCATCACACTCTTCGAAGCCAGGCTCGCCAACTTGCAGGTCTTCACGCAGGATACCGTCGCCACAGGTGGCGGTCTTGCAGGTATCTGTGCACTCATCGGTGGCCGTATCGTTGTTGTCATCGCACTCTTCATAGGCCGGATCTTCTTCCGCTAGATCCACCCGAATGATACCGTCACCACAACTCGCCACCGTGCAGTCGTTCAGACAGGCGTTCTGCTGATCGTCATCCCCATCATCACAGGCCTCGTAGCCCTCCTCGCCCGCAGCAAGATCGGTTCTCGCATAGCCGTCGCCACAGATCGCTGCCTCGCACGCATCCACACACGCATCTAAGTTGCTATCGTTACCGTCGTCACAGGCTTCATCACCGTCGACGATGCCATCGCCACAGCCAGGCAATTGGCAGGTGTTACGGCAGCCATCGACGTTGTTATCATTACCGTCATCACAGGCTTCGTAGCCTGGATCACCCTCAAGCAGGTCCTGCCGCAGCAAGCCATCGCCACAGGTGGCCTCCGTGCAATCCGCCAGGCAGGAATCTAAATCGTCATTGTTGCCGTCGTCGCAGTGCTCGTAGTCTGCGTGGTTTTCGTCAGCGATATCCTCGCGGATGACGTTGTCACCACAGCGAGCCTCAGCGCAGTTGTTGAGACAGGCATCCGTATCGTCTTGGTTTCCATCATCACAGGCTTCGTAGCCGACATCGAAGACCTGCAGATCCAGGCGGCGGACACCATCACCACAGGAGGCATCGTCACAGGTATTGAGACACGCGTCCGTATTGGTTTGGTTGCCGTCATCGCAATCCTCGACACCTTCTTGCAGGAAGGCATCGCCACAACTGGCCGCCGTACAATTGTTGAGACAGGCATCGGTCTGCACCAAGTTACCGTCGTCACAAGCTTCGTAGCCTACCTGCCCCTCGAGTCGGTCGAGTCGAGCGATGCCGTCACCACAGTGGGCGGTCTCGCAGGAGTTCGTGCAGCTATCGGTTTGGACTTCATTCCCGTCGTCGCATTCCTCACCGTTGTTGATGACCCCATCGCCACAGCCATTCAGTTGGCAGTCATTGGCGCAGGTATCATCATTGTTGATATTGCCGTCGTCACACTCTTCACGATTGTCACCGTCGAGGCGAATCACGCCATCACCACAGACCGCGTCAACGCAGTTGGTTAAGCAGGCATCCTGCTCATTCTGGTTGCCGTCGTCACACTCCTCGTAGTTTTCGTCCTCCGGGGGCAAATCCTGATTGCGGGTCACCGTATCGCCACAGCGGGCGATCCTACATTCGTTGGTACAAGCATCTCCATCGACCTCATTGCCGTCATCGCA
>PBND01000006.1 GCA_002722845.1 Myxococcales bacterium | reverse complement strand
TTCTTGAGCCCGGAGGTCTTCAAGAAGCAGTTGTTTGAGTTTGGCCAGTGGCTCCAGTCGATCCCGGCGGTTGATGGCCCGCACCAAGCCCCGATATCCGTCGAGGATATCAGCGATACAGTTCATCCAACTTCGCCTCAACGCGTTCATCTCGGTCCCGTCGACGGGCTCAAAACTGGTCCCATCGGTGGTGACGATGCCCGCCTCCATCAGTCGGCGCCCTGCGGCGAAGAGGTTCGCTTCAATCGTGCCTTGGGGAAAGACAAACTCATGCCGCAACAAACTCGAATAGAAGCGGGCTCGTTCGAGCACAGGATCCACCAGCGCGACGCCGTTGGTTTCGAGACAATCGCTTATGGACTGGAGAAGGATCGCGCCAGGAACGAAGGCATGAATTGCCTGGTTTCGCATGAAGGCGAGGGCTGCTCGTCGGTCCCGTCGCACAACGAGTCGACCGTCACCGAGGCTACTGGTGAAGCCGCCGGCCTTCAGGAAATCAAGGGCTGAAGCCAAGGGGTCATCCCCTTTGTCTTCGAGCACGACGTCACGACCGAGGGCCGCGAGGAGTCGTTCGGCCCGACGAAGCACCGTTTGGGGAGCAAGGGCCCGCTCGTCGGCGGCGAGCAGCACGAGGGCGATGAGGCCCACCGCTGACTTGGGGCTGGCTTCAATAATCCCTGAGAGGGTTTTGTAAGCGAGGCGGGCGGCCGCAACCCGGCGCTCATCGAGGACAGAGACATCGAGCTTTTGTTGTCGTAGGAAGGCGCCGATCGGGATGGCGCGCCCGAAGCTGAGACGAACCCAGCCGTAGCCGCCTCTCAAGACGCCAAGGGCTTTAAACACCTGGGTCGCGCTCTCTTTTGACTTCTCACCACCGGCTCGCTCCCGCACGTGCGCAGCGAGCTCTGGAACCCGTTCGTAATTGATGTCGACGGGCACGACGGCCACCTTCTCGAGCGCTTCAGGCGCCAATTTATAGGCTTCGAGTACGGCATTGAAGACCCCGAACCGGGGCGGCATGCATTTGCCGGTTCGGCTGCGGGTCCCCTCCGGAAAGAACTCTAGAGAGATCCCGGAAAGCATTAAATATCGCAGGTAGGCGGCGAACGCGAGCCGGTAATCGGGGTCGTCTCGAAAGCTGCGCCGGATGAAGAATGCGCCTGAAGAGCGAAACCAGGCACCAAAGGGCCAGAAGTTCATGTTCTCGCCGGCAGCGATCAGCGGTGGAATGATCCCGTGCTTGACGAGGGCGTAGCTTAAAACAAGATAATCGACGTGGCTGCGGTGACTGGGGCAAAAAATCACCGGTCCAGTTCGAATCCGCTCCCGCACAATCTCGAGTTTGGGCCGGTCGAAATCCAGGCCTGAGAACATGGCCGGGAAGACGCGGTCGAGCAATCTTGAGAAGGTTCGGATGGTTGCCATGTTGAGGTCTGCGGCCATCTCTTGGACGATTTTGCGGATCCTCTTGCGTCGAGCCTTGTCGTTGGGCGCCAGTTCCGCGGCGATGGAAGTCGCGACGGCCTTTGGTGAGAGTGAGCTGGGTTCGATGTGGAGTTGTTTCTCTCTTTCCAAGGTTTCTTGAACCCGGGCGGCAACGTCGGCAATGGGCGTTTCGATTCGGATGGGGCGACCGACGGTCAGCCGGGGATCTTGGCCCAAAAGACCAGACCAGTAACGGCGCAACGGATGGGCCGAATGTCCACCATAACTCAAGGTTGCGGGGAGCACTGAACCTCCTTCACGGGAGGCCAATTCCGGGAGAAGTCGACTGCCATCGCTGACGATTCGAACACGGGCCCGCAGGTTTCGAGGCAGATGCTGCGCAAGTTCTTTGCGGATGGCGGAGACACTGCCACGGTCCACGTGGTCGAGCACGAGAAGCACTTGGCCCTCTCTGGCCGCCTGCTGAATCCGCTCTTTGCTCTTGTCGTCGATTTGCAGCGGGCACCCCCTCCGTCGGGGTTTCCTTTAGCGACTTGTCGATTTCTTGGGAATCGGGTCGGTTCGTGGCAGGGTTCTTTTGCCTGCCTATTCCCCAATCGGTCGGGATCAGGTAGGACGGGATAGTCCGTCGTAGAGGGAGCGCAATTTGACCACAGAGACCACTGTCTATGTGGACAAACTTTTCGGCACGACTGGGAGGGTTCATATTGTCGCTCAGGTGCGACACGTGGATCCCGACGGGACCATGGGGCCTCCGGTCGAGATGATCGATGAGCGCTTCCTTTTGGGCCGAGGGAGTGATGTGGACATGATGATTCCGGATTCTCAGGTCTCTCGCCATCACGCCCAAATCGTTCGGCAGCGCAGTGAGTTTGTTGTGGAGGACCTGGGGAGTACCAACGGCACCTTCGTCAATGGCGTGCGGGTGAAGCGTTGCCGGCTAACGCCAGGTGACCAACTCCAATTTGGTGCCCATCGAGTTTATTTCACCGTGGGGCATGATTTCGATGTCCTCTGAGTTTACAGTGACATTTTGGGGCACGCGGGGCTCCATTGCGACGCCTGGTTTTCGCTTCAACTGTTATGGTGGCAACACCACCTGCGTTGAGATGATGGCCGGCGACACCCGTTTGATCTTTGATGCGGGCACCGGGATTCGGGATCTGGGCAATAAGCTGCTCAGCCAAGCCCAGCAAAGGGCTCATTTTTCCATCTTCTTTAGCCATACGCATTGGGACCATATCCAAGGCTTTCCCTTCTTTACGCCGGCTTACATCCCCAACTTTCAGATCGATATTTACGGCATGCGGAACAACGCCGAATCGGTCCAAGAAATGCTTCAGGGCCAGATGCAGCAGGCCTACTTCCCGGTTCCCTTTGAAGCGATGCAGGCCCAGATTAATTTCCACGAGTTGACGGGTCCCATCCAAATCGACCAGGCCACGATTCACGCGTTTGGTGGTGGCCACCATCCAGGAGGCAGTACCCTCTACCGTGTCGAATTTGGTGGCCGAAGCGCTGTGTTTTGTACGGACTGTGAATTGGACCTGATGCTTGAGCGGGACCCTGGCGATCGGTTTCCTCTGCCCGCCGGCGCCCCCAGGACCTTTCCAAGTGACCTGCTGGAGTTCATTCGAGGGACCGACGTCCTGATCGTGGATTGCCAGTACACCGATGAACTCTATGCTCAGCGTATCAACTGGGGCCATGGCAGCCTTTCGACAGTGGTTGCTTTGGCTGCTCAGTCCGGTGCCCGGCGAACCTTTCTCACCCACCACGATCCGGAGAGCGATGACGACGTGGTGGCAGAGCTCGTGGAGTCGGCGGCTCAGCTACTTTCCATCGCCCAGCCGTCCGTCACGGTACATGGTGCCCGTGAAGGGATGACGGTTACCGTGGGTGACTGAGGTCACTTTTTTAGGGGGCGGGGGCAACGGTTAGGGGGACCCGCCGATAAGTGGTACAGAGACTCAGGAGGCTCGGGAGAAGATCATGGACACCTTGCGTCGTCGTCTACAGTCATTTTTCAAGGACGAGAGCGGTCAGGGGATGACCGAGTACATCATTATCGTCGCTCTGATTGCCGTCGCGGCCATCGGCGTCGTGACCTTGTTTGGCAACAATATTGCGGGCCTCTTTGGGCTCTCGGCTGATGCCCTCACCGGTCAGGATAACCTCGAGACTCAGAACTACACTCAGGAGTCGACCGAGGAGCAACGTACGAAGACGCTGTCGAACTTCGGTACCAACAACGCCCCCTGATTTGAGTTTTCCATTCGCCCCGGACCCCTGGTCCCAGGCAACCCTGGTCTTCGCCTCTGGCGCGGTACTGGCCGGCTGCTACACCGACCTTCGTTTTCGCCTGCTCCCGAACCGACTCACCTTCCTGATGGCCATCGTGCTGCTGGCCTTACGAGTCATCGCGCTGGGACCGGCTGGAGCAGATGGTCTCCTGGCTGGTTCGGCTGCATTCGCCATTGGGCTCATCCTGTATCTGGCCGGTGCCTTTGGTGCTGGGGATGCGAAATTCCTCGCCGCACTCTGTCTCTGCCTGGATGTTGGTACCGCCCTTGAGCTGTGTGTGCGGATGGCCTTAGCGGGGGGCGTTCTCGGAATCGCTCGACTGATCGCCGACGGGAATTTGATGAACGCGGCGCTCTCGCCATTCATTTCTGCCCGTCGAGATAAGGCAAAAGCGTCCAGTGTTCCCTATGGTCTGGCCATTGGAGCCGCCTGGTTTTGGCTTTGGGCCGCGTCTGAGGGCATGCTGCGGTGAGAGGAATCCGTCTTGTCTATCATGCCCGAGGGGTGCCAATAGTTCTTTCGCGAGATTAATTATGGGTTTTGTTTCCCGTATCGCCGCATTCGCGGTTCTGCTGATTTCCTTTTCCGCCCAAGCGACCACTGTGCGCGTGGCCGTGGGGCAACAGCGCGTGGTCACCCGCCCGAACATCACCAAAGTAGCCATTGGCGACGACAAAGTGGCCGACGTTCGCGCCTTGTCGACAAGGGAGCTCCTGGTCACAGGTGTCTCTCCCGGGCGGACCTCGCTCACGATCTTCGGCTCGGGCGGTACCGAACAACTCGCGGTGATTGTCGCAGCGATGGATGATCAGGTGACTGAGCGGGAGGTTTCCCGTGTGATTCGCGGCCTCCGTAACGTTCGGATCAAACAGGTGGGAGGACGCCTGATCCTCGAAGGAAAGGTGAATTCGGTGAAAGAGCACCAGCGGCTGAGTCTGGTGCGGGAGTTGTTTCCCAGCGTGATCAACATGGTGTCGTTATCGCCGGAGGTGCGCGCGCAAGTGGCCGACACACTCACCAGTCGTCTGCGCCAGGCTGGCTACACTGGTGTGGAGGCGAGTTTGGTGGGGCCAACCCTCTTTCTTGAGGGCACGGTACCTTCGGTAGATGACCAGGCGAAGCTGGCGGAACTCGTCAAGACGGCCGGTGTGGCCGTCGAGAACCTGGTCAAGGTGGGTAACCGGCGGATGGTTCTGATCGAATGCCAGTTCGTCGAGGTTCGTAAGAATCGCAACGATCTGCTCGGCATCCGCTTGCCACTTCAGATTACGGGCAAGGGGCAAATGAATCTGAGCCGAGGCTGGGGCCTCCTGCCCAGTTCGAGCGCTGACAGCGGGGAGTTGCGCTTTGACCTCGGTGGAGAGAGTCCTTTCTCATTCGGCCTCCAGTTCAACAATGGCTATGGGCGTTTGTTGGCTCAACCTCGTCTGCTGGCGAGCAGTGGCCAACGGGCTGATTTCTTAGCCGGAGGCGAAGTGCCCATCATCAAGCGTAGCCTTCAGGGGGTGGATGTCGAGTACAAGGAGTTCGGTGTCCGGCTCGGTGTGCTGCCGCAGACCGACCGGCTCGGGAACATCAACATGGATATCACCGCTGAGGTGAGCCAGCCGGATGCAGCCCTGGCCGTGGATAACATTCCCGGCTTCCGCACCCGTCGGGTGCAAACCAACGTGAATGCCACCGGTGGCGAGACCATTGTCCTCTCTGGGATTTACAACAATGACGAACAAAAGAATGTGAGCAAGTTTCCTGGCCTTGGTCATATCCCCATCGTGGGAGAACTCTTTAAAAGCCGGGCGTGGTTAGAGAAGAAGAGTGAGCTGGTCATTCTTCTGACCCCCCGCCTTGTTGGGCCAGGAAGCAAAAGAGTGCGTCGACTCATCGACGATGCACGACGTATGTATGAACGGTCGGGCCAAGAGGTCCGTTTCAACATTTGGGACTGATATGCTGCGCGTAGTGATCCGAGACAACCAGGGAAAACAGTGGACTAAGGTCAGTGCTGGAAGTGAGATCATCGTGGGTCGGGTGACCCACGATACCGAGGACGAGATCGTCCTGGCGAAAAAGAACATCTCCCGGCGCCACTGCCTCATCTTTCTCGATGGCGATATGCCGATGGTGAAGGACCTAGGCTCCGTGAATGGGACCTGGTTGAACCGAGAAAAGATGCCGGCGGATACCCCGCGGCCCATCCAGGGCAGTGATAAGGTTCATGTGGGCGATTTTGTCCTCACCATCGAGACGGGTACGGCCAGCCAGGTGCCCGACGCCCCGCCTCCGCCTCCCCCTCCTGGGGCCGGTGGGCCCACGGTGCCTGCCCAAGCTGTAGAACTCCCGTCTGACCTACCTCCTCCTGCTCCTCCCGAGCCCCCGGCTCCCCCGGAACCACCGGCTCCCCCCGAGCCTCCGGCTCCTCCTGCGCCTCCGGAACCACCGGCTCCCCCGGAACCACCGGCTCCTCCTGCGCCTCCGGAAGCGCCTGCGCCTCCCGAGCCCCCCGAGCCCCCCGCAGCGCCAGATCTTCCCGAGCCCCCGGCTCCCCCTGAGCCTCCGGCTGCGCCAGCGGCCTCGCCCTCGGCACCGCCGCCACCAGGCAAAGATTTCCCGATGGCTCCGGCCGGGGCGACCGGACAGGTGGCGGCCGTCCCCGCAGATCCGGAGTTAGAGCACGACATCAAAGCCGAGGCTGCCCTTCGGCAAGACCTCCATGACCGGTTGATCAAAGTGCTCGATTTACGAACCTTGGAGACGGAGAATTTGGGTGAGGAGGTGCTCCGAGCCCGCAGCCACGATGCGATCGTAGCCATCGTTGATGAGATGGAAGCTGCCGGCGAGTGGCTTGAGGACCTCGACCGGGAGCGGATCATCGCTGACGTCCTCGATGAGGTCCACGGATTGGGGCCGCTAGAAGGCCTCCTCGCCGATGACACCGTGACGGAAATCATGGTGAACTCGCCTCGACAGATCTATGTGGAGCGGGCTGGGAAGATTGCCCCGGTTGATCGAATCTTCAGTTCAGACCGGGCCGTGCTTCAAGCCATCGAGCGTATCGTTTCACCGCTCGGTCGGCGCATCGATCAAAGTTCACCCATGGTGGATGCTCGACTCAAGGATGGCTCTCGAGTCAACGCGATCATTCCGCCGCTGGCTTTGAGAGGTCCCTGTATCACCATCCGGAAGTTCGCCAAGGAGCGGATGACCGTGGAAGATTTGATACGGCTCAATACCCTGACGCCGGGGATGGCCTCGTTCCTGAGAGAGGCGGTCCATGCGAGAAAGAACATCGTGATTTCTGGCGGTACCGGCTCGGGTAAGACAACGACCCTTAATGTGATCAGCAGTTACATTCCATCGGGTGAGCGCATCGTGACCATCGAGGATGCAGCCGAACTACAACTTCCTCAAGAGCATGTGGTTTGCTTGGAATCTCGCCCAGCCAATCTAGAGGGGAAGGGCGCCATCGGTATTCGCGACCTTGTTCGCAATTCCCTGCGGATGCGTCCTGATCGAATCGTTGTCGGCGAGTGCCGGGGCGGCGAAGCCTTGGACATGTTGCAGGCGATGAACACCGGTCATGATGGCAGCATCACCACCTTGCACGCGAACGGGCCCCGGGATGCGCTTTCCCGACTCGAAACCATGGTCTTGATGAGCGGTATGGAGCTTCCGATCCGGGCGATTCGTGAACAAGTCAGCTCGGCGGTGGACATCATCGTGCATCAGGCTCGCTTGAGCGACGGCTCCCGCCGCATCACGCACATCTCAGAGGTGCTGGGGATGGAAGTGGATGTGATCACCCTCGCGGACATCTTTGTGTTCGAGCAGGAGGGGATTGGCAAAGACAGTAAAGTGCTCGGGGGCCTGAAGCCCACAGGGCTCATTCCCCGCTTTTACGAGGACTTGAAAAAGCGCGGTCTGCCCGTGGATATGTCCCTGTTCTCGAAGGGCTAGGCATCGATGTGGGTCCTGGTTCTGACCGACCCCGAAGGGCGGGTGAGGGAGATCTCCTTCGAGGGAGAAAGCCTAAGCTTCGGCCGCTCAGCCTCGGCCGACGTCACGGTTGACGACCCCCGTAGTAGCCGAATGCACCTGCGGTTCAACCGTACGGGTAAATCGCTTACAGTCACCGACATGGGCGCGGCCAATGGCGTCTTCGTTCAAGGACAACGAATTCAAGGCGAGGCCAAGTTGGCGGTGGGCGACCAACTGCAGTTCGGCGGTTGTCGCGTGCGGGTTGCGACGCCGGTTTCGACCTACGCACCGGGATTGAGTCAGACTTCGATGCCCGCACTCGGTGCGGTCGACCAGGGGCCCATCAAGCCCTGGAAGCTCCAAGTCAAAGAGCATGGCATCTCGCTGCGATTGGATCGTCCCACGGTCTTAGGTCGCAGTATCAGTGCCGACGTGGTGATCGACCATCCTTCGGTGAGTCGGCGGCATTTAAGCTTCACGCCCACCGCAGAAGGGCTGCGTCTCGACGATGTGGGAGGCACCAACGGGAGTTATGTCCATGGGCAACTCATCGCAGGTAGCGCGTTGGTGACAACGACCTGCGAGGTGGTCTGCGGTGAGGTCTCGATGACGGTGAAACCCATCCAAGGTCTGCTGGGGAACTTGGGGGATCGACTCGAGGCGCTACCCAAAGCGATGCTTTTGCGTCACGGGGCAGCCGCCCTCCTTGCGGTGACCGGCATCATTCTCTTGCTGGCGAGTCCTTCGGTCACCGCAGAGAGTGACTATAGTCGACGGCAGGCTGAATTGGAGGGGCACCTGACAAAAGCTAATGAGCTCGTCCAATCGAAGGCCTGGTCCGATGCCCTACCCAGTGTGAATCACGTGCTGCAGGTGGACCCTCTCAACAAGGAGGCTAAAAGCCTGCACCAGCGTATCGCTCGAGAGACGCGAGCCCAAACGCAGTTTGAAGGTGCGATCGAAGCCCGAGATACTGGTGACTTTGATAAAGCGGTGAACGCATTCGACGCGGTGGCACCGGGCACGCGGTACTACAACCAGGCCCAGTCCGAGCGGGTGAAGGCTCAGGGGCGATTGCTTGCGCAATACCGAGACCGGGCCGAGGCCGCCTGTCGAGAGCGTCGGTGGAAGGTTTGTCAGCAAGAGTCCTGCAACCACTTAGCTTATGAATACAACCGGCAAATGGTGCGCCTGTTGGCCCAGGCAGAGTCGGCTCTCAAACGAAGAGGGCGGAGCTTCAGTCGCTGCCCCGCGGATCGTAAGGAGCGCGAAGATCTCTCCGGTGACCGACAACGACTACGGGAAGCGCTCGTTCAGCGCTTTCCCGACGCTCGCATGCTGCAAGCCGCTGAGCAGTATGCGATGGGGGATCTCTCGGAAGCGAAGAGCCGTTTGAAGACCATTCTGACGGATGAGCGCCGGCGATCTCTGCAAGGGGCAGCGGCAAGTTTGCGTCGGCAGATCCAGAAGGTCGAACAGCACCTAAAGTCCATCAAGGATGTTGACCGGAAGAAAGATCTCGCCGCGGCATTGCAAGAATGGCAGCGGCTCTCCGAGATCGACTACGAGATCGTGGGCAAGCGAGTGGAGTCGAAGGTCCGCCGGGATGCACGGGGCGTGATCGCTGGATTTTTGAATCGCCGGGCGACCACCTACAGCGATCAGGGGCGTTGGACTGATGCCTTGGCTGATTTGGTCCTCGTCATGGAACTTGAACCCAGTAATCTAGCCGCCCGTCAGAGCCTGACAAAGCTGATCAGCAAGACCGATAACCAGAAGGTCAAGGCCTTGGCTGAAACGGCTTTGAGTGGAAAACCGAAGCCTAAGAAAGCGGGACCCAAAGGATCTTCCCCTTGACCAGCGTTGCTGGTGAATGGCTTCCCCCCGTCAGGGCGGGTTGCATGGAGGTCTGACCTTGGGCCGGCGTGGAATCCTGGGCGGACGCAGTCTAGGGGCAGCCTTGTTGCTCTGCTGTCTCTGGAGTGGGTCAGCCATCGCCTCTGAGACCGCCGGTGGGCCTGAGGTCGATGATTATACGACTTGGGTAGGTGGTCTCGGTTCCCAGAATGTAGCCAGTAGTGAGACGCTTAGCCCGGGAACCTGGGCTCTAGGCCTCAGTCTACTTCGTGCAGACAGCATGCTCCGGGTTGCCCCTGGGGTGGATGAGATGGCGCCGAGCGGGGGGCTCGTCATCGACGACATCACCCGCGTCGAAGTGGGCGGGGCATTTGGGTTTGCAAAGGGCTTTCAGTTGGGCCTCGTCCTGCCCTTTGTGAGCCAGTCTGCGGGTGCGGTCGAACTGACGGGATTCGATGTGGCGGCCGCCAGCGGAAGCTATCTCGGCGACGCCCGACTTCAAGTCCAGTTGGAGGACGGTGGGCGCTGGTCCGCGCTGAGCAAACGGGGGCTGGGGCTGGGGCTTGGCTTGATGGTGTTTGCGCCGACGGGGTCGAGCCAAGCCTTGCAGGGGGAGCATCATTGGCGGTTTGAGCCTCGGCTTCATCTCGATCTAGACCTGCCAATGACTAGCCTTTTAAGTATCAATCTCGGCTACCACATGCGCCAAGAAAAGACGGTCTCCTTCTGGCGAAGAGACGATGAATTGCGCTGGAGTACGCAGGTCAGTATCGGAGCCCGGGCCCCGTGGCGTCCATCTCTGACGTTCCTTGGTCGGGTGCCAATGACCGCCGAGACGGCCGGTGAGCAGGTGGATTACTGGGGCAACAATCTGCTGCGTTCCGTCATGGGAGATGGTCTGGGTTCACCGGCCCCGATGGAGGTCATTGCTGCCTTGGACTACGCCTGGAGTAACCGGCTGGCCGTGGGGGTTGGTTTGGGTCTCCCGGTCATCTCTGGTGTGGCGACACCGGCCACCCGCGGCCTTGTCCAATTGAGGTATTGGTCAAACCCGGATGGGCCCCGGCGCCACCGATTGTACCGGCGAGCCCTTCGTCGAGACAGTGATGGTGATAGCATCAACGATGCCTTGGATCGCTGCCCTCGCATTCCCGAAGACGACAATGGCTATCGGCAAGAGGACGGGTGTCCAGAGGTGCTGCTCGCCGCACGGAGCCACGCTGGAGGGGCTTTGTCGGCCCAAGACGGTGCAGGCTTGCCCGCGATGGTGCGAGAAGAGGACCAAGATCGAGACGGTGTGCCCGATCGGCTAGATGCCTGCCCCGAGCAAGCCGAAGATCTAGATGGCTTTCAGGATGGGGATGGTTGTCCTGAACAGGACGGTGACGGCGATGGGATTCCGGATCAGCAGGATCAGTGTCCCCTCATCGCCGAGAATATCAACGGTGTGGAGGATGACGACGGCTGCCCTGAAAAGGGCCCCGATCGGGACAAAGATGGTGTTGGCGACGCGTGGGATCGCTGCCCTCGAGCCTCTGGATCCCGGGCCGATGGTTGTCCAGATGTCGCGTTGCCAGCCCACGTTCTTCAGGCCCAGCGGCGGCAGGCGCAGAAACGAAACCAACTCGAAGTCCCTCCCACCAAAGTGGCGCTGAAGCCAACGAAGGAAGCTGTTGTAAAGGAGCCGCCTCTCCCCCCGGAACCTCCCGCTCGGGCATGGCTGGAATGGGTTGGCGATCGCGATGGTGACGGGCTCGATGACGACAAGGATCTTTGCCCCGACCAACGGGAGAATGGTGATCCTTTACACGGTAGCGATGGCTGCCCTGTGGTCGACGCAGATGAGGACGGTATTCCCGATGCCCAAGATGATTGCCCCCTCGTGGGCGAGACAGCCAATGGCCTCGATGATTACGATGGCTGTCCCGATCAAGGACCCGATCTCGATAGCGACGGTGTGGAGGACTTCCACGACCGTTGCCCTCGTCTCGAGGAGACCTTCAATGGGCATCGGGACGAGGACGGTTGTCCCGAGGTGGTCGGGCCAGGACAAATGGATCTACCCGCAGGCGAAAGAGGTCTTCGGGCCCGGCACCAGACGCAGCCATTTGACCTCGGTCTCAGCACGGGCCGGGACCTCGATGGCGACGGTGTTGTCGACGGTGCCGACGCCTGTCCGAAGTTGCCAGAAGATCCGGATGGCTACTTAGACGATGATGGCTGTCCAGAGCCTGATAACGACGGGGATCGGGTTCCCGACGCATTGGATCGCTGCCCCCTCGTGGCCGAAACAGATAATGGCTATCAGGATGCCGACGGCTGCCCTGATCAGGCACCGGAAGCCCTCCAAGGGCTGGCCGGGGTCGTCCGCGGAATTCAGTTCGCGACAGGCTCCGCAGAGTTGTTGCCCGAGTCGTTGGCGGTACTTGAGCGGATCGCTCGCCTCCTGAGCGAGCGGTCGGGGATGGGGCTGCAGATCGTCGGGCATACCGATGACCGGGGCGACCAAGAAGCCAACAAGGTCCTCTCTCAAGCCCGGGCCGATGCGGTGAAGCGGTGGCTCATTGGGAAGGGGATCGACGCGCAGCGCCTTGAGACGCTAGGTCTAGGTGCCGAGCAGCCTGTGTCCAGTAACAGCAGCGAAGCAGGGCGGGCTCGGAACCGCCGAGTCGAACTTCGCTATGAAGAGATGACGGAGTCAGATCCATGAGGAACGCATTATTTTTCTCGCTGTGTCTGCTGGCTGCTCTGCCGGCTGAATCGTCTTCGCCCTGCCAGGGGCTGCGGATGATGGATGGTGTGGTCAGCACGGGAATGTCTTTGCAGGTGAGCCAACCGTTGAACGCAAAGACGAAGTCCTGTGTTGCGGCCATCGGCGCAGCTCTGAAGGGCCGCCCTGCGTTGCGCACGGTCACCGTGGCCGTACGAGTACCCGCCTCGCGCCGGGCCGATGGAGAAGGCTTAAAGGTGGCTGAAGCCGTCCGTGCCATTCTCCTCGCCAGCGGCTTGCCCAAGAGCCGGGGTTCTGTGGTTGTCCCATCGACCCGTCCTAGGGAGTTGCCTGCGATCCAGATCGCGTTCACCGAACGCCGGGTGAAACGGCACGTTGCTGTGGTGAGCGGGCTCTCGGGCAAGGTGGTGGGCGGGGGTGCTCTCGATGGGCTACAGCCAGTTGCCGCCGGCCAGCGTTTGGGGCCGCAGACCTTTGTTCAAACCGACGCTGGCTCCCGGGTCCGGCTTCAGTTGGCCGATGGATCACGCATTCGCCTGGCCCCGGGGACCCTGCTTTTGGTTGGTCGCATCAAGCTCAGTCAACGGCTCAAACGAGAGGTGGAGCTGACGGTGAAGAAGGGGCGTCTCGATCTCGAAGTGCCGACGGGGGGCAAGGATGATGCTTATCGGGTGCTCACCCCAACCGGGGTCGCCGGCGTTCGCGGGACTGACTTTAGAGTTCATGTGGCCGACAACGGGGATATGCGCCTCGAGACGGTGGAGGGCTTGGTCAATGTGAAGGGAGCCAAGGGTGAGGTGGATGTGCCCGCCGGTCAGGCGACGAGTGTCGACGCCGGTGGTCGTCCTGCAGCACCCATCGTGCTCCCCGAGGCACCCCTCTTGGTGGGGCCGCTGGAAGGGCGCTACAAGGGCGATGTGGTCTTTTCTTGGAAGCCGGTGGCTGGAGCCGATGGCTATCGTATCCGGCTGGCTAGGGACCCGGATTTTGTGTGGCAGGTCAAGATGGATGACGTGACGGGCACCGACTGGGCCGGAAAAGCCCACATGTTCGTGGAGGAGACTTGGTTTTGGCAGGTGATCCCGAAGAAACAGGGGTTCCTGGGTAAGCCCTCCAAAGTCTATGCGATTGAATGGGGTCCCTGATTGGAACGCCTGCTAGGCCTTGAGCGACGGCTGCTCGGGCTGGTCTTTGTGCTGGCGGTAGGCACCCTTTGTTTGGATATCGGTCTACGCCAGGATTTGAGCCAACTGGAGCGGGTCCTGCACGATGGCACCTTGGCCCGACGCTCGGCCCAGGCCGGTGGTGCGGCGAGCCGGTCCACTGTGATTCTGGTCGATGATGAGACCCTACAGCGCTTGGGTGAGCGCTGGCCCTTGGCCCGCAACACCTGGGCCGATGCGGTCGAGAAGATCGCCAATTACGGCCCGACAGCGATCCTCATCGATGCTTGGTTCGAGGTTCCTGCACCGACGGGGCCGAGCGAATTAGCCCAGGATATGGCGGACACGGTCCGGCATGGGCCCTTGGGCAGCACCGCTGAAGGGGGCGCACTCGCCGAGGATCTCGACCTGCTCTCTGCAGCCCTCGATGCGGACCAGCAGTTCGCCCGGTCCTTGGCTCAGGCCGGCGCCGTGGTTTTGGGCTTTGGCTGTGTTCGGGAAGCGGACACCCACCGTTTCGGCAGTGAAGCAAGTCAGCGGCCGCAGCCTCTCGACGAAGCCGATCTCAGCGGCAGCGACTATCTCCACTGCCCTCGAGTCGTGGGGAACATGAGCACCCTGCGGGTCTCGGCGGCTGGTGAGGGAAGCCTGGCCGTTCATGAGGATTCGGATGGCGTGGTGCGGCGTTACAGTTACCTGACCCGCCATGGTGATGAAGCTTACAGCAGCCTGGCCCTTGCCGCCTTGCAGGTGAGTGACCCGGATCGGTTTCGCAACGTGCTCGACCACCTGCAGCAGCGTGATGGGGGGCGGCCGCTGCTCGGATTTCGCCCCGTTGAGCGCTTCACCACGGTTCGCCTGAGTGATGTGGTCCAGGCCCAACCCGGCGATCCTGAACTGAAGAAGGCCTTAGCCGGCCGCTACGTTTTCATCGGGGTCAGCGCATTAGGGACTGAAGACCTCGTGAACCTCCCCGGGCAGGCCCGAGTGCCTGGTGTCTTTACGCACGCCTCGGCTCTGACGGATGCTCTTGAAGACCAAACCATCTCGGTACGCTCTGTGGAGAGTCGGGCCTATAGTCTGGGGGCCTTGGTACTCTTCGGCTTGGTGGTCATTTTGACGTGGCGTCGTTCCAACACCTTTCATGTGATCTTTCATGGGGTCGGAGCCGCCTTACTTTGGTTCGTCCTCGTCGATCTGGCCATGGCTCACGGCTTGAGCTTGGCCGTCGATGGCCTGCTCCTCGCCCTCAGCCTTTGGTTGCTTGCGAAGGTCCTATTGCAACTGGCTCATGGGGCAATGGACCGGCGCCGGGCCCGGGATATTCGTGGTGCCTTTAGTCATTATGTCGCCCCGGAAGTGGTTGCGGAGTTGATTGAGCATCCGGACCGACTCCAGCTGGGGGGAGAGCGCCGGGAGATCACCGCCTTTTTCTCCGATATCGCCGGCTTCACGAGTATGGCTGAGCAGATGGATCCCCAGCAACTCGTCTCGGTGCTCAATCAGTGCTTGGGCCGGATGAGCAGCATCATCGTGGAAGAGGGGGGCATCATCGACAAGTACATCGGTGATGCCATCGTTGCGATCTTTGGCGCACCCCAGCCCCATGAGGATCATGCGGAACGAGCGGGCCGGGCTGCTTGGCGCTGCCAGCGAGCCATGGAGACACTGCGGGAAGAACTGGTGGCCCAGGGCTTGCCCATGCTTTCGATCCGCATCGGCCTGAACACCGGCGAGGCCATCGTGGGCAACATGGGCTCAACCGGCCGCTTCGACTACACGATGATCGGTGACATGGTGAATCTGGCCGCTCGCCTGGAATCGACGAATAAAATGTACGGCACTGAGATCCTGTTGGGGCCGGAGACCGGGCGCCGACTCAGCGCCCACTTCGACGTGCGTGAGATCGATGCGGTGCGGGTGAAGGGTAAATCCCAAGCGGTGACGGTGTATCAGTTGCTCGGCACGAGCGTCGATGCTTCTCAGCGGTCTCATGAGCGCTTCGCCGAAGCGCTTGCTGCTTACCGGCGGCGGGATTGGGACCGGGCCGAGACGATTCTCGCCGAGCCGGAATACGCTGATGATCCGGTGGCGATTCAACTGCGTGACCGGGTTCGGTCCGTTCGTGACCAGGCCCTGCCGGAGGACTGGAACGGGGTCTTTGAGATGACCCACAAATAGGCTAGAGCGTGGCTGCCTCACGGGGTGCCTTTGGGCTGAGACGGATCACTGGGATCCGAACCCGTCGAACCTGATGCGGTTCAGACCGCCGTAGGGATGAGGCGCCTGCGGTGGTGTTGCGAGTGTCACCATGAAGATTACCCGAGACCCCTTTCCTCGTTCCCGTAAGGTTTATGCTGCGGGAGAAAACTATCCCGACCTCCGTGTGCCCATGCGGGAGATTAGTCTCACCAATGGTGAGCAGATCACCGTTTATGACACCTCGGGGCCTTACTCTGACCCCGATCAAAACATCGACGTTACCCAGGGGCTCGATGGCAGTGTTCGCCGAGCATGGATCGATGCCCGCGGGGACACGGAGTCCTATGAAGGCCGCCGAATTCAACCCGTGGATGATGGTTTTCGTGGGCGAGCCGAAGGCCGGTTGAAGGTCTTCGAACAACTGCAGCGCACACCCTTGCGGGCGAAAGCGGGTCGAAATGTGAGCCAAATGCATTACGCCCGGCAGGGCATCATCACCCCCGAGATGGAGTTCATCGCGATACGCGAGAACCAAAAGCTCGATGAACTGCGCAGCCGTTATGCCCATGGCGAGCGGGATCAGCGACTGCAAGGCCAAAGCTTTGGCGCCAACCTGCCCAAGCAAATTACCCCAGAGTTTGTCCGCTCGGAAGTGGCGGCCGGTCGAGCCATCATCCCGGCCAACATCAACCATCTTGAGTTGGAACCCATGATCATTGGGCGAAACTTTCTGACGAAGGTGAACGCGAACATTGGCAACTCCGCCGTGACCTCATCCATCGAGGAGGAGGTGGACAAGATGGTCTGGGCCACTCGCTGGGGTGCGGACACGGTGATGGATTTGTCTACGGGCAAAGAGATCCATGCCACCCGGGATTGGATTCTACGGAACTCAGCGGTGCCGATTGGCACGGTGCCGATCTATCAAGCCTTGGAAAAGGTGGGTGGTGTTGCCGAGGATCTGACTTGGGAACTGTTCCGGGACACTTTGATCGAGCAGGCGGAGCAAGGGGTGGACTACTTTACCCTGCATGCGGGCGTTCTCCTGCGCTACGTCCCGCTCACTGCGGATCGGGTGACCGGCATCGTCAGCCGAGGCGGCAGCATCATGGCCAAGTGGTGCATTGCCCATCACCAGGAGAACTTCCTCTACACCCACTTTGAAGAGATCTGCGAGATCATGAAGACCTACGATGTGAGCTTCAGTCTCGGGGATGGATTGCGGCCGGGTTCTCTGGCCGATGCGAACGATGCAGCCCAATTGGGCGAACTCAAGACCCTTGGTGAGTTGACTCAGATCGCCTGGAAGCATGACGTCCAGACGATGATCGAAGGGCCCGGCCACGTGCCGATGCACCTGATCAAAGAGAACATGGACCTGCAGCTGCAGTGGTGTGGCGAAGCGCCATTTTACACCCTCGGGCCTCTGACGACGGACATTGCGCCCGGCTACGACCACATCACCAGTGGCATCGGTGCGGCGATGATCGGTTGGTTTGGCTGCGCGATGCTCTGCTACGTGACGCCCAAAGAGCACTTGGGTCTGCCGGACCGAGACGACGTCAAAGAGGGGATGATCGCTTACAAGATCGCCGCTCACGCCGCGGATGTCGCGAAGGGGCATCCGGGGGCTCGAGTCCGAGACGATGCCCTGAGCCGAGCTCGTTTCGAGTTCCGCTGGGAGGATCAGTTCAACCTAGGCCTCGATCCGGAGCGGGCCCGGGAGTACCACGATGAAACCTTGCCCCAGGACAGCGCCAAAGTGGCTCACTTCTGCAGCATGTGCGGACCCAAGTTCTGCTCCATGAAGATCAGTCAGGAGGTTCGGGAGTATGCGGCGAAGCAGGGCATGAGCGAGGATCAGGCGATTGAAGCCGGCATGGCCGAGCAAAGCGACCGCTTCAAGGCGTCCGGCAGTGAAATTTACCTAGAGAAACCCGGCGAAGCGCCGAGATAGGCCATCCTTATTGTTGTCTTTGTCGGCGCTTTACGGGGCTGCGAACAGTCGTTAGCGTTGCCCTAACCCGAGGTTTCGATGACGACGTTGATGGCCAGAGAAGGACACTTGCCCTGGTGGGTTCGCCCGGGTGATGTTGATCGACGAAGCATTACGCAACAAGGACGAGGGCCGAATCAAGTATTGCGGCAGCTTTGCGGCACCCGGTTCAGCGGTTGAGGATTTGGCCAACGACGGCAAGAGCTTATGGGTCAGCGACGAGAGTAGCTTTCGGTTCTACCGCCTCGATGGCTACCGTCGTTTCGCCAAGACGCTTTGCGCCGGCGATTAGGTTCCAGCCACTAGAGCCGAGTCCCCATGTTTTCGAGAAATACCTCGGGCTTGCCATGCCAGACCGTTTTGACCGCGAAGCCGGCAAAGCGTCCGCCCACGAGGGGGGCGATGCGTTTCGCCGTGAGCCCGCCCATGAGATGAATGCGCTCACGCTCGGCCCGCTTTAAGGACTCAAGGCCTTTGCGGTCGAGGAGAGGACCCGTCGCAGGCTTGCTGAGAGGCCGGTAAAGGGGGCTGAGCAACAACTCAACCTCTCGGTTGGCCAGGGCGATGCCCAACTGATCGAGGCCGTGGAGACTGAGGATCCGTAGGTGGTCCCGGTAGTGTTGGTGCGCCTGGTGACGCATCTGGGGGACGTCGGGGACGTGGATCACATCGCCTGGTTGAATCAGGGCTGCGTGGGCCAAGCTGATCTCAAAGCGCAGACCATGCCGCTCGCAAAGCCATCGCCAGCGATCGGCCCAGATCGCTGCATCCGCCGGCGCTAACGCTTTGTCACGCATCCAGAGGCTTAGCTGGAAGGGCAGGGGGCCTAAGGCCTGCAAAGCATAATGGAGCCGTTTGTTGAGATCCGGGTGCTGGGTCACGTCGGTGACAAGGGTGACCCTCATCGTCCGTAGACACCGATTTTCAAAGCCTTGGCCTGGGCCCGGAATCGCTCGGGTTCCAGGATGAGGCAGCCCGCTTCCAGGGCAAGCCAGCGCAGCCCCGCTTCCTTCATCGCCGCAAGGGTCTCCACGCCCACCGTGGGCACATCCAGACGCCGGTCCTGCTGGGGCTTGATGGCTTTGACGACCACGGCCCCTTTCTTCGCCAACATCCCCGCTCGAGCGATCATCGCATCGGTGCCTTCTACCGCCTCTACCGCAACCACACAGCCTCGGCACACCACGACCGTTTGACCGATCTCCAAGGCCCCCACACCCTTGGCGATTCTAAGCCCAAACTCCATGTCTCCGACGACCTCCGCTGAGGCTTCGGGTCCCGCAAGATGACCCGTGGGCGCGAGGCAGTCCGGTAACCAGTCGACCGGCGCGCCCACCGGAAAGCCTTTGGCTTCGAGCATGTCGGTCAGCGCCCGTAGAATGCGGTCATCCCCGCCATCGGGCAGATTGGTGATGAGTTTGAGCGCCTGTAGGTCAGGCCTGAGGTCACGGTACCAGACGGTCTTGTCCACGTTGCCGGCAAAGAGGACTTCCTCCGCCCCTTGGGCTTCGAGAAACTTGAGGGCTTTGCCGATGGCACCCACTGGCAGCGTGGTGGCGGCATCGACCTCGGGGGGCTCGATGGGCGCGTCGTTGTGCCCTTTCAGGTTCACCACACAGATTCGGTGTCCTTGGGCTTTCACAGCCCGGACCAGCATGGGTGGTAATGCACCACGCCCCGCGACCAGAGCGACGGTTTTCACCCGGATTGCCGCTCCAGCGGAATGCCGCGCTCGCTGGCTTCGAGGAAGGCCAGAAAGCCCGCAACCTCTTCATGGTCCGCCAGGTCGCCGAGTTCCTGTTTCGCTGCCTCAGGCTCCAGACGTTGACGAATGCAGGCCCGATAGACCGCCATGATGGCTTTGCGCGCGCCTTTGTCTAGCTGCTCGCGGCGCATGCGCTCGACGTTCAAGCCCACCAATCGAGCCCGATCGCCTTGGGCGATACACCAGGGCGGGATATCCTGAGTGACCTTGGCTCCCCCTGCGAGAAAGGCCCGCCGACCGATGACGCAGAATTGATGCACGCCGGAGAGGGCACCGAGGATCGCACCATCTTGGACGGTCACATGGCCGCCGAGTTGAGCGCCATTCGCCATGATCACCCCATCGCCAACGATAGAATCGTGGCCCACATGACAGTAACTCATGATCAAGCAGTTCTTGCCGACCGTGGTCTCCATGCGGCCATGGGCTGTACCGATCGTCAGGGTGGCCCCTTCGTGGATGGTCGTGTTGTCGCCGATCACGAGGCGGGCCGGTTCGCCGGAGAATTTCAGGTCCGGGGGCACCTCGCCCACGCTCGCAAAGGGCATGATGCGGACCTTGCGACCGAGGGTGGTTCGGCCGGCAACATGGGCGTGGGGGCCCAGATGGCAGTCTGGACCCACCACGGCATGGGGACCGATGGTTGTGAAGGGCTCGATGATGGCCGAGGGGTCCACCTGAGCCCCTTCAGCCACATGGGCGAGGGGGGAGATCGTCACGAGGAGCCCTCCCCCAACTTGGCTTCGAGGGCCTGGAGTCGTTCCAGGAGCGCCGGTAACTGGCGCAGGGCCTTTTGTTCCACAGCCACCTCTCGTGCATCCCGGGCGGGAATGCCACGAATCACCTGTTTAGGGCCGATGGGCCGTGTCACCGCGGAGTAAGCCATCACTGTGGTTTGATCACCCACATGGATGTGGCCTGCGACACCGGCTTTACCTGCGAGAATGACGTGGTCGCCAATACTCGATGAGCCGGCCAGCGCATTGTGCCCCACCATGAGGCAACTGGCGCCGGTGACCGCATTGTGTCCGATGGCACTTTGGTTGCCCATCTTGGTGCCTCGACCCAAGCGTGTTTCGGTCACCGCGCCCCGGTCGACTGCAATATGGGAGCCCATCTCGACGCCCTCCTCGAGGACCGCGATGCCGACCTGCGGGACGGCGTGGTGCTGCCCTTGCCCATCTGTCGCATAACCGAATCCCCGGACCCCGATCACGCAATGGGGCTCCAATTGGCAGTGAGGCCCAACAATGCAGCCCCTGCGAACGACGCAGTAGGGGGCCAAATAGGCGGAAGCACCGATCTGGGCAT
>PBND01000005.1 GCA_002722845.1 Myxococcales bacterium | reverse complement strand
GATCGAGCACGGTCGCCACGGCCTCGTGGTACCCATGCATCGACCAGATCAAGTTGCGGAAGCCTGTTTGCGCATCCTCGGCGACCCGGCATTGTACGAGCGCTTCTCTGCGGCTGGCCCAGAAGGGCTCGATCATTTTGATATTCGGCACATCGTGCCCCAGCACGTTGCCCTCTACGAGCGCTTGCTCCAGGGCCGGGGCGGAACCGGCCCCCCGCGCCCTTAAGCGCACCCTCGCGCGCACGAGGCAATCTGGCATAGACCATGCAGCTTACCCGTTGAGTATCGGGCTTGGAGTGTACGGTTTGCAGCGTGGGATGACCCTGGCAGAGATGATGACCGTCGTCGCGCTCATCGGCGTGATGGGGACGCTGGCAGTGCCGGGTTTTTTGGAGTCTAGGAAACGCTCGACGGTAAACTCTGCAGCCCGTCAGGCCATGCTGACTTTGCGCTATGCCCGCTCTGAGGCGGTGCGGCGTAGGAATAACGTAGGTATCTCATTTAACAGGACTTATAATACCATCACAGTCTATGCGATCGGGACGCCGAACGGCCGGGAATTCTTCCGAGTTTCCAGTCATGAAATCCTCAAAGAACTCACGACGGAGACCCGCCGTCGGGAGGCCGCAAAAGAGTGGCCTAAGGGGATCAAAATCATGGAGTCTGAGGTCGCTTCTGGGCTGCCCAGCTTGCCTGAGCCCTACGCAGAGCTGGATGAGTTGCCCTGCACTTTTTGCAGTGGTGGGCGAATCGAGACGATCTTCGCAACCCCCCGAGGGCTCTTTGTCGATATCAATGGCCTTCCGGTCACGGGCGCATTTTCCGTCGTTCCAACGTACCCCGGGGGTGTAGAGCCCAGTCAATACAATCGAGCCATTGCCTTTAACGGTCTTACCGGCAGCACCCGAGCCTACGGTTTTAACGGGGGCATGTGGAAATGATGCAGGAGCGCCGAGGCTTTACGCTGATCGAGGTTTTGATGGCTTCGATGATCTTTGCGCTGGCGATGAGCGGCATGGCTCCCTTGATTCTCATGGGTTTGAAGGCCGGTCGTCAGGCCCACGACTTGAACAAGTCCAGCGAGGTCATGAACCTGGTCGCTGATCGGGTGACAACGGGTCGAGCGAATGACTTGGTCTATCCTGGGCCCGCCGACCAACCACCGAACGTCATGGCGACACCGGTGGGTGGGCCCGTTTGTTACTGGCTCGCCTCCCTCGACCCGCGGGTGCCCCCAGCCCCCGACGGCTGCATCGAAGTGGGCAACAATGCGCTGATCTCCCGGGAGGATGTCTCGGATCGGTACATGGTTGCCTGGACGATTCAGCGAGAGACCGTATTGGCCGGCGACAGCAATCTCGATCGCGTTGAAGTCCAAGTGGGTTGGCGCAGCAGTGACCGGCGAGTGCATTCCATTGAAACCACATTCCGGGTGCAACGATGATGATTCGTCGTGGACATACGCTGATCGAATTGATGGTCGCCATCAGTTTAAGCGCGGTGGTGACCGGGATGGTGCTGGAGCTTAGCGTCCGCTTGAATGATGCGCTGACGAGAAATCAAGGGCGACAGGATGCGACCTCAACGGCGACCGCGGCCGTCGATTTGATTCGTGCCGACATCGAACATGCGGGGATGCGGGCCAACACCGGGGGGCTGAGTCAGGGCGTGGCTCGACCACGTGGGTTCTGCAATATCGAGATCGACACGCCTGCGACGCCTGAGGTGGGCTTTTCGATCGTGAAGCCCCAACTGGTTGTTTTGCGCTCCGACCGCTTTCCGGCCACGGCCTCGGCCGATATGGTGCCCGGCGCCGTGGGGCAGACCCCCGATGGGACCTTGGACGATCTGGACGAGGAGGTCGCCTACTTCTTTGAGAAATACGACAACGTTCGGAACCTCTGGCGCTTGAGGAGGGCCTTCCGCACCGGCGAGGTCGGTTCGCCGTGGCAGTGTATGGTCTTGGCCGACGCCCTTGTCATCCCGCCCGATGGTGCCGCCTTTCGCTACGATATTCTGACTCGGAATGCTGCGAACCAGGCCACTGTTACTCGACGGATGATGATTGACCACCCGCTGGACCGTGACCTGACGCCAGCCGCGGCTCTTGTACAAAATGAACTCTTCGACGTGAACGGTGATGGGCGTCCCGGTGACCAACAGGACTGGGATACCTTGCGGACGGGCTCCTTGATCGCAGGGGTGCATCTTCGTTTCTGCGCAGGAGACGGCCGGAAAATTCGTGATGGGCGGAGCGGGATTGCGCAGTACGTCTGTGATCCGGGGGGTGAGCAGGGGATCAGCAAGGGCCTCCGCTATTTTGAGATTGGGCTTGTGGCGAAGAATGTCATGGCCTGGCGCTCATATGTCGCCGGAAGGGGGGGTGGATGAGTCACTACCCCTTTAAACGTAAGGGCGTCGCTCTCATCATCACGATGGCGATGATTACCGTGGTCGGTATGGCGGCCGTGGGGATTCTGGTCGCGTCTCGAGACGAGATTCTGATCGCGGGCAATCGGCGCCGTGCGAAGGTGGCTCGCTTTGCAGCCGAGGCGGGCATGGCCCACTTCTTTGCCCAGGCGATTCGTGCCGATGGCGTCCGCGCCGCAGCCGCTGGGCGCGAAGGCTTTGAGATCATCCCCCTGACACCCGTCGATGGCCTGACAAATACCCGCCGAGGTCACTATACGGTGAAGGTTGGCTTTTGTTGTGAGCCCGATGGCGCGCCATTGCCGCCAAATCAGTTCCGAGTTCTTAGCGAAGGCTCGATTCGTCGCGGCGACAGGATCTACGCAACGTCTCGGATTTCGGCCATTGTTGAGACCTTCGATCCAGGCCTGACCGCAGTAGACCGGGAGGCCCAAGGAGCACTTTCGGATCGGGCCCTCGCAAGTCAGAGCGGCTCTCGAGGTTCGGTGACGAGTATCGCTGAGCTACCAAGGAGTCCACGATGAGCCGGCTTCTTCTCTGTGGTGTTCTCGTCGGGGGTCTGGTGCCTTCGACGGTCTTAGCCGACTATCTGCCCCGCAGTATCGGAAGTCCCCTCGGGCCCGATGTGGTGGTCGCTGTGGATACCTCCGCGAGCATGACCTACGACCTCTGTGGTGACAACCAGTACAACTACTGCTTCGGTGATGGAGACCAGGATGAGCGCCTGGCAGGCCAGCGGACGTTCTGTAAAATCGGCGATGGCCGATCCCGTTTCCAGTATGTGAAGGCCGAACTTCACGATGCGATTGAGCAGATGGACAGCGGTAAGTTGGCCCTGCTTCACTCCGGTCAGACCTGGGATGCGTCGCCCGAGGACTGTCGGGACGGCAACGGACGCCAGAATTGCACCCCTGCACCGAGCTATCGCTTCCCACCGGGGCCCCGGGGAGAGATGCAGCTTCTGCACATGCGAGCCCCGTCGCGTGCGGTTTGTGAAGAAACTGCGCCGGCCTTTGGTCACCGCTCCTTTGTCAGCGTGGACTCGAAGCCCATCGAGGAGAGTCGCCCCGAGGCGCTTCGTTGGTTGAACGGTCGAGTGGATCAAGGGGCAAGCCCGATGGACCCAGAGTTGCGCGGGCTTGGTTCTAGCAATGCCCAGGGGATGTTGAATTTGGCTCGGCGCATGCATGAGCGGAATGCAAATCGGGGTGCTCGGGCCCAGGAGTCCTGTCGCCGACATTTCAATATCTATGTCACAGACAGCGTAGAGTGGTGCAGTACGCCGAACAATTCCAGATCGAACGTGCGGCGAGAGTTAAGCCGTGCTCGAGGCATTCGAGCCGGTGCGGACACCATCAAAACGCTCGTCGTGGGCTTTGGACCTGAGTTTCGGTTTGGGTCTAACCGGGAGGTCCTTAATGGCTTGGCTCGGGCTGGGGGTCTGGCTCGAGACCCGGAGACCGGCAACGTGGACACATTCGCTGGGGAAGCCTTGTTTGCACGCCGTCCCGAGGAGTTAAGTGCCGCCCTGAATGAAGCCTTCGGAAGCCTTGAGCAAGGCGAGTTCCAGGGGGCGCGATCTGAGGTTACAACCCTATGGACCCGTGCGGCTGAGATTGGCCGAGTTCGGGATAACGGCATGCTTGTTCCAACGACGGAGCTGCCTGGGCACCGGGGCCATCTCTATGCGTTCCGCCTCTTTCACGAAGAACAAGACTACGCCAACAAGTGGACCTTTCGAGGTGAGCCCAGTCTACGCTGGGATGCCGGTGCTTTGTTGGCCCAACGCACAAGTTACCCACGGGGCAATGCCGCGACCGTCGTGAACAAGCCCCGGCGCATGTTCTCCGCCCTTGAGGTGAATCCTCGAGGTGCCATCGACGGGAACTTCCCTGGTGAGAGCCTGAGACGGGTGGAGTTGACTTGGCCCGTGCCGCAAGAAGATCGCCTGCTCTGGTATCGCAACACTCGCTTGAAGTGTGACGGTGGTGAAGCCGCCAACGATCTGTGTCGCCGAGTGCCGGACATCAACCGCTCAGGCCACGCCGCCGGGGATGACTTTGATCGTCGCTTGGCCTTGGGGCGGATGGTCATGCGGCTTCGCGGTGCGCTGATTAATCCGCAGGCACCCGAAGCGACCACAGGTGATGAAATCGTCGATTCGAGCCGTGGCTACATCGACGGCGTGAATCAATGGAAGCTTGGTCCGCTCGTGCACAGCTCGCCGGTCACGGCTGAGTTGGGCTTGGACCAGAACCTTTTGGCCTCCGAAGCCAGCTATAAGCTTTATGCCGACGCTGTTCGGGAGTCACCGCCCATGATCTATGTGCCCGCGGGTCACTTGATTCATGCCTTCTTCGCCAACGACAGTGAGGTCGATGGCTATGAGCTGCTCAACCAGGAGCACGAGGCCGGCGAAGAGGCTTGGGCCTATTTACCTCGCGCAGTTCAACCCCGCCTGCGGGAGGCGTTTACCGGTGACTTCAGCGACTTCCGTCATGATCAGTTGGGCATGGTCGACAACCGCTGTCGTCTCTTCGAAGCGAAGCTCGATCTGGAACACGCCCGTCGGCGGGGGGGATGGTCGGCGGTTCTTCTCTGTGCCCTGGGCACCGGAGGCCGACACATGGTGGCTCTAGACGTTGCAGATCCGGCGGGCCCGACTCCCCTCTGGGAGTTCACCGACTCGGGGATGGGCGAGACCTGGAGCCTGCCAGTCATGGGGCGGATTCAGGACCGCCAAGGTGCGAGGCGCTCGGTGGCAGTGTTTGCGTCGGGGGTTGATTCGGTACCTGGAGCCGGCAACAACCGGAATTGCAAAGGTCGGTGGTGTAATGATCGGGTGACGGTCTATGTTCTCGACTTGGCCGATGGATCAGTGATCGCTGAGCGCCGGCCTCGTTTGCCCAATACTCAAGGGGTCATGGCCGACGCTTCTGCCTTGGATCATGACGGCGATGGGAATCTGGACTTTGTCTACTTCGGCACAACCGCTGGGCGGATGCTGACCCTCCATTTCACCAACCGAGGCCCCCGACTGATGCTACGGCAGGGCACCTACAATCGGGCCCTACCGATGACTGGCGCTCCAGTCATCGACATCGCGGCCCTTGAGGCCCCCACGCTCGACCTGATTTTGAGTTCGGCCGATGTGAAAGAAGTGGGTGCGACAGGTCGCAAGGGTGCGCTCCAAGTTCACACTGATCATCGGGCCGGGGTCGCCTCCAATGCAACCTTGCGGCGAGGCTGTGACTTGCTGAGGGCCCGTCCTGCGGGGGGCGGGGCGCGCATGCCTTCTTCAGAACATCCAGTGGGCCGGCCAATCGTCGCCGAGCGGACTGCATTCTTTACCACTGTGCAGGGCGGGGATACCTGCGGCGGCGCTACCCATCGTATGCGCTGTGTGAATTTGGACCGCTGTGAGTTGACCTGCAACGTGGTGCTTTGTGATCCAACACAGGAGACCTGTGGAGCCGAGCCACCACCACCCTCCTATCTGGCCGATGGTCGTCTGTACTCGTACTCCCCCGATAGCGGGCGTCTCAATGCGGTGGTTCGGGTGACCGTCGACGGGGAGATCCAGGAGGCAGATGGGGGCCGTTTCAATCTCTTGCCTGGCGAGGCAGGAGGCGGCAATGTGTCGGGGCTCGACCCGAACCAGAACCAGCCAAAGAATTTGATGCTCCACTGGCGTGAAGTCTACTAGACGCTTACTGATCCTCTTCCTTGCGCTCGCTTGTGACCGAAGCGGTGACCTTCGGGGGGTTGAGCAATTGGAGGCGCACCGCGTCCGTTATGCCGAGATTATCAGCAAAGACTTTCCTGCGAGCCTTTTTGGTCCCCAGGTGGATCAAATCCTCGATGAGTTAAGGACCTTTGCTGGTAGCAAGGACCTCGTCGCTGAAGCCCGTGGGCTTGCGGAACAAATCGAATCGGACCGCCGCCGTTTTGGTCGTGCGGGCCCCAAGGCCCGTAGTGCGGAAGAGTTGCTCGCCAGCGCGGTATCGAGCAAGCCGAAACCGCCTGGGCTGAAGGGCAAGGACGACCGGGAGCAGGTGTGGCTTGATGCACTCAGCAAAGGCACGAGTCTCGCAGAGTTTGATCGGTATTGGCGCCCTTGTTTTCGGCGCGACGTGAACGACGGGCAGCTCTACCATCGAACAGGTATTCGGCCCTGTATGGTTCGAAGTCATTATGCGGAGATCGAATCAGTCCGCTTTCGCTCGGGTAAGATCCACGAGTTGGTCAAGCGGGTCGCCGATGCCCCGGTGGATGCGGGTCCGGAGTAATTAGCGTCCCCAGTCACCGGCCATGGGTTGTTCAACACTTAGTATGTACTCGGCCCGTCGGTTGCGGGCCTCGTCCACCTCATCTTCGGTCTCCACCAAGAGGCGACTTTCGCCGTAGCCAGTGACTCGGACCGGAAGATTGAGCCGACCTTTCCGAGCGAGATAATCAGCAATAGCCCGGGCCCGGCGCCGGGACAGGCTCTTGTTACTTCCAGCATCACCCACCGTATCCGTGTGCCCTGCAACCCAGAGTTTAACGGGGGCGAAACGACGGTAACGCTTCACGATGAGCGCAAGCTTTTTGACCGTCTCATCAAGCTTGGGTCGTTGATCTTTCTCAATTCGGTGGGAGCCACTGGCGAAGACCACCTCTTCGTGGGGAATCTCAATCTTCCATGGAAAGAGCGCAACGGACTTGAAGAATCCTCTCGTATCGACAGCCTTGAGTTTAATCTTGAGGGCGACCCCTTCTTTCCCATGCCAATCAAGAGCAAAGCGCTGGTGGGCTGGCCGGGGTGGGTCGTAGTTTTCCTCCCCCTTACCGAGGATTTTGCCGTCATCGCCGTGCACCGACCAGATGATCTTTACGCAGGCTCGACTCACCTGGAGATGAAGACGTCGGTTCTTCAGGTCGATATCCTCACTGGCAACTCGGATGTCCAAGGGGCCCTGCACGGTCGCCTCGAACTTCAGAGGCATGGGCTGCTCTTCATCCTTCTTTTTGAATTGAACGAAGAGGTGTCCTTCATAGGTAAAGGTTCCCTCAGGCTGGTCGAGGTAGAAGCGCACGCGCTTGTTCCGAATCAGGCGGGTTTTACGCTTTTTGATCACCTGCCCATCACTGCGAACGATGTGGAGTCGAAGGGTTCGGACCCGCTCTTTTGTCACCACGTTGACTGAGGGCTTTTTGCCAAGAGGGACCACCGGGTTCAGATCCACGTAGACGCCGGGCCCCGCAGCCGCAGGGCCTGCGAAGAGGAGACAGCCAAACACCCATAGGAGACGCCGCATCATGGCCCCCCGATACCTTTGCGGCCCAGGGATCTCAAGCGAGCCATGGTGACCGCTGGACATCGCCCGCGAGGAAGGATCGAGCAGCCAATGCATCATCGCCAAATCTCGCAATGAGTAACTCCGCCGGGGAGGCCCCGAGTTCAAGGAACTGCTCCAATGGACGTAACCAGATGCTTTCGTCTTCACCGGCTTCGTTGCAGCGGGCGCGACGCTTGAGACCATCTTTCGCCCAACCGACGGCTGCAGCTGCAATCTCTGCGACTGGGGGGAGGCCTTGTGTTTGCGCACGAAGCCCATCTTTTTGACAGGCCTTGGCCAGCTGGTCCCAGGTGGTCCCATCCAGTGAGGTCAGTTGCGCAATGGCCTCGTTACGGGCCTCATCGTCATAGAGAATACCGGTCCAAAAGGCATTGACGGCGATGACGAGATCGCCTGTACCGCCATCGGCTCCCCGCAACTCCAGCATGTGCTTAAGGCGCACCTCCGGGAAGAGGGTCGTGAGGTGAAGCGCCCAGTCTTCGAGGTCTAGCTCACCCTTTTTGAAGTGGCTAAGAAACGATTGCTGGTCGGCCTCTGAGAGTTGATCTCCTTGTTGCCGGAACAAGAGGGGTTGGTCGCTGGCGAAGGTTGCATAGTCCCGGTAGCTGATGGGCCCCTCGACCATCCAGGGGAAGCGACCACTGCGGGCCGTCGCCGTCTCATCCCAGATCGCCTGCCTCGTGCTCATCAGCCCGGTGCGTTGGCCAGCCTGGTAGGGCGAGTTGGCGACGAGGGCCGTCAAAACCGGTGAGAGCAGGGCGCCGCATCGAAACTTGGCCACCATATCGGCTTCATCGCTGTAATCTAGATTGCACTGGATGGTGGCCGTCGAGAACATCATCTCAAGGCTACGAGAACCAAGGGAGGGCATCACGTCTTCCATCACTCGATAACGAGCTTTGGGCATGCGTGGTACATCGGGAACGGGAAGCACGGGCCGCAGTCCCATGGCGAAAAAGCGTAAGCCTAGGTCCTCAGCGACCCGCTCGAGTGCGGACTGATAGCATTGGGTTTCCGAGGCCAGCGCGTGCAGATCCTTGTGGGCAGCACCAGAGAGTTCGACCTGGCCTCCCGGCTCCAGCGTGACACTCCCCCCTCGTCCTTTGAGCGCGATGATCCGCCCTCGTTCCTCCATGCCATCGAGGCCAGCGACCTCCGATCCAATGCCTAGGAGGACCCGCTCAATACCCTGGTCACCGTCGAATTTTGGGGCCCGCCCATCGGCATCGACGGCGAGCAATTCGTGCTCTGCGCCGGTCAGCCAGTCCGCTCGCTGTGTGGCACCGTCGCGGTGGGCCGCGATGAGTTCCAATGGGAGGTCATGGGTGCTCTTCATGGCGGCGCTTTACTCAGCCCATGGTCTCGCGGCAACTAGAAGCCAATGAAACCTGCACATCTCTACGTTTGCGATCATCTTTCAAGTCTTCGCCCTGTCGTCGACACCACCCTGGCGATGGCCCGGGCGAGTCGGGAGGCCGGCTATGAAAGCCATTGGTGTTTGATGGAGGATTTGATCTGGCGCCACGACCGGCTCTTTGTCTTTGCTCGGAAGTTTGACGGCAACCATGAGGTGCTTCCGGGGCAATGGGTGGATGCAGCGGCGCATTTCCAGGCAGCCTTTGTTCGCACCGACCCCCCGGTTGGACGGGAGTATCTGGCCGGCCTTTGGTTGCTCGATGCCGCAGAAAAGACCGGGCTTTCAGTTTGGAATCGGCCGAGCACTTTGACTTGGGCGAACGAGAAAACGTTGATCTTACGCTATCCAACGCTGATTCCACCGACTCGAGTGACCAATCGAATCGATGAGTTGAAGGCGATGATCCGGGCTGAGGGAACCATTGTTCTCAAGCCTTTAGATGGTAACGGCGGCCGCGGGATTTTTGTCGCAGCGGACGATGACCGTAATCTCTCTGCCTTGTTGGAGACAGCCACCGAGGAAGGCCGTCGCCAAGTCATGGCTCAGAAGTACCTCGATAAGGTGCGCGAAGGGGACCGGCGGGTCCTGTTGGTCGATGGGGAGCCGCTCGCTGTTCTGAACCGCCTGCCAGCCGACGACGAACATCGGGCCAACATGCATGTGGGGGCCAGGGCGAGTTTCGTACCGCTCAATGGCGATGATCTACGGATCTGTAGCGCTGTGGCCGAGAGTTTTCGGGAACTGGGCCTGCGCTTTGTTGGCCTTGATATCATCGATGGCTTCCTCACCGAGATCAACGTGACGAGTCCCACTGGGGTCGAGGAGGTTCTCGCAGGGGGAGGGCCCGACATCTGCGCCCATTTTGTACAACGACTCTAGTAGGCCTCTTCCCGCTTGCCAGCAAGGATGCGGGCTGCCAAAGGCAAGCCGAAGAATCGACGAGCGTGGCGGAACTGGTAGACGCGCTGGATTTAGGTTCCAGTGGGCTTGCCCGTGGGGGTTCGATTCCCCCCGCTCGTACCAAGGAGGAATCAATGCAAGTTGAAGTGGAGAAACTGGACGGAGTGCAAGTCCGTCTTCAGTTCGAGATTAGCCCGGGCGACTGTGAACGGGACTTGAACAGGGCCTATCAACTCTATGCGTCGCGCAAGCGCCTGCCGGGCTTTCGCCCAGGCAAAGTGCCTGTTCGACGGATTATGAAGGAAGCCCGGGGCCTCGTGATTCACCAAGTCAGCGAGCAGATCATCGAGAAGGCTTTTCGTAAGGCTGTCGACGATGAGGGGCTCCGGCCGGTGACCCCGCCCAAGGTGGAGGGGCACCCCCATGTGGAAGAAGGACAGCCCTTTCGCTTTACGATCAATCTCGAGGTTCGGCCGGACATTGATCTGAAACAGGTGAGCGGGCTTCAGGTCGCGGTCGAAAAGAAGATCTGTACCGATGATGATCTCGACGCAGAACTCGAGCGCCTACAGCGATCTCGAACGGAATGGTCAGAAGCTGAGTCTGGCGTTGAGATCGCCGATGAGCATCGTGTGCGGGTTAAGTTTACCGCAAAGTTGGGTGACGAGGTCTTGGCCGAGGACCAGGTTCAAACCTTCACCTTGGACGACGTGAGCTTGGAACCGGACATTAAGGCGGCTCTTATCGGCAAAAAGGTCGGTGAGCCCTTCGAGGCCAGCATTACGTTTAGCGAGGATAACCCCAACGAGAAGCTGCAGGGCCAAGCCGTTGCCCACACCTTTGAAGTCGAGTTGATCGAAGCGGGCGAACTTCCCGCGCTCGACGACGAGTTGGCCAAGGGCATTGGCTTCGACGACTTCGCCACCTTAAAGGAGCAGGTCAGGGCGTCGTTGGAGTATCGCTTCGAGCAGGGTTATCAGACCGAGATGGAGGAGAAAGTCCTCGATCAACTCATCGAGCACAATCCCATTGAGGTGCCTCCCGGTTTGGTGAATTCCCACCTTGACCGCATGGTCCGGCAAGCCCTTCAGGGCATTCCGCCGGAGCGTTATGATGAGATCGGTCTCGATCTTGAGAAGCTGCGTGAAGAAGCCCGTCCAGGAGCAGTGCGAGCCGTACAGGCTGGCCTTCTTTTGGAGGAGATCGCTGAGGCAGAGGAACTGGAACCAGCGCCTCAGGATTTGGCTCAGGAACTCGTTCGCATGAGCCGGGAGCTGGGCCAGCCGCTGGCAGCAGTGCAGCAGAAGTTCAAAAGTGCCGATGCCATGGCTGGTATCGTTGCTGAACTGCGGAATCGAAAGGCGTTGGCCTTCGTTGTGGACGGTGCAGAGAACAGTCTAGCGCCGGAGGCGCCGGTCGAGGAAACACAGGACGAACCGGTGGAAGCCGGCAGTGAAGAAGAGGAGAGTTGATCCATGGGCCTTTTGACCCCCGTTGTCATCGAGCAGGACCATCGCGGCGAGCGCAGCTACGATATTTGGAGCCGGCTCCTCAAAGACCGAATCATCTTCCTAGGTGGTGCGATTAACGACTTGGTTGCGAATTCGATCGTCGCCCAGTTGTTGTTTCTCGACAGCCAGGATCCCGAGCAGGACATCCATCTCTACATCAACAGCCCGGGGGGCGTCATCGATGATGGCTTGGCCATCCTCGATACGATGAATTACATTCGGCCCGATGTTGCGACGATCTGTGTTGGCAAGGCCGCATCCATGGGCGCCGTGCTTTTGGCAGCGGGCGCCAAGGGGAAACGCTATAGCCTCCCTCACGCTCGGGTGATGATTCACCAACCCCTTGGTGGGGCCAGGGGGCAGGCATCGGATATCCAGATTCAGGCCCAAGAGATCCAAAAGGCCAAGGACCTGTTGGCCCAAATCCTGGCCGACGCGACCGGGAAACCCGTCGACAAAGTGCATGAGGACTCCGATCGGGATTACTATATGTCCGCGGACGAGGCCCTGGCGTATGGCTTGATCGACCAGATCCACTTTGGACAGGGCCCCCAGGAGGAAAATTGAGCAGTAAGCGAATGAAAAACTGCTCGTTCTGCAAAAAGCCGCAGAACCAAGTTCAGCATCTGATCGCAGGACCGAGCGATCAGATCTGCGATTCCTGCGTTCTTCTTTGCGCAGAACTTCTGGATGAGCCAACCCCATCGGGAAGTACCGAGGGTGAGGATCATAGCGATCATTTGCCCACGCCCTCAGAAATCAAAGAGGCTTTGGATCAATATGTGATCGGCCAAGACCGGGCGAAGAAGGTTTTGGCTGTGGCAGTGCACAATCATTATCAGCGCCTTCGCATCCTCGATGAGGAGGATGGCGACGAGGTTGAACTCGAAAAGAGCAATATCCTCCTGATCGGGCCGACTGGTACGGGTAAGACCCATTTGGCTCGGACATTGGCTCGGTTTCTCAACGTCCCCTTCGCCATTGCTGACGCCACCTCGCTGACGGAGGCCGGCTACGTGGGCGATGACGTTGAGAACATCATCGGTGCCCTTGTGCATGCCGCAGACGGCGACATCGCTCGAGCCGAACGGGGCATCGTCTACATCGACGAAATCGACAAAGTGAGCCGGCGCAGCGAGAACCCGTCGATCACCCGAGATGTGAGCGGCGAGGGCGTCCAACAGGCCCTTCTGAAAATCATTGAGGGGACCGTCGCCCACGTCCCCACCAAAGGGGGGCGGAAGCATCCCCACGGCGATGTCCATAAGGTCGACACCTCGCAGGTCCTGTTTATTTGTGGAGGTGCTTTCTCCGGAATGGAGCGGACCATCGCCACTCGCCTTGGGGGCAATCGAATTGGTTTTGGTGAGTCGGGAGAGCGGGTCGAACCGGGTCCTGAACTGTTGGTCCAAACCAACCAAGAGGATCTGTTGAACTATGGTTTGATTCCCGAGTTTGTCGGTCGTTTGCCGGTGATTTCGGCCCTTCACCCTCTCGACGAGGATGCCCTGGTTCAAATCCTCACCGAGCCGAAGAATGCGCTTATTAAACAATACGTCGCTTTGTTTGAGATGGACGGTATTGAACTGGCCTTGGGTGACGATTCGTTGTCCGCGATCGCCCAACTGGCTTTGGAGCGAAAGACCGGAGCGAGAGGCTTGCGAGCTATCCTAGAGGATATTCTGATCCATCCGATGTACAAGCTCTGTGGTGACCGGACGGTCGCTCGGCTTGAGGTCACGCCCGCGTCGGTCACCGGTGAAGCCAAGCCCGAAGTGGTACGGGTTGAGCCGGAAGAGGCTGCATGACGGAGGTCGTCTATCCACTCCTGCCTTTACGGGAGTTCGTGATCTTCCCCCATATGCGAGCCCATCTTCGAGTTGGAAGACGGGGGTCTCTCGCATCGCTTCGGCTGGCCCTGGCGGACCCGAGTCGGGCCATTGTCCTTGCAGCCCAAGTTGACCGGCGTGTTGAGCAACCGGTTGAGGGGGATCTCTTCCCCGTGGGTGTTTTGGCCCGACTGGTCGAGCCACAGGAGCAACTCCCAGGGGGAGATCGCCGAGTGGTTCGTGTCTGCGTCGAAGGGCTGACGAGGATCCGACTTCGTGGTGTTCAAGAGGGCCGCAACGGCGCGTTCACCGCGACCGTCGAGGAGGTCAAGGAGCGAGGTCTGCAGGGTGAGGTTGCAGAAGAACTGAGGCGGAACCTTCTGGGCCGTGTGAATGAGTTGGCTCGTTACCGTAGCGAAGCGATCGATCGAATCGACCTCCTTGGGGCGGTCGACCTGGGTGTCCTCGTCGACAAGCTATGTGGTTGTCTTGATCTCGATCTTTTGAGTCGCCAAGAACTTCTCGAAGAGCTCGACGTTCGCCATCGGGCTCAGGCGATTCTTCGCAGTCTTGAACTGGAACTTGCGGAGCAGCGAAACCAAGAGCGGATGGCGCAAGGGGTTCGCCGGCGGGCCCGCCGTAAGCCCCGCAAGGGCCAGGTTGAAAAAGCCGAGCCCACCGATCCCGAGTTGGACGAGTTGAGAGCACGGATCGCGAGTTTAGATTTGACCGAAGAGGCTCGGGCACGCACTGAAACGGCCCTTGGGCGCTTGGCAAAGATGCACGCCATGAGTGCGGAGGCGAATGTTTTACGGAACTGGCTTGAGGTCATCGCCGAAATCCCTTGGGGGCATTTTACGGATGGCTCGCCGAGTTTGGCCGAGGCGAGGCAGTGCCTCGACGAAGACCATTGTGGTCTCGATGATCCTAAGGAGCGGATTTTAGAGCACCTCGCGGTTCGGAGTCAGGTGCCTGACGCCCCTGGTCCCATCCTCTGCCTGGTCGGACCTCCTGGTGTGGGCAAGACCTCTCTTGCCCGCAGTGTTGCTCGGGCAACGGCTCGTCCCTTCGTGCGTGTGGCGTTGGGCGGGGTTCACGACGAAGCCCAGATCCGAGGTCATCGTCGGACTTACGTGGGGGCGATGCCTGGTCGCATTGCCCAGGCGGTGAAGCGGGCTGGTGCCCTCGATGCCGTGATGCTTTTGGATGAAGTGGATAAGTTGACGGCCGACTTACGCGGTGATCCAGCCGCGGCGCTCCTTGAGGTCCTAGATCCGGAGCAAAACCGTGAGTTCGTCGATAACTATCTCGAACTGGACTTAGACCTCTCCCAGATCCTTTTTCTGTGTACGGCCAATTCCCTCGCCAATGTGCCACCAGCCCTTAGAGACCGACTCGAAATCATCGAGTTGTCTGGTTACACAGAAGTCGAAAAGCTGGCGATCGCACGCAATCACTTGGTTCCCCGTCAGGCAGAAGGAGCGGGTCTGCGCCCGGATCAGGTGAACTTTTCTAAGCCGGCCATGCTGCATTTGATTCGGCGCTACACCCGGGAAGCTGGCGTGCGGTCGCTGGAGCGCCAGATCGGGGCCTGCATGAGGAAGGTCACTCGGCAGTTGCTGGAGCAAGAGCCTGCCGCCCAGGTGAGGACGGGAGCCCGTCGTCGGCTCGCTCCGCGACATGTCAGCGCCCTTTTGGGGACGGAGCACTTTGCTGAGCCGGACCACAGTGGCGGGGACCGGCCA
Organism: Myxococcales bacterium; assembly: GCA_002722845.1. Classification (GTDB taxonomy): domain Bacteria; phylum Myxococcota; class UBA4151; order UBA4151; family UBA4151; genus UBA4151. The sequence goes on along the minus strand of PBND01000005.1, from coordinate 28,540 downwards.
GGCCTGGCCTGCGGGCTGGCCTGGTCGTCGACCGGCGGCTCTGTTCTGCATATTGAGGCCAGCGTCGTCCCTGGGACCGCTCGCGTAGAGACCACGGGACGCCTGGGGGACGTGATGCAGGAGTCGGCCCGCACGGCACTCACCTTTATACGGTCCCGGGCCGGTGCCCTCGGGCTTGATCGAGACTGGTACCAGCGGGTGGATGTGCATGTGCATGCGCCCGAAGGGGCAACCCCAAAGGATGGTCCCAGTGCCGGGATTACGCTGGTGACAGCGATTGTGAGTGCCTTGTTGGATCGGCCTGTTGTTGGAGGCCTGGCCATGACCGGCGAGGTGACGCTGAGGGGACGAGTGTTACGCATCGGGGGGCTTCGAGAGAAGCTCCTGGCCGCCCACCGCTTTGGCTTCGACCGAGTGCTGATTCCCCGAGAGAACCTGCCGGATTTAGATGACGTGCCGGCTGAGGTCCTTAAAGAGCTGAGTGTGACGGCCGTTGCCTGGGTCGACGAGGTTCTTCAGGTCGCTCTTGATCTGCCTGATCTCGAACTTGAACCTTTAGCCCCCGATGGCTTTCTCGGCGGTCGGCTGACGCCGGACGCCTGACCAAAACCGTCAGGGGCGGCGCCGAAATCGGGCAGGACCTAAAACTTTGTAATTTTTGCCCGAATTCCACTTCAAGGTAACGTTTAAGCCGGTGTTAGGTTGGGTGATATTGGGGTGATATATGGCTGGCACGCGACTTGCGAGCACTAGTCCGGAACACTCCGACAGGGAGCACATCATGAATTCAACGAAGCTAATTCTCGGACTTGCGGTCTTCTTGGCTGCCTCCGCTGCGTATGCAGGCGGTGGCGGCGGCGGCGGCGGTGGTGGCGGTGCTGAGCCTTCAGCGCTGGCATTGCTTACGATGGGCGCAGCCACGTGGTGGGCCGCGCGTAAGCGCTGAGCGTATCTCGGGCGACCCTCGTCCTTCTGGGCGTTTATGCTGCCTGGACGAGGGGCTCGGACGTCCTCGACGATCAACACCTGTTCCGGGTCGCCGTGACCCTGGCGCTTGTGGGAATCGTCCTACTTAAAGGTCGACGAGCGTCTGGTCACCTTCTGCTCACGGTCCTCTTGACCGTAGGGCTTAGCCTGGTTCCGGTCATCGGCCCAAGTTTAGCCTTGGCCTGGCTTGGTTACCGGTTGCTGCCCCGTTGGCCCATCTTCATTTTGGCTGCTCTAACGCTTCCGCTCGATCCTTGGCTTGCGGAACCCCTCGCTTGGCCTTTACGGCGCGTGACCGCACTCCTTGGCGGTGCATTGTCCCTTTGTGTGCCTTACGACTCAACGGGGACCTGGTTGCCCGTGCCTTGGACCGCTGATGCTCCCAAACACGGTGGTCTAGAGCCGTTTATGATCAACGACAAGTGCGCTGGTCTTGCCCAGGTTGAGAGTATGCTCGCACTCATTTCGGCCATGTTGCTCGTCGCTGTGGACCGTTTTCGCCAGCGGCCGGCGATCATTCTCGTGGTCTGTGCCCCTTTGATCGCCGTGTTGATCAATGGTGTGCGGGTTGCGATCAGCATGTGGACAGGCTGGGCTTTAGGGCGCGGCCCCTGGGAGGGCTGGATCCATGACCTCCCGGCTTTCGTCTGCTTCGGCATCTTGATTTACGTCCTGCTCCAAATCGTTCGCCGGCTTGAGCCGGAACCGCTAGCGAGCGAAATGGAGATCCAGGACACCTGATGGTGGGTCGAGCAGGGATCGAACCTGCGACCCTCGCCGTGTAAAGGCGACGCTCTACCGCTGAGCTATCGACCCATCAATGGGTTGCTCGCCTATGGGGCAACGCAAGTCAACCGGTAGCCTAACCGGCCAGGAGCCCTTGAACGTTCCCGTGAGAAGACCACATCATGAGGCCGTTGACGAGCAGGTGACATGTCAGCGGCGGGAAGATGCTCTCGGACTTAACATAGAGCCAAGCGTAGGGGATGCCTGCACCGACCGTCAGCATCCCAACGGCCATGGGGAGGCGCCCCGGATCCATCCAGTAAAAGGAAGCAAAGGTGAGGTGGTAGATCCCAAAGATGAGACCGGAGACAACGATCACCACCATGGGGGCATCAAACTGATCCATCAGTTTTCGGGTGACGAAGCCACGGAAGAACACCTCTTCGGAAAGAACATGCAAAAGGGTGAGGCCAAGGAGGCCGCCGAGGGATGCATTGAGGACGAACTGTGTTGGCGCCATCAGGCCTAGCACCAGGCCAAAGAAGACAGCGGCGGCCATCCCGGCGGGGTCGAGTCCAAAGCCCACATTCTGCAGGCGGGCACCAAATCCCTCTCCGGAGCCAAGAAAAACGATCAGGAGGAGACCGATGAAGAGGAGCGCTAAGCGCCGAACATAAAAGAAGTTTTGCGCCGAGCCCACGCTCGAACTGGCATCCGGGTAGGGAATTCGCGCACAGCGCTGCTGCAGTTCTGCGGCGCCTAAGCCAGCGTTCTTTCCTCGGCAGTCTAGTTCCGCCTCTAGGTTATTGAAAAAGCTCTTTCCTGGCCGTGGCTTCATCGACGGCAGGCATTGACCGGTGCTTTCACCGCCGGGCACCGCGTACTGATAATAGTTTCCAGGATCGTAAAAGTACTCCTGCTCGCCGGCCGGGAAACAGCGGTTCGGAGTGGCGGTAGACGCGTGCCATAGCCAACCGAAGAGGGCGGCGCAGACCAGCGCGACCTTGACGAAGGCCATGCCATCATGGGTCTTTTCGCCTGATCCTTCGGATGCTGCGGCGATCAGGCTGTCTGCTCTCGAGGTGCCAGGTTTTGTGTTGCGCTTCCCTTTTGACTGTGTGGACTTGCGGGAGGTCGGTTTAGGTGCCGTTCCTGCCCGCCCTCGTGGTGAATCAGCAGACCCACCGGAAGCCCTAACTCGGTCGAAGATCGCTTTAATTTTCGCCTTTTTGTCACTGTTCTCCATGGCCGTCTTCAGGAGACTGAGCGCCTCATCTCGTCGACCGAGGCTGATCAGGAGGTCCACGAGTGCGCTGAGGGGCTCCACACGCTGGGGATATTCGGCGACGACTTTTCGCAGGGTGGCCAGGGACTCCTGCGTCTTGAGCGGATTCGCTTGATAAAGAGCCAGGGCATGCTGCCACTGCCCATCAACATTGTCCGGCTGGGTTTCGAGAAGTTTGCCAAAGAACTCAGCCGCTTTCGCCCACTGTTCTGCGGCCAGCGCACGGCTGCCCTCTTCTTGGTAATAGAGATTGACGATATAGCCTCGGTTGCTCTCCGATGTCGGATCCACACCGAGGCTCTGGGCCCGACTTCTAATAAAACGCTCGAGGGGGTTGGTCAGTGCGATGGCCGCGTCTTCAAGCAGGGCTTCGATTTCATCAGCGAGCCCTTGGGCGACAGGCCCTTCGGCTTCCGCCATTTGCTTCTGGAGTTGTTTCTGAAGTCGTTGGAGGTGTTCTCGGACGAGAGATTCGGGCGGGTCTCCAGTGAGTCCAAGACGTTCGGCTGGGCCCTTGCCCTGCAGCCGATCCCGCACCGCCCTGAGCGTGCGGACGGACTTTGGCTCGGTTGCAGGGTTGCCCACGAGGCCTTCGACGGGTTCCCAAGTGGCAGCCCCGTCCTGTGCTGCTAAAGTGTCCGGGCTTAAGGTGCCATCAGCTAGCCTTCGCCGGAGCTCTGCCTCGCTAAACGGACCGTCCGCTTGACCGTTAATTGCGAGGTAGTAGTCTTTCGCCATCGGCTCGGTTCCCCAAGTACTGGATAAACCAACCGATGGTATGATGTGAAGGCTGCTGATTTAAACCGGGCTGGGTTGCCAGATGCTCGCGAGCATGAAACAATCCCGCCAACGTGACTGGAGGCTTTTGCCCATGACGTATCGTCAGCGCTCCGTTTTTCTATTTGTAGCTTTTTTCGCGGCCGCGAGCGGGTGTGAGTGTGGAGGAGGTGGAGTCACCGAGGGTGACCGACCGGACCCACCGGTTCTGGACCCCTTCGAAACAAGCCTGCTGAAGTGCATCGAGGACGGTTGTTCCGATAAGATTCAACTCTCTGGCATCAAGCAGTCGAGTACAGGCATTCATGCGAACGGTTCCGAAGTGGTCGTCTTGAACGAGCGCACTGACTTCAGCTTCGAAATGGAGTTGGTCGAGGGCGAGAACAAGTTTGAGATCGAAGCGGTGGACAACGGCGGCAAGCGCAGTACGAAGGTGATTGCGACGATTCAACTGGTACGGCGACCCGATGCGCCGGTGGTGAATGCCTGCGTTGGCGGCTTTGTTGATGGCGAATGCATTGATCCTGATAACAGTAGCCTGTTGATTCATGCGGAGGAAACCATCGACTGGGCCGGGACTCGTCCAGAGGGCAGCGGCATTCGGATGGTGATCACCGTCGATGGCGTGGTTCAGCGTGACGAGACGGTTGTGCCGCCGGGGCCGGGGACGGACTGGTCCATTGAGGACATCACCTTGTCTGAGACCGATGATGGGTTCACCAACGTGAACACCTTTGAGTTCTTCTCGTGGCAGACGGACGCAGTTCAGTCCGCACCGACGACCATCCAAGTGGATTACGACACGAGCGGTTGCACGATGCGTTTCGCGGAACACGAGGCTGTTGAGGGCGCTGAGTTCTCGGAGGTCAACGGCTGTCTGATCGAAGTGAACGGCGAGGAGCGCCCAGGCTTCTGCGCCTGGACCTCAAAGACCCTCGAGGAAGGCGACCCTGTCATTAAAAAGGGAGCCTACGCACTTGAGGGTCGCTCCTGTGAGGGCTCCGCCGTGGTCCTGAAGCAGGACGGTGGTGATGAGGTTCAGATCAAGGAGCCCAGCGCTGAGGTGAGTTGGAGTCATTCGGTCGAGCGAGCGTGGACGGATGTCGATACCCCAAACGAGGGCGAACATCTGCTCGAAGTTTGGGCTCGTCTCGACAATGGTCGTGAATCGACCCACCAGTTTGCGAAGGTTGTCTTCGACTTCACCCCTCCGGCCGTTGGCGAGATTACGGTGAAGGATGAAAACGGTGAGACCATTGAAGGGAGTAATACGAACAGTGGGACGGTCCAGGTTTGCGGTGAAACGGAGCCCGGCGCTCAGGTTCAGATCTCCAATACCGACGCTGATGGCGAGCCGATTGGTACCTGCGAAGGCATGGCTCAGGATGACGGTAGCTATTGCGTCGCCTGCGACCTCGGCGAGGGGCAGAATCAGCTCTACGTCACCGTGATCGACCGCGCTCGAAACAGCAGTGCGATGAACGAAGACGAAGCCAGCCGTGGCCGGTCCCGCCTTCTCAACGTTGATTCAGCGGGGCCGGATGTCACCTTTATTTCGCCTCGCCCCAACGCTTGGGTTGATCCCGGCGAGGTCGACGTGCGCGTTCAGGTTGTCGACAACTTTAACGGTGTCGCCTCGGTGACGGGCGGTGTGGGCGAAGCCGAAGGTGTGCCCTTCCCAGAACTTCAGGTTGAAGGTGAATCTGATATCTACGGCGGAACGGTCACGATTCCTGACGAGGGGGACCACTTCGTGCTTTGGGTTGTCGCTACGGATAATGTCGGCAACGAGTCACGCACAACGATCAACCTCTCAAAGACGGGTGCTTCCGTGCAGTTGACGCCGGAAGAGGCGAGTCTCAACTCGGTTGACCCGAGGGTGGCGATCGGCCCGAACGGTCACATGTATGCGGTTTGGCAGCACTGCGATGGAGCAGATGCCTGCTCTGACACGCGTGTTTACGCAGCCACTGTTGGCGAAGACGGCTCTTGGGGTGAACCCGTCGTGATCACCTACCTGACGGGAAGCGCACCTGATGGCGCCATCGACGGATTGCGTACAGCGCTTTCTATTCAGCCCGATGTGGCTGTTGATGCGGATGGCGTTGCCCACATCGTTTGGTCAGATGCGGGTACCGGTCGTGAAGGAGCCGGTGGGGCTCCTGTTTGGTCCGGCGCAATGCGCGACGGTAGCCGCGACATTGTGTATCGGACCTGGGATGGTACCGCTGGAGCCGAAGGCTTGAGCGTTGTTGAGGTCGTTTCAGTCGGTGAAGATGTGGGTGACTTCGATATGGAGGACCCCCGCATCGCCGTGGGTGAGAGTGGCCCAGCAGTCGTCTTTGGTGGAGGTCCTTTCGATCCGCCCCGAGAGTACGAAACGTTCTACTCGGCTCGAGCTCAGGATGGCTGGGCTTCGGTCATGATTTCAGCTCGCGATCTGCCAACCACAGATCTCGACTTCGGTGCGAAGCATGCTGTGATCGCCATCGACAAGGATGACCGTCGTCACGTGGCATGGGTCGACAACGGTGATGTTGACGGCGACCTCGTGGATGATGACGACGTGCTTTACCGGGTCATCGGCGAGGAGGGGATTCGTGTTGCCAACGGAAACTGCTCCGGCGGGGCCTCGGAACCATCCATCGCTGTCGATATGGAAGACCTCAATAACCGGGCTTACATTGCTTTCCGAGCCCGGGGTGATTGTGCGGATGCGGCAGCCCAAGACGTGGGTGGCACCTCTGTTCGGTTCTCGTGGCATGAAGGTCAGGCGCCGCAGTTCACGACGCCGGTGACGGTCAATGATGAAGCGATCTTCATGGAGGAAGAAGTCAGCAGGAACGGCGGCCCCTCTATCAAGGTCCATGCGGTGGCAGATCGCCCGATGGGCGAACATGTCGTTGTGGTCGGCTTCCAGTCGAAGGCCTCCCTGCAGAGTTCGGGTAACGATTATGATGTGATTCTGCGTCGCTATGATCGGGATGATTCGCCGCTCGCCCAGGGCTACGTTGTGCTGAGTGAGCCGACAGTGGATGAGGATAACACGACTGCGAACAGTCGTTACCCGAGTATCGCCCTTGATGCTTCGGGCGCGGCCCACGTGCTGTGGCAGCAGAGTGACGATTCCGACACGCCGGACAATGACGTCTTCTATGCGGTGTCAGCGCCGTAGGGGTAAGAGAGAGCATCAATCTGCGCAAAGTCTGCGCTGTAAGGAGCGAGTAGGGCGGCCGAAGCTATTGGAATTGCGGCTTGTGAACCGTTTCGAATTTGGCATGGATCCTGCTCTGAAATAGAGGCATATCGAGGCCTGTGGGGAGTGTTAAGATGAGAAATCTACTTTCATCGCTAGGGACGGTGTTTATCACAGTGGCCCTGGCTGCTTGCCCGCAGGGTGCCGGTATTCCCTGTGATGGGCCCGGTGACTGTAGTGCTGGGTTCCGTTGCATCGATGGCACCTGTCAGGAGGCGACGGGTGGCGGAAGACGGGCTGATGCGGGCAAAGGCGATGCTGGAGTGGCCCTCTGCGAGACGGCAGACGGGCGGTTTCAATTTCTTCACAACCCTGATGACCAACTTAATTGCCCGCCCTCAACCTTCTTGATCTCTGCCGGCCCCAGCAACGTTGGGATCTCCCACAACGGGCATGGTTGGCGCGTGCTGCCGTCAAAGTCCTTGGCAGCCGCAGCGACGGTTCGCATTCAGGAGCCGCAAGGCTTCGAGGGTGCTGAAGTTGAGCGCTACTCGATCTGGCACCGAGCCAGCCCGAGTGATGAGTGGACTCGTCAGGAGACAGCCTTTGGCGAGCGTTACTTCACGACCTCGTCGAGCACATCCGGGGATTATATGCTCGGTCGTATGGGTGAGGCCTTGCCCGATGCCGGTGGCTCTTTGGATTTCGATGGTGGCACCGGAGACTCCGGCTCCTACGATAGTGGGCTCCTGGACGTCCGGCTCGCACTTCCGGATATCCCGTTCCCCGATCTAGGCAACGATGACGCGGGTATCTTCGACGCTGGCCCGCCGATGGATATCGGTGCCAACGACGCTGGTATCCCTGATGTAAGCGACCCGGATACTGCTCTGCTTGATGCGGGTGTTCCAGACACCCGGCCGGACGCGACGACGAAGGATCTTGGACCAGACACCGGGCCGCCGCCCGCCATCTGGTACCAGAATTGTTCGGACCGCCAGTGCACGGGGGAACTGCAGTGCATCGACACCTACGACTTCGTGGTCGATCCGCCCCGATTCTGTACGAGCACGTGCTCCTATGCTTCAGACTGCCCCGCCGGGGCGTGCTGCCAGCAGTTGCCGGGTGAAGATGAAGGTCTCTGTCGAGCAGAAGGGGAGTGTCCCCAGCTTGAGGAGAACATGCGTCCGGACATTAGGCCTTGCGAGGCCCATGAGGACTGCCCACGGGCTGGCGGCTGCTTCTTCAATGCTTGTCACCCTGGCGGGATTCCCGCTGGAGAGGGTGAGGCGGAGCACGACCCGGCCGAGCCAGGGGCTGCTTGTCGTTCTCCCTTGGACTGTGCACCGGTAGAAGGGCGCCAGGCCACATGTATCCATCGGACCTTCGATGGTGCAGCTGTGGGCGATGCCAGTTGGTACCAGGACAACATGCCGCAAAATGGACAGAGCTTCTGTACATGGTTCTGCGATGATGATGAGGACTGTGCGCAACTCGAAGGCATGACCTGTATGGACGCGAGTCGCCATCCGGAGTTGCCAGAGGACTACCCTGGGCGTGTTTGCGGTCCTGGCGAGCGTTGGGCACCGGTCGAGCAGGGTGAAATCGGTGACCCATGTGACCAAAACGATCCAGCGGCCTGTGGTCAGGATCGCTTCTGTACGCGGAGCATGCGCAACGCTAACCTGTGGTACTGCAGTCAGAGTTGTGCGGAAGACCAGGAGATCTGTGGCGGCGATAACTGCTGTGTGACGCTGCAACGTGGTGGTGAGTGTGCGAACGCTGAGGACTGTGACGACCCCCGCTGGGAATGTGTCAATGGGACTTGCGAGGATCCAGGCAGCCGCTTCTGTGCTATCGCTGGAGACTGCCAGTAAATCATAGCGACTAAGAAGAGCGATTCTTCGAAGTCAGCACAGGGCCGCCCATCTCGGGCGGTTTTGTGTTTCTTCCCAGTCCTTGGCTGTGCCTCCTCTGACAGGCCTTGCCCTAAATCGGTGTCAGTGATCGGCACTTTCTGCATCATCGTGCTTCCTGCACCTTGAATGTGTCGATTCAAGCTACTGAAATCGCAAGGGTTAGCCCGCTGGCTCTAATGGCATAAATCGTGCATAATCCTGTGGCGTTTAGGATGTGTAGAATTTGATGTCGCCCCGGTCCGGAAGCGACAGCAGGAGGTAGTTGTGATGAGAATGTCGAAAACGATCGGTTCGGTGGCGGCTGCGGTTGGAAGTCTCTTCCCGCTGCTTAGCGTGACCGCGCCTATTCTGGCGGGGGCGCTGCTTTTCTCCGCGACCGACGCGAATGCGACGCACCAGTGGCGCTGGGCCTATGAGCCGAACAACGACCGCTGGCAAGCGGAGCGTTATGGGCGTCGGCACGGTCGGGGGCAGTGGCAGTTCCACTATCTTGACTGGTACGACAACGATTACAGTTATTTCGACTCCGGTCCTGGACATGCTTGGAGCTATGACCGGAACTGGTGGCACTGGTGCTCCTGGGATCCGGACCCCATCATGTGGATGTACGACCGACACGGTCGGCAACTGGGCTACAACGACAACTCCTGCGCCGCCATGCCCCACATCAGCCGTCATGTCGGCGGCGGTAGATTCTTCTTTCGAAACTATCCTTATTGTTATCGCTGGGGCTGGTGGTGGTTCGGTTGGACCACCTGTAAGACGGGCTATTACCAGTGGTATATGAACTATCCGCCCAACATCAGTCCGGACCGTTACGAGCCGGACAACAGTTGGACCCAGGCCCGCAACCGGAGCCGTCGCTTCGGTCATCCCCGTTCCGACGAGGCCCACAACTATCACCACAACGGCGATGAAGATTATGTTCAGATTCGAGTCCCGACATCGGGTCGCTTAGAGATTTGGACGAAGGGTAATAACAACTCAAACAGTTGTCGTCCTGACACCTATCTGCACCTCTACAATTCGGGCGGCGGTCACCTCGTACGTAACGATGACGGCGGTGGTGGGCTCTGTTCTCGAATCGTGCGGACCCACTGGGGTGGAGCGACCTACTTCTATGCTCGCTCGCACTCTTACGCCCACGGTCAGACCGGTAACTACCGTTATCACTACCGCTTCACCGAGCTGCCGCGCTGGACCAGCGGGCCCCACAGCTCGTGGGATGACAACAGTGCAAGGCTCCGCATGTGGGGTTCCTACAGCACCAGCTCCTCCGGCTGGGTGTACGTGTACCGTGGCGGTCAGTCGTACAACTCCGGTGGCAATGGTCAACGCCGCTGCCGTTATACCAGTGGTTATAAGGGCCGCTGGCGCGTCGGCGGTGGGCGTAGTTTTGACATCCGTGTCGGTGGTGCGGATTGGATTCGAAACAACGACGCGTGGTACTCCGATTACTACGGTGCCAAGCCTTACTGTTGGTACGTGACGCTAGATAACGGTCTCGGTGGCGGTGGCACCAATGGCTGGCCAAGGGTTGCCAGTGCACAGGGCGGTCATCCGACGATCAGCGTTGATCAGGCCCGGGCAAACGTGACGGTGAATATGGATTACGACAGGCCTGCAGTGGGTTGGATCAAGCTCTTCCGGGGCGGCAACACCAACCATAGGCACGGTGGGATTTGGCATGGTAATCACTGCCACCAGTACCACTCTCCCTTTGGCAATGGCACGGGGGGGGCCTACCGGATCGTGAACTTCAACGGAATGAGTCGTAACTGGCGCGCTCATTTTACCAACCTGCCGCGCGGCTATAAGTACTGCGTAGAAGTCTATAACAACCGTAATGGTCGCCATCGTAACCAGGCCCGTCGTTGGTGGGCGAAGATGACGCCTCATGTGGGTTGGGCGACGATCACGAGCATCGATTTAAGAACAAGCCACGTGCATACGCCGCAGTTCGCCGCGGATGTTCATCTATCAAGTTCGGCACCGATCCGAGCCTATCTCTATCGGGGTGGTTATCGTTCGGGCAGCAGCTGTCGTAATGGCACAAAGGTCCATGGTCCTTGGGATCGAGGGGCGGCATCTCGCCACTACTTCAACTACACCAACTCCCGTAGCTGGCATAAGATCCAGCGGGGCGAGTTCTACTGTTTGCAGGTCTCGACACGGGACGGTGGTAATCGACAAGCTGCCGATTCGACGACCGCACCGAATGCGGGCTGGTCAACGTTTACAGGCAGCATCAACCAGAACAATGGTGAGTTCTACATCAACGCGGACTGGCACGGGAACGCGGGCGACGCTTCGTATCTGAGTTTCTATCGGGATAACGACTGTCGCTCGGCCCGACTCTATCGCTACAACATTCCCTGGAACGGAACCGGCGACTCGCGCACTTGGAATCAGCGCAACGTGGGCGGCATCGTCCGTGGCTACAACTACTGCGCCGAGGTTCGTCTCGGTCGACAGCGTCGAATCTTCCGCTACGGTCAGCTGCTGGTGCCTCGCTTCAGCAGCGTGAACGTCACTGCGGATCAACGGCGGGCGGTGTTGCGGGTTCGTTCCGACTGGACCTACCAGGCGGAGAGTGTGGTCACACTGTATCGTGGTGGTGCAGCGCAGAACAACGTCTGTAACAACCACCAGGGCGTGGAAGCGAGCCGTGGCTTCGGGCAGTCTCGGTCCATCGACTGGGAGTTCCGTGTCAGCCGTGGTTACCGTTATTGTGTCTATATTTACCTGAAGGCTGGGGGTGTGAATCCACCGCGGGTCTACGCCCGCCACTCCGAGATGTCACCGAACATCCTGAGGGTGCCAACGGTGCAGAATTTCGCGGTCACCGGTGTGGCTGCGGGTGGTGCGGTGCACGCCTACGCCCGAGTGGGTGATACGGAGCGCTGGGAAGCTATGCTGTTCCGTGGTGCTGTCGACGGTAACAGTTGTAGCGGTCAACAGGTGGCTCGAGTCACGAACAGTGATTCGGGTTACCATCGTGACCGCATCGATTGGATGGCCTCCAGGGTCCGTCGCCGGACGCAGCATTGCGTCAAGGTGGTGGCCCATAACGGGGTGCTGAACACGGCTCGGGCCGCCAGTGTGGCTGGTCTGCCGACAACGGTTACGGGTGCGGGTTACACGGCGAACATGACCAGCGAGCGGGTCTGGGATGAGATCACCGATCTGAACCCGGGTCGTATGCGTGATCGGGACGATGCGACCGCTTCGGTGGCCCTCGGCTTCGATTTCATCTACTTCGGTCGTTACCAGAACCGAGTGGCGATCAGTACCAACGGTTGGTTCAGTTTCGGCGACAACAATGTGGACAGTGACCCCGTGCCTGCGGCTTGGGGTGCAGCCGGTGACCGTCCCCATTTGGTGGCGCCGCTGTTCGCCAACCTCTACTGCGATGGTGTGTACTGGAAGCGTCTGACGGCGCCGCCGGAGCGCTTCGTGATCACCTGGGATTGTCGTGAGCGTGGCCGTGATCCGCACTCTGTGGATGTGCAAGCTGTGTTGTACCGTGGCTTGAACCGGGTTGAGTTCCGTTACGGCGCTCAGCACCGTGCGGGTCGTGATGCCCACTACGCCCAGTTCTCTGGTGGTGGTCGGGTGAAGATCGGCATGAGCTCCAATAACCAATACGTGCCGCTGTCGAACAACCTGCTGCCCGCTGCGGGTGGTCAGGACGGCAAGGTGCTGTATCGGAACCCGGCTTACGAAGAGTATCTCCCGCGGATCACGGGTCCGAGTGTGAGCTTGGATCAGCGCAATGCGACGGTGCAGGTCCGCTTCACCTCGACGGAACGTGCGTTCCTGCGGGCGAAGCTGTTCCGTGGTGGCAATGGTAACAATTGCTCCGGTGGTTTCTACCTGCGCAACCTGGCGACGCCGCAGAAGGCGACGGACTTCAACCAGACTTTCGATAACCTGGTTCGTGGTCATGCCTACTGCATCCGGATGGAGGCCGAGAACACGGCCGGTGTTGCGGTCAAGGGTCTCAACACCCCTGTCCTGCAGTTGATCCCCCGTATTCTGGGTTACGACGCCCGCATCAGCGTGCGTGTGAATGCCAGTCGTACGGTGTGGGAGGCCGAGAGCCTGCCCGCCGCCGGCGCTGGGACCTGTGGACCGAGTGGCGATGGTGTCAATCACTGTCGTAATGGCGGTGGCTCCGAAGCCACCTTCACAGCCTCTGAGGCTGGCACCTACATTCTGAGCGCTCGTTTGGGTGCCCAGCAGGCAGGCTCTGATCTTCTCGAAGCTGGTTTCCTGATCGACGGGAACCAAGTGGGTGAGAACAGCCGGATTGTGGGTGACGGCTGGGGTGAGATGCAGTGGTATCAAACGACGGTTCAACTGGCCGCGGGTGAGCACACGTATCGCGCTGAGCTAATGAACGACTGGGCCGGTGAGGCTGATGAGTTTGGCCGTACGGACCGGAACATGCTGGTGGACAAGTTGGCTGTCGAAGGTCCCTTCGTGGTCAACGGTACCGGCGGTAACTTGCGCTGGAACGTGACACCGAACACGGATGTGCAGGCGACGATGACCTTGCGTCACGGCAACCAGGCCATCGGTACGGAGAACCTGGAGAGCATCGGCGTCAACGGTAGTGGTCAGCGGATCTATCCGTCGGCCCAGTTGACGGCGGGTCGTGACTACACCGTGAACATCCGCCTTGAGAACTTGGCGGGCTCGGTGGAGACGGGCTGGCAGCTGCGCCGGTTCCCCTTCACTTCGGGCGAATCGGTGGCGAACATCGACAAGGCTCGGAATGCGGCGACGGTGGTGTTTAACAGCACGCCGGGTGCCTTTGGTCAGGTCCAGTACAAGGCTGCTGGCCGCTATGCGAATGGCGGCTGTGACGGTGGTGGCTGGTCGGCGATCAACTCGGCGAACCAAGCGATGGACAGCCATCGTCTGACGCTGAGCAACCTGGTCGACGGTATGCACTACTGCTGGCGTGCGGTGACGGAGTATCCCCGTGGTGCACCTTACCGGACGGTGGTGACGGGTCCGAGCCAGAGCTTCGTCTTCGACAAGACGCCGCCGACGGTCACGGCACCTGCCTACGTGATTCTGGAACAGGAGAATCTGCAGGGTACGGTTGTGAACAAGGCGAACCTGGGTCTTCCAGAGGTTCGAGACCTTGTGGACAAGCGGATGAGCGCCACGAACATCGCCACACCTGAGGTGATCGGTCGGGGTGATATTCCTGTGGATGGCGTCGCCTTGCAGTTGGGTACGCACCATGTGCGTTGGCGTGCTTCGGACAGTGCGGGCAATGTGGGCTATTCGGGTCTGCAGCGTGTGGATGTTCGAGACACGACCCGTCCGACGTTTGCAGCGGGTCCGCCCTTGGTGGTGGAAGCGACGAGTCCTCAAGGGACGCAGATCACGCCGAAGAGCTTGCATGGTGAGACGGCCAACGGGACCCAGTTCCGTGGCTGGGATGCCTGTGATGCTGAGTTGGCGGTGACGCAGACGAGTCGACAAGACGGCGAAGGCGATTGGTTGCCTGCCGCTGACGTGGTCTACCAGCGTTCCAGCAACCCGGGCGGGGTGGGGAACCACACCGTGCGTGTGTTGTTGCGGGATAACTCCGGTAACAGCACGGTGGGCACGTATGAGGTGACGATCCAAGATACGACAGCGCCGACGTTTAGTCCGCTGCCGACCTTGGTTGTGGGTGATGACGAGAGCGACTGTGTGACGTCATACATTCCCCGTCCTCGGATCGAGGATAACTCGTACTTCCCCCACGAGCTGACGGTGGCGCCTGACAAGGGTGACGACTACTGCTGGGCGACTTCGGATGCCCAGGGGACTCGGATTCCTGGTCCTGGCGGTCGTGTTGAGGGCAGCATCATTGTCCACGATGTGACCTGGACGGGTTGCGATCCGGCGCAGAACTGCCGTGAGGCGATTCAGCGTGTTGAAGTTCGGCGTCCGACCTTGGCTGCGGAGCACACCATCACGGTGGGTGGTCGTGCGGTCGAGATGGGCACCTACGTCAATGGAAACGTGACGGTGCGTGCACGACTGACTCGCTTCAGCGACGAGTGCAATGATCCTCGCAATGCGGCTCGCAGCGTCTGGCTGCCGGAGCCGGATCAAGTGGATGATGGTGGCGAAGGTGAGTTCATCGGTTCCTATACCAGTGACGGTGACTACTTGGGCACGAACGTTCAGTTGTGGCACTGCGACGAGTTCGCCCTGGTACCGAACCTGACCTTCGGTAAGGACACGATCCTTCCGGAGCACGACATGGAGGCTTTGGACCAGGCGAGTGTGGATCCAGAAAATGTGGACACCTGGCCTCGCCTCTTTGTGGGTAACAAGCTTGATCTGGGCAACATGACCGTGAGCGATGACCGTTCTGGCGTGCGCTTCATTCGAGTGATGTTGAACCCGGGTCAGGGTGGTGAGGAAGCCAGTGAGTGGGGTCGTGAGTTGGTGTTGATGCAGCGCACGATCGCGGGCTCGGGTCGTCTGATCCATGGTCCGGCGGAGGTCACCGACTTCACGTGCCGTGAGGGTGCTGTTCCCTGCATGATGGTGGACGGACGTGCACACCTCGACTTGACGAAGCTTCGGACCTTCGACCGTGACCAGGTGCGTCAGCACGTGCTGCGGATCGAGATTCTGGACTTCGCTGGTAACCGGACGATCGATGATCGCTACTTCCTGCTGCGTGACTACAAGCGTGCGCTGACGGATGTTGCGAACCGGATCGAGACGGCGCTGTTGGATGCGGCCGACGAGGAGTATCAGACGGATCTTGACGAAGCGAAGAGCCATCTCGAGGTGGCCTTGTCCTACTGGGAAGCTCGGACGGGTGAGGGCATCGGCCCTGACTTTAGCCGGCGCCAGATTCAGTGGGGTCCGAGCTTCCGCCGCTCCGAGCGTGGTGTGGTGGCTTTGAGTCGTGCCCGTCGTAACGATGCACCGAGCTACTTCCGCATCCTTGAGACGGACATTTCCCAGGCGATGATCGGTCAGATGCAGCTGTATCTGGACGAGCAAGAAGGCCTGCTCAATCCGCCAGAGGGTCAGGATCCGAACGAAGATCAGATCCCGGCCTGGTGGGATGAGACCTTGGCTGATGCCCGTGCGACGCTGGCCGATGCCCGTGCCCAGGCCTATGGTCGGACCCAGGCGGACCGTGCAGCGGACGCGTACAACGATGCGGCGGCGCTCTACGAGTTGCGCTACGACCACCTGCAACGGGTGACGGAGCGGACCGTGGCGGCGGACGAGAGCGAAGATCCCATCGAGGATGGCGAACTTCGTGACCTTGTCTATGCGCTGAACAACATCATCCACTCAGTGATCAAGGAAGAGATCCGCAGCGCCCGTGACGTGAACAACGCGGGTGGTGATCAGTTGGATGTTGTGATTCGTCGCCTCAACCAAGTGCAGGGCTGCATGGACCGCTTGGTTCGTGACAACCTGAACGACCGTACCTTTACCCTCTGCTACTTGGACATCGTCGAGATCGTCCATCAGCTGCGGCAGGTGCAGGGTGCGTTGGTTGAGACCTACACCTGGCGTAGCCTGTTGGCTGCCTCGGTGTTCGGTATGCTGGACATCTCCATCTACCACAGCATCAATGCGTTGGTGACCTTCGAAGGCTACGACGAGAACCCCGAGGCGCTTGAAGCCCTGGAGCAGTATCGTCTCGGCACCGAAGAGCTTCGTGCTGGTGATGTGGATGTGGCCTTGAACCGGTATCTGGCAAACCGTTGCCGGATGGTGGTGTTGTACAACGAGTACTACGCCGATCCTGAGGATCCGTCCTTGGGACCAATCAACGAGGCTGATTACTGCGACGACTAAGTCTTCGCATCCGGTTGAGAAAAGCGAGCCGGCGGGGAAACCCGCCGGTTTGTTTTTTTTAGCGAAGCGTTGAGACTTAGAGGCGCTCTAGGACGGCGGCGGCCCCCAGGCCGCCGGCAGCACATAGGCCAAGCAGAGCATGCTGACGGTCGCCGTCGTGTAAGCCTCTGGCCATCGTGGTGACCATCCTTGCGCCGGTTGCGGCGAAGGGGTGACCGAGGGCGATACTGCCCCCGTAGACATTCAAGCGATCAGAATCGATTGAGCCAACGGCTTCGGTTAGGCCCAGGCGTTCTCGGCAGAAGTCCCCACTTTCCATGGCCTTCAAGCAGCAGAGAACCACTGCGGCGAAGGCCTCATGGATATCGACGAGGTCCATATCGTCAAGGGTTAGACCGGCCCGCTCCAGGGCCAAGGGCATGGCCAGTGCAGGGCCGATCAGCAGTTGGTCCCGTGGGTCGACACCGACGAAAGACCAGCTCTTGAAGGCAGCCAATGGCTGATAGCCTAGACGCTGGGCTTTCGATTCACTCATGAGCAAAACAGCCGCAGCACCATCCGTCAATGCCGTAGAGTTTCCAGCGGTCAAGGTGCCATTTTCGGCAAAAGCCGGGCGGAGTTTGGCGAGCCGTTCTACGCTGGTGTTGGGGCGAACCAGCGTATCCCGTTCGAGTCGTTCGCCGTTTGGCAACTCGACGCCGACGACTTCCTCTTGAAGGAATCCGGAATCCCAGGCTGCAGCGGCTCTCTGCTGGCTCAAAAGGGCCAACTCGTCTTGCGCCTGTCTTGAAATCCCATGGATGGCCGCCATCTTCTCGGCCGACTCCCCCATGACCTCGCCGGTGCTGCGCTCAGCGACTTTGGGTGCCCGTGGCAGCGCCTTCCAGGGGGGGACGAATTGCCCTAGCGCATTCATCCAGCCGCCAAATCCCAAGCCTTTTCCAAGGGCCAATGGTGCGAAGGCATGGATGACATGTGGTGGAAGAGCGACCTCGAAGTTGGAACTTGAATCACCACCCCCAGCGATGACCACCTCCGCGTGGCCGCGCTCGATGAGTTCGACTGCTTCGACGACCGCTTGCAGGCCGCTGGCGCAGGCCCGGGTGACGGTCATGGCCTCAGCCTCCGCCGGTAAGTCTAGGTCAATGGCCAACTCTCGAGCGATGTTGGGACTTGCACTAGGCAAGACAACACCTCCCCAACGGACGGCATCGACTTGGTCCTTCTCTAACTGAGTACGCTCAAGCAAGCCGGTCACAGCAGCATTGGCCAGTTGAATAGCATCCAACTTGTGCATCTGGGCGAAGGCCCGAGCAAAGGGGGTTCTTGACCCGGCGACGATGACGGCGCGTTCAGACATGGGCACTAGGCTCCGAGGTAGCTGCCACCACAGACTCGAAGCACCTGACCTGAGATATGCTTGGCGGCGGGGAGAGAGAGGAAGGTGATGGCCTCGGCCACATCGATGGGTAGCCCACCTTGACCCAATGCAGCGAGCCGGCGCCCTCCCTCCCGGGTGGCAAACGGAATAGCTGCAGTAAGGCGGGTTTCGATGAAACCGGGAGCGATTGCGTTGAGGGTGATGCCCCGTGGGCGAAGGCTAGGGGCATGGTATCTGACCATGGCGGCGAGCCCGCTTTTGGCTGCGGCATAGTTGGTTTGCCCAAAGTTGCCGGCTAAGCCTGCAACCGAGCTCAGCACGACGATCCGGCCACCGTCTTGAACGGGGAGCGTCTCAAGCATGCGTTCGACGGCCCCTAGATTCACCGCTACCGCCTGGTTCCAGTTGTCCGCGGACATCTTCGCCAGGGTGCGATCCCGAGTGATACCTGCATTGTGGATAGCCAGATCAACCGATCCGCCCAGGGCCTCGAGCATCTGCGCACCGGCAGTCTCTGAGGTAATATCGAGAGCCAGCGCTTTGGCTCCAAGGCGGTCAGCCTCCCGTTCCAGGCTGCCGTCGTCACCCCCCAGGTCGACCATGAGGAGATCAGCGCCCTCGCTGACGAAGCGTTCCGCCGTGGCAAGTCCGATCCCGCGGGCCGCACCCGTGATGACCGCTCGTTGACCTTGGAGGGCCTTCGACCAGGCGTGTGTCACCAGCCCATCGCCTTCTAATTCGATAACTTGTCCCGTGATGAAGGCGCTCCGCGGGCTGCCGAAAAAGGCCAGTGGCGGTGCCAGATCTGGGTTTCCGACGCAGGAGATTAGATTGGCGGTAACGCCTCTCTTGCCCAATTCCTTGGCACAACTGCGAATAAATCCAGCAAGAGCGCCGGCCGTGGCTTGGCTTGCGGGGTGGTCGCAACGCTTTGGCGAATGACCAATGATGATGAGTCTTCCAGAGGATTCCAGCCGTTTCATTCGCGGGCTGAAGAATTCATGTAATGAAGCTAAATCCATCGGTGTTTTGAGGGCCCGGGCAGCGAAGACGGCGAGTCCGAGTGCTTCATCGTGACTCGCCGGTGAAGCGCCGAGGCCGTTGAGCAAGACGTCGAGATTCCCACCCCATGATTCAAAGCTGCAGTGCTCTAGGGGTTGCTCGGCCCAGGGCCCCTCAACTCGCTTGAGGGTAGCTGGTAGAGGAATGGGTAGGCCTAGGCCTCGGACAGTGCCCCGAAACCAGCCCTTTCGGCTTAGATTGACGAGATAATCAGACAAGGCTTTTCCTTTGGAACCTACCGAGCGGTAGGCTGATACTGACCGAGCGGTAGGCTGTCTAGTGGAAAAGTCCCTTAGATCGTGGCGCGTGAGCCCCTAAGCTCTGGTCACGGAGCTTTCTTGTCTTTTTCTCCGAGTCGGAAGAAGCTAGCTCAGCCTAAATTCTAAGGAATCAATATGCGCTTGCGGCTACTTACGATCGCTCTCTGTTCCATAGGCCTGGCGCTGGATGCTCAGGCAGCGGAGGTCTCCGTCTTTCCAGCGGCTGCAAAAGGGCGAGGGAAACGTGCTCCCCGCAAACAGGCCAAGGGCTTCCAAGCGAAGTTGATCGCTGCCCTCACCGAGGCAGGACACACGACCAAGCTCGTGGGCGGAAAGAAACTGCTGAAACAAGCGGCTCGGTGTCGAGGTAAGCGGACAAAGGCCTGTCTAAAAAAAGCAGCGGCGAAAGTGGGTGGCCACGTTGTGATTACACATGTGAGCAAGGTGAAACGGAAAGTCTACGTCTCCGTCCATGTGGTGAGCGACGGCAAGCACATGGGCGTCGCTGGCGGGAAACTGGGCAGTGGGGTTGCTGCAAAGGCGGTCGCCCTCCTTCCCAAGGTGGTACCTCCCGAACCCGAACCGGAGCCTGAACCGGAGCCTGAGCCTGAGCCTGAAGCAGCTCCTGCCGGCGAAGCAGCGGCTGCGGCTGAAGCGGCTCCTACAACTGAGGCAGCCCCTGCTGAAGCAGCCCCTGCCGAAGCAGCACCCGCCGCAGACACAGCACCCGCGGTGGCAGCAGCCCCTGCCGGCAAGAGCAAAACAGTGCCTTACGTGTTGATCGGTGTGGGGGCGGCGATTACTGCTGGGGGCTATGGAACCTTTGGGACGAAGGCAGCCGATCTGCATAAGCAGCTTGAAGCCGGCATTGAAAAGGGACCCCTGTACGACCAGACATCACAGGAATTTCTCCGCAATCGGCAGTTGGCCGACGTGGTAGGTATCACGGGAATTGCGGTGGCAGCGTACGGTGTTTATCGGTTGGTCGCGGACTAGCTGCCTGCTTCTGGTCGCGGCCTGCCAGAATCAGAGCGCACCGGAGCCTGCGAGGGATCTAGGGCTTGTCCCGCCCCTTGATGCCGCGGTTGCGGTCGGTACCCAACCGGCGCCCCCGGCGGCGGCCAAACCAGCGTCGTCTGCGGTCCTTCTTTTTGAAGACCCCTTGTCGGGGCCCTCACTCTCGAAGCTTTGGACTTCGAGGTTAACCCACCTTGAGCCGGGGGAGGCACCCCAGCGGTTTGAAGCATCAGCCCTTCGCATGGGCCTGGATACACTCAAACGGAAACCGGGCGAGATGTCGGTCAACGGCCTGGTACACAGGGAGGTTCTGGACTGGTCAGAGGACCCGATCACGATCCGGGTGGCAATGGATTGGCTCGAGAAGAAGAATGCCAGTTACTTGAGTGTGGGTTTGCTGTTGGTGCCCGAGGGCTTTGACCTAGCAAGTGATCCGCGTTTAGCGGAACGGAATCTAGCCTTGTTCTTTGCCGGTGTACCCCCCGGTGCCCAGGCCCGCCGTGTGATGCGTCTGCGGAAGGCCAAGAGCACGGTCTGGGAAGACCTGGAGGGCTGGCCTGAGCGGGGTAAGGAAGGGCGTTCGATCGGTCGAGTCGAGGTCGAGTTGACCATCAGTGACGATGCCCTGCGCCTGCGGGAATCGGGGCGCCCAGACGTCCTCGTTAAGCGACCGGTTGGTTTCTCGTCGGGGCGGCTGATTCTCTTCGTTGCGAGTCAGTCGAATGCCCCGTTGCGTTGGGGCGGATTTAGCTCGTTACGTGTGCTGCGGGGCTTGGTCGACTAGTCATCGTTCGCTGTGGTCTCGAACCACCGAGAGTAGCCTACCCCAAGTGTTTGCCCAGATGCGAAGGGGAGATCGGGGCTGATCGCCAACTCATAACGGGTCTCTGGTCGGGGAGGGACACCCAAGGGGCAGGTCAGCAAGGTCGCTTCGGAGCGCTCACAGGAAACGATGGGAAGGAGGGCGTCTTCCCCCATGACCGACAGTGTTAGGTGGCGGGTAAACTCACCGTCCCCATCCAACTCCGAACTGAAGATGAGCAACAAAGGCGATACTTGGTCAGCGGGTAAGACGGCGCCGTTGCCAGGATAGCTGTCCACCAAGGCAGCGGGGGCCTGGACAATGACCTCTGCTGGCGCAGCGCAGGAGGCGGCGAACAACAAACTAAGAAGGCAGGTTCTCACAGATCGTAAGCGTAGCCGATTCCGACACCCAGTGCCGCTGTGCTGCTGCTACCAATTGCATTCGAAAGGCTTCTGCCACCCAACTCGATGCCGACCTCAAGTCCAGCGGGTAAGCTCACGGAAGCGCCCAGAGAACCGGCCAGGCCAAAAGCACCGCCACCTTGGGATTCACCCTCTGCGATCGAGCCCGAAAGGCTACCGAGGACGACACCGCCTTGCGCATTTACATGCAGTGAAGTCCCAGGGAGTTTGAGGCCGTAGCGAAGCGTGACCGGGATTTGCGTGCTCGAGATTTTGGTCATCGAGGAGGCCTTATCGGCACCGCTCGCGCTCAACCCCGCAACCGAGGGAGCGAGCATGCCTTGGGCACTGGCTCCAGTCACGCCGATGCGAACACCGAGCTGACCGCCAGCCATCGCTGCATCGGCGCCCAGCCGGAGTTCACTGCCGGTCGAGTTGAGGCCACCGAAGACGAGCGAGTTTACGAGCGCTGCATGGACCCGTAAGGCCAGGCCCTTGCCCGGTGTCGCGGCTGTTGCTGCTGGGGCCGCCGGTGCTGGAGGCGCTGCGGGCTCAGAGGGTGTGCTCGCCGCCGCGGGTGCGGTGGGAGCAGGCGGAGCCTCCGGAGCCTCCGGTGCCGCGGCCACTGCTGCCGGTGCTGCAGGCGGCATGGGCGCAAGGGCTGGTTGATCTAGGTTAATCGGCTTCGGCGCTTCTTGGGGCGCTGCCTGAAGCATGAGCAGCACATGAAAACCACCGGCATCAGCGTCGGGGACCCGTAAGACCAGGGTCTTCGGTCCGGCGCCAATCTTGAATTCGCCCTGCTGAAGTTTTCCGGCGGCCGGGAGGCCGCTGGCCTCGTCGGTCCCATTACCCAGGACGGTCGCCCACACTTCTTCGCCATCGATGAGACCGAGCACTCGAATCTTTTCTGGTCCTTGGGTCGTTTGGGCTCGACGAACATGAACCTTCACGGTGCCGGGACCGGTCAGTTCGTAGAGGGCCGGGGCGTTCCCCTTGAAGAGATGATAAGTGCCTTCTGGGCCTACGGCCGCCTCGACACCATTGGCTGGTGCGACCGCGGCCGGCGTCGCAAAAAGAAGGCAGGAAAGTAGACTCGTCGTCATCATAGAACCTCCAGCGCATGCCAGTCGGTCAGACCAGATGCTGCGGTGACGCTGATTACATACCGACCTCTGGCCTCGAAGGTAAGTCGGATACTTGTGGCCCCCGCACCGAGGGGCTCTGGATCATTGAGGAGAGGGGGGTCGCCCGGTGCGTTCACGATGGACCAGTGACCGGCCTCGCTGTGGGTGGCTCGAAAAACTGTGTCGACACCGATCGTTGTTCGGTTGGGGCCCGTGATCTGAGGTAAATCGCTCGCTGTGAAGGATGGACCGACGGCGACAGCGAGAAAGTCGGGCAGTGAGACGCCGTGGGTATCCTCGACCAAAAGGGCAAAAAGGTATGGGCCTTCAATAAGTTCGTCGACCTCTGCCTCGGGGCCCGGCTCGATGGCAAGGAGGTCCTCGCTGGGGCCCAGAATGTGGAGCCAGCGTTGTTCGAGGTCGGTTCCCGCAGTTTCACTCCTCAGCACGAGGGGTTCCGTTGGGTCTGGGTGGAGAAAGTTATTGCCGGCCCTGGCCACCGGGAGGGAACTGGCCGTGGCCGAAAAATGGATGGCCACCAAATCGGGGAACGATGATTCTACCCCATCACTCACGATGAGTTGAACGATACTGCGCCCGGAGAAGCCGGGGCTCCCAGTGAGACTTGGGCTGGGCCCGTCACCATCATCGAGCACAACCGATCCATCTAAGGGTTCCAGCAGCGTCCAGGCGAAGACAAGCGCATTGCCATCTGGATCGCTGCTTTGACGCCCATCGAGAATCAGCGTTGCCCCCGATGGGCTTATTTGATCGAAGCCTGCAAAGGCCTGGGGGGCCCGATTCGCGATGAATTCGCCACCGCCCGTACAGGCGATGAGGAGCATCGGAAACAAAAGGGCGTTTCGATGGGTTGCCATAGCGTCAGTGTGGGCCACAGTGGGCAAGGGGTCAATCAGTGCATTCGCAATGTTTGACGCAAGGCGACAGTGGTGGTCTAGTCGATGTGGCTTGGCCCCCGGGGCCGAAACTCGATGATCGGGAGCGAATGTGAGCGACGATAAAAATGGCGGCGACGATCTGCTCGCGGACCTAAGTGCTCTGATGGACGAGGAACTCATTCCTCTACCTGGAGCAGGGGACGCATCCGCACCTTCAGCGCCAGACCTTCATAGCGATGACACGGTTCTTGCCGATGCAGACGAGATACCTGTGATCGCGCTGCCCTCTCTTGAGGATGATGGCTTAGACATCGTGCCCTTACCCGGTGGTGGTGGGCCTGCCCCTGAACCGGCCCCGGCAAGCGGCGACGAAGGACGAGGTCTCGGCTTCGATGATCTCTTCGGTGATGACGATGTCGACACCGGTGGCGGTGGCGGTGGCGGGGATGCCGCATTTGACGACCTCTTCGGTGATGAGGACGTCGGTGCTGTCGCGACCATCGATGACCCAGTGGAACGGAGCGTCGTTGCGGAGGATCCTCTTCTCGATATTCTCGACGGGGACCTCGACGAGTTCCTCGCCGAGCCCGCTGAAGAAAGCTATTCCGTGCGGACGTCAGGCGGCGATATCCTCGGTCCGTACACGGCATCCCAGATCGAGAACATGCTCAGTTCCGGCATGCTCCTTGGTGCCGAAGAGGTTAGTACCGACGACGAGAATTGGTCGATCCTTGCGCAACACCCTGCATTCGCTGGCCAGGTGGACCAAACCCAATTGGTGGAAAGTGGCGCGATGGACGCGCCAGCGTTCCCCTTCGCTGATCCCAGTGAGGAGGAACTGCCGGAGTTAGCCGAAGTTGCCGCTCAGGCGGCCGGCGTGGCTGGAGATGGTGCCGTCATCGCTCAGGTCAAGCGCAAGGGGCCGAACCTGCGTGTCATCGGTGGAGGCCTGGGTCTTCTTCTCCTTTTGGTCGGTGGTGCTTGGTGGATGGGTTGGGTCAGCTTTGGTGCTGCCGGCACCGGTGGTGACGGAGCGATCGTCGTCCAAGTCAGCAAGTTCGCGGCCATCGATGATGTCCTCAAAAAGGATAGTCTCGACGGAACGTCACGCCGGGCGACTCGGCTGGAGACGGAGGTTAAGCAGAACCCACAGGACCTTGAGTCGAAGGTTGCCCTCGCCCGGCTCTACTGTGAGTTAGCCCTTCGATTTGGCAAGCCCCTGGCTCGGTCAAAGCTCAAGCGAACAGTCGCAGGGCTCAGTGCCGACCAGATCCGGGGTAATGCCTATGATCTCGCTCGCGCCTGCAATGCGATGGTGGAAAACCAAGGACCCCAGGCGGCGAAATATCTCTCACCCTATCTCGGGGCGAAGGACGTAGAGGCTCTTAATCTAGCGATGTTGCTCGCGGCCGAGGAGAAGAAGGTCGACGAGATCCAGCGCAACCTCGACTTGGCTTTGGGGGCGAGCGGCGATGATTATGAGGCCCGACTCTGGTTTACCGCAGCCCGGTCCTTCGAGCGTTCGAAAGCCTTCGAGGAGGCAAGAGAAGCCTTCGTCAACGTGACCGACCGGGACTCGACGCGGGCGGACGCGTGGCTAGGCCAAGCCCGAGTTGCCATGGAACTGCTCGATGAAGCCCCCGATGAGGATGACCTCGAGCCCATCGAAAGGGCCTTGCAGGAGGCTGAAAAGGCGATCGATGCCCTCCGAGCGAAAAAGGATTGGGCCGGACAGATCTACCGCTACATGGGCGAGTTACAGGTCTTCCGGAGCGACTACGCAGAAGCCGCTCGCATCATGGAAAAAGGTCTGACCTACTTACCTAAGGACACCGAACTGATCGCCCGAGTCGCCCATGTGTTGCGGCTCGGTGGGGACTTTGACGGTGCGAAACAAACCTGGGAGCGCCTGTTGGAGGTGGAGCCGGGCAATGAGAACGGGATCGTCGGGATCGCTGACATCTATATTCAGACGGCCAAGTACGAGGCCGGGGCGACGAGACTGGCAGCGTTGGTGGCCGGGCAGAAGAATCCAACCCCATCCATGATCTTTTGGGAGGCTGAATTAACCTGGTTCATGGGGGACAAGAAAACCGCGAAAACCCTCTACCAGAAGGTCCTCAAAGTGGACACAGGCTACGTGCGAGCCATCGTTGCGCTGGGTCGAATCGACCTTGAGGAAAACAACATTGATACGGCCACTAAGCGCTTGAAGGCGGCGGAAACCGTCGATCCGAAGAATCCTTGGGTCTTCATCGGTTGGGGTGACTATTACAAGAGTCAGAAGAACTTCGAGATGGCTGAGAAAAGCTATCGTGAGGCCGTTCGGTCGGACCCAGACGAGCCCCGGGCCCATTACCTTCTCGCCAAGGCGCTGCTCCTCCAAGGCCGGCGTAAGGAAGCCCTTAAGTCCATTGACCAGTCCCTCGTTATCGAAGAGCGAAACCCGAAGTTTATGGTGGAGCGGGCCCGCGTACTCGACAGCATGGAGCGGCATAGCGAAGCGATTAACCTGATGAAACGAGCGATTCGTGTCATGCCCAACGAAGACAAGTTCTACGTTCAGTTGTCCGACTTTCTTATCGAGAGAGGCAACATCGGTGAGGCTCGTAATCACCTCCAGACTGCGGCCGGTCTCGACCGGGAGAATGCCGAGGTACACTTCCTGCTCGGGAAAACCTACGTCCGAGACGATCCAGAGAAGGCCCTTGGTTATCTGCAAACAGCGGATCAACTCCGATCGAAACACTCCCGGACCCTCCTGTTGATGGGTGAGTCCCACTACCGGGCGAATCGACTGCTCGATGCGGTGGATCGTTTGAGTGAGTCTATCGGTGTGGATTCGGGCGATGCGGATGCGAGGCTATGGCGGGCTCGAGCCTATCGAGACCAAGGTCAGTTCCGAGAAGCGCTGCTCGACCTCGACCAGGCGATTCGTATCCGAGGTGAGGAAGCCCCGCTCTTTTACCAGCGCGGCGAAATCTATCGCCATTGGGCAAAGAATGGTGATGCGCTCAAGGAGTATAAGAAGGGGATCAAGGTCGATCGGAAGTACGCACCGGCCTACTGCCGCAGTGCGGAAATCTACGTCGACGGTGGCAAACTCAAACGAGCTTGGAAATTCGCTCGTCGCTGTGTGGACCTGGACAAGACCAACGGGCCCGGCCAGCTCGCCATGGCCATGCTCTATAAGGATCGGGGCAACTACGAGAAAGCCCGGGATCACCTCAAAGAGAGCGTGAAGGTTCAGGGAGAGCATTACGAGCGGGCGCAGGACGAACTCGAGACCCTTAACCGCTTCAAATAGACAGCCATGGCATGAGCGCTCGAGCTGGCGATCGATTCGCCGATTACCTGCTCCTTCATAAAATCGCTCAAGGCGGTATGGGGGAGGTTTTCGTTGCTCGCCGCAGCGGGCCCCAGGGCTTTGTTCGGCACGTGGTGCTCAAGCGGATGCTTCCCCAGTATCTCGACAGGCCCGAATATGTGGAGATGTTCTTTGCCGAAGCGCGGCTGGCTTCCCGTCTACACCATGACCGCATCGTCCAGGTGCTTGAGGTCGGCGAGTGGGAAGGCAACTACTATCTGGTCATGGAGCACGTGCGGGGGGTCAATCTTCGCCAGCTTCTTGATGCGGCTCAAGCCGCTGGGAAACCGGTGCCCCCGGCGGCTTTCTGTCGTGCGATGGCCGAAGCAGCCGAGGGCTTAGACTATGCCCACAAGGCGACCGACCACGACGGCAGCCCGCTGCAGTTGGTCCACCGGGACATCAATCCTTCGAATCTCTTGATCGGCTGGGATGGCCACTTAAAGATTATCGATCTCGGTATCGCCAAGAGCGTGTTGGCCCAGGGGCGTACTCAGACGGGAATGCTCAAAGGAAAATACCGGTATATGTCGCCGGAACAGAGTGAAGGATTAGACTTAGATGCGAGTAGCGATCTCTTCGCCCTCGGTCTGGTCGTTTATGAGGGACTGGCAGGGAGTCATCCCTTCCATCGGGAGGGACTGGCCTTAACCCTGGCTGCGATCCAAAGCGCAGCCATGCCGTTGCTGGAAAATCCGTCCCTGCGGGATGCGAACAAGGTACTCCGTCGGGCTTTAGCGAAGGCGCCCGAGGACCGATACGAATCCTCAGCCTCGTTTGCTCAGGCCCTGAAAACACTGGCCGAGGGCTGGGATGATCCGACCGATCTGACGGCCTTGCTCCAGGATCTCTTCGAAGAACAAATCCAGCTAGAGAAAACACTGTTGTCGATCCAGGACCCGGCGGATTTGCGGCGACTTGCCGCCGACCAGACCCGGCCCCTGAAGCTGCCGACTTCGCTGATCGAGGGCTTAGCAGGTGAGCCAGGCTGGACCGGCTTACTCGAGGGCCATGGGGAGCGTTCAGACAACAGCACCCGGGTTCAAGTCGCCGGCAGGCCGGGCGAGGCGGCCGAAGCCGAGAACTCATTACAAACGGACTGGATCGACCCAAAGCCACAGCGCTGGTCGATGGCCATCGCCGCATTACCGCTCCTTTTGGGACTTGGTTGGCTCGCGTTTTCCATCGGCTTCGACGGGGACTCGGATGCGCTGAACACTGTCGCTGCACCCATCACCCCCGCGGGTATCGTGGACGCCGGCAAAACACGCTCGGTCCCGTTGGCCAAAGACGTTGGGGCGAAGCCGGTGAGGGCTTTGGTCGATGGGGGGGGCACGACACCAGGCCTTCCGGCGGCGCGACTGGCCGTGACAGGCATGCGCAGCGATCTGCCGGCCGGTGGTGTCCCACTGGAGCGGAGGGGCACGTTCACGTTGCGGGCGCCAGGGCTTCGCTTGAAGGCGAGCTATCGGCGAGAAACGGCCGG
>PBND01000004.1 GCA_002722845.1 Myxococcales bacterium | reverse complement strand
AACCAAAGCCTAAGCCAGTTGGTGCTGACGGGAAAGGTAGCCGAAAAGGATGCCATGGCCCGAAGCCAAGACCCTAGAGAGTTGGCAAAAATCATCGAGGATGCGAGTGGTAAAAGAAAGCTCCGCTCCGGTTTAGGGGGTCGCTAAGCGATGCTTTGGGCTTATGAAATCAAACTCCCGTCTGGCATGCGGGAGCAAGATGCGATCGAGGCACCGACGATCGAAGTGGCCCGGCAAAAGCTGGAGGCACGAGGGGAAGTCCTCGACCTCAAAAAGAAGCCCATGGAGATCAATATCCCAGGGCTGGGCGGTTCGCCGACGACCAAAGATGTGGTCATCTTTGCACGGCAGTTCTCGACCATGATCGATGCCGGCCTCCCTCTCGTCCAATGCCTAGATATCTTGGGCTCCCAAGCCGAGAACAAGGCCTTCGGCAAGGTCATTAAAGAGATCAAAAAGGAAGTAGAATCAGGCAAAACCCTCGCTGAGGCCATGGGGGAACACCCGAAAGTCTTCGACAAGCTGTTTACCTCTTTGGTGCACGCCGGCGAAACCGGCGGTGTGCTCGATGTGATTATGCAGCGTCTGGCGGTCTACAAAGAGAAGGCCGACGAGCTTAAAAAGAAGATCAAGTCGGCGATGATGTATCCAATGATCACCATCGTCATCGCCGCCGCCTGTATCACCGTGCTCATGACCATGGTGCTGCCCATGTTCGGTAAGATGTTCGACGACTTCGGCGGCACGTTGCCGGCGCTGACCCAAAATGTCATCGGTCTCTCGGACTGGTTTGTCGCCAACATCCTGTACGTCTTCGGCGGCATCGCTGCGGCGGCCATTGTCTATATCCTCATTCGCCGCAACAAGACCGGGCACCGGATCACCGACATGATCTATATCAAGGTGCCCGTTCTCGGCGAGTTGATCCGAAAGTCCGCAGTGGCGACATTTTGCCGCACGATGAGCACCATGCTGCAGTCCGGCGTCTCGATCATGGATGGATTGGAGATCTGCGCTTCAGCCGCAGGCAATGACATGGTGGAAGAGGCGCTGCTAAAAACCCGGGAGCAGATTGCCCAGGGTAAGCCCATGGTCGAACCGCTCATCGATTCCGGTGTGTTTCCATCGATGGTCTGCTCGATGATCGCCGTCGGTGAGCAGGCCGGCGCCCTCGACATCATGCTCGAGAAGATTGCCGACTTCTACGACGGTGAAGTGGACACGGCTGTTGAAGGACTGACGTCCATGATCGAACCCTTCATGATGGCCTTTCTCGGCGGCACGATCGGCACCATCGTGATCGCGATGTATCTGCCGATCTTCGACATTATCAATCAGGTCTAATGGTCAGCCGCCCACTGCCCAGCAGTTCCGGTGGACTCAACCTCTATCTGGGCCTGAGACTGATTCTCATGCTGGCCGTGTTAACGGCGGCGAGTTCGGGGATCGGCTTCGAGCCCAACCCCGATGGAACCCTGGCTTCCCCCCATCAATGGCGGCTCCTCTACATCGCCGGTGGTCTGACGCTTTTCGGTAGCCTGATCGGCCTGTTCCAGGTGCAGGCCGGCGCCTCCAGGCGCTGGACTGTGACTTCCCAGATGCTCATCGATGCCATCGCTGTCGGTACCATTGTGGCAGCGACGGGTGCGGAGGAGAGCCCCTTCTCCTTCGTTTTCCTTCTGGTCATTATGAACGGTGTCAATCTGGAGGGGAGGGCCGGTGCCTTTATCTCCGCACTGGCCGTTTGTTTGGCCTTCGGCGCCGACATCACGCTCACGGGCAGCCGAGGCACTTGGCAGGCCCACCTCCCCAGTCCAGCGGAGTTTGGCACCTGGCTCACCCATGTCGCCGCCTTCTTTACCGCGGCTTGGCTCGGCAGCGTTCTCGAGGACCGAGCGGCAAAAGTCCGAGTGGCTTTGGCCGAACTAGAAGACGTTCACGAGCGCGTGGTCGAAAGCCTTCCCCATGGCCTCCTCGTCACCAGCGACGAAGGGCGTATCACCATGGAAAACCCCACGGCTCGGAGCATGCTGGCCCAAGGTCAGTTGATTGGTAAGTTCATCCATGAAGCGCTACCCGCCCTTGGCCAAGCGCCGGCTTCGGGAGAGCGAGAAGTCGTCCACCGGGTGGGCCAAGAGCGCCGCGTCCTCCGTTGTACCTTCAACCCCCTTGGCGAGGGTAGCCTTGTCACCCTTGAGAACTTCACCACCCTGCGGGGCATGGAGCAACGGGTCATTCAATCGGAAAGCCTGGCGGGAATTGGTCGGATGGCCAGCGGTTTGGCCCACGAACTCAGAAACCCACTGGGCAACCTTATGGGCGCAACCCAGGAGATGATCCGAGAAGACAGCGACGGGGAGTTAAGGGCCCAGTTAGGCGGCATCATTCTGCAGGAGGGGACCCGGCTCAACACCTTGGTCGAAGAGTTTCTGATCTTCGCCCGGCCCCGCAAACCCATCCTCGTCCCCGCCCTCTTAGAGACGGTCATTCAGGAAGTGACAGAGGCCTACAGCAAAGGCCCAGCTGGCCGACGCAACCCCGTCCTCCTTCGGCCCGGTGGCGATCACTCCGTGGCGATGGATGTCATCCAGATGCACCAATTGCTGCAAAACCTACTGGTGAACGCCTCGGCAGCCAGTGAAGAGGGTGAGCCCGTTGAAATCAGCACCGCTCGTATGGTGGGCGAAAAAGGGGCAACAGACCAAGTGGTCGTCTCCATCGCTGACCGGGGTTATGGCATGGAGCCCGAAGAGGTCGTGAAGATCTTTGAGCCCTTCTATTCTCGGCGACGAGGCGGGGGCGGCAGTGGTCTAGGGCTCGCCATCGTGATGCGAATCGTGCATGACCATGGCGGACACATCGAGGTGGACTCGGAACCCGAAAGCGGAACCCGATTCCACGTCTTTCTTCCGATTTGCCGCGGAGAGAGCGCATGACGCGTATCCTGATCGTCGATGACGAGCCCAACAGTTGTTCGATCCTCGGCATCCGATTCAAACGGAAAGACTTTGAGGTAGAGACGCTCACTGACTGGAGAGCGGCAATCCAGCGCATTGAGAAGGGGCCAAGCCCAGACGTGGTCCTGACCGATCTCAAATTGGAGAACGGAGACGAAGGGCTTCAAGTCCTCAGCGCCGCCAAAGAAGCCGACCCAGAGACTCAAGTGATCGTCATGACGGCCTTTGCCAGCACCGAAACGGCCGTGACCGCCATGCGAACCGGTGCCTATCACTATCTCACGAAGCCCCTCAACCTGGACGAGGTGGAGGTGGTCGTCGACCGTGCTCTTGAGCGCCGAAGTCTAGCCCAGGATAATGTCAGCCTTCGCAAGCAGCTTCGGGCGACCCGACATCCGAAGATTCTCGGCAAAAGCTTGGCGGTGCAGCGAGTCCTCGAGCTGGTTCAAAAGGTCGCGGCCCATCAGCCCCGCAGCGTGTTGATCACGGGGCAGTCTGGCACCGGTAAGGAATTGGTGGCTCGGGCCGTCCACGATGCCGGCGCCCGGGCGAAGAAGCCCTTCGTGCCCATCAACTGCGGCGCCATCCCCGAAAACCTGGTTGAAAGCGAACTCTTTGGCGCCGTCCGCGGCGCGTATACCGGTGCGACGACGGACCGTATGGGCTTGTGTGAAGAGGCCGATGGCGGAACCCTCTTCCTCGATGAGATCGGCGAGCTCCCCCTGCAGGCCCAGGTGAAGTTCCTACGCCTTTTGCAAGAACGGCGAATCCGACGAGTTGGGGACCGTAAAGATCGAGAGATCGACGTCCGCATCATCGCCGCGACCAATCGAAACCTCAAAGATCAAGTGCGTGAGGGGAACTTTCGAGACGATCTCTTCTTCCGCCTGAATGTGGTCGAAATTAACGTCCCCCCCCTCTCAGCCCGTCGAGAAGATATCCCCCTGCTGGTGGACCACTTCGTCGATCGCTTTAATACAGAGAGCGGTCGGGATGTGCGGGGGCTCACCCAGGGAGCCATGCACCTGTTGGGAACCCATCCCTTCGAAGGCAATGTTCGGGAGCTGGAAAACATCATCGAACGGGGGGTCACCCTTTGTGATGGCGAGTGGATCGACGTGGCCGACCTCCCCCCGGATCTAGGCCATCCCGACAGCCTGATTTCGGGCGGTCCGGCTGTGGTGGTGGGCGAAGACGGTATCGACCTCGAAGCCGTCCTTGAGGACTATGAGCGCCAGTTAATCAACAGCGCGATGGGCCAAGTCAATCAGGTCAAAACCAAGGCCGCAGACCTGCTGGGACTGAGTTTTCGTAGCTTCCGTTATCGCTACAAGAAGCTCTTCGAAGAGAACAGTTGAGCTTGGCGCGACGAACGCCCTTCTACGAGGCTTCCCGCTCAATGATCAAAGCAAGTCCCTGACCCACACCGACGCACAAGGTGGCGAGCCCGTAACGATCGCCCCGATCAGCCATGGCGTAGAGCAAGGTGGTCAGCACCCGGGCGCCGCTGCAACCCAAGGGATGACCCAATGCGATGGCTCCTCCCCGCACGTTGACTCGATCTTCGTCCAGCCCCAGCTCCCGAATCACCGCGAGGCTTTGGGCTGCAAAGGCCTCATTGAGTTCAATGCAGTCCAAGTCGCCAACGGTGAGCCCAGCCTTTGCCAGGGCCTTTTGTGTCGCCGGCACCGGACCGATACCCATCCGGGTCGGATCCACACCGGAACTGCCCGAAGCCACCAAGCGAGCAAGAGGCTTCAATCCCAAGGCTTCAGCCTTCTCCCGAGCGCATAAAACCAGCGCCGCAGCCCCATCATTCAGTGTCGATGAATTACCCGCGGTCACCGAACCTTCGCGGCGAAAAACCGCCCGCAGACTGGCCAGTTTCTCCAAGCTCGTTTCCGCTCTCGGTCCCTCATCTCGGGCCACGAAGGTCGAGCCCTTGCGGCCGGGCACCTCGACGGTAAAGCACTCGGCGTCAAAGCAGCCCTCATCCCGTGCTTTGACCGCCTTTTGTTGCGAGCCATAGGCGAACCGGTCCTGATCCTCACGGCTGATGCCGTAGTCATCGACGAGGTTCTCAGCCGTACACCCCATGGCCTCGAGGGGGAAAATCGCCTCCATCTTCGGGTTGGGGAAACGCCAACCCAAGGTCGTATCGTAGGCTGTCCTGCTGCCCACCGCATAGCCCTTGGCCCCCTTCGCCATCACCAGAGGAGCTCGGCTCATGCTCTCCACCCCACCGGCCAAACAGAGGTCGGCATCGCCGAGGGCAATCATCCGGCCGGCTTGAACCACAGCCTCTAAGCCAGAAGCACACAGTCGGTTCACGGTGACCGCAGAGACCTTCTCAGGCAATCCGGCCAACACCACCGCCATCCTGGCCACATTCCGATTGTCCTCACCGGCCTGATTGGCGCAGCCGGCGAATGCTTCATCCACTTCCGAGCCATCGACCCCGGCCCGGGACAAGGCTTCTGTGTAAGCCTGGGCTAAAAGGTCATCGGGCCGAACGGCCGCCAGGCCTCCACCCAGGCGGCCGATGGCCGTTCGTGCAGCAGAAACGATCACAACATCACGGGCTTGCATGCCAGGGACCCCCCAATTAGGAGCTTTAAGTGGCTCCTATGTTCTGGAGCCGGGTAGACTGCAAATGACCGAGCTTGCCAAGAGGATCCTCATCGTTCGCCCCGATGCGACCGGAACCGAAGCGGCGCGCTGTTATGACCAGGCCGGCTGGGACGTCCTGCTTCTTCCCGATCTCAATGGGGCCCGGCCCCGGTGTGAAGAGCACTTCGACCTCGCCCTCGTCGCCGCCCAATTGCCCGATGGTGAAGGGCTCGAGCTCATCGCTCGCTTGGCCGGTGTCCCTACCTGGCTCTGGCCTGAGGGAGAAGACAGTGCTCGACTCCTGGCTGCAGGAGCGGCGGGGCTGATCGAGGAAGGGCTGCCCCACCTTGAGCCAGCGCGGGAAGCGCCGCCGGCGAAAACAGACGTCAGCGATCTAGTGCTCGGCGGCGATTCGCCGGCAATCGAACGGCTCCGGGGACAGATCAGCAAGCTCGCTCGGCGGGACGAGCCCGTCTTGGTGATGGGTGAAACCGGTGTGGGAAANGAGCGGGTGGTGCGATCNCTCCACGGCACCAGCGCTCGGGCCAACGGCCCCTTTGTGGTGCTTTCAGCGGGCGCGCTGCCAGGCGAGNTGGTCGAAGCCGAGCTCTTTGGACACGAAGAGGGTGCCTTTACCGACGCGAAAGAGCGGCGAGTCGGTCGCATCGAAGAGGCCCATGGAGGAACCCTCTTTCTCGATGGGGTGAATGACTTGGAATTGCGCCATCAAGCGAGCCTCCTGCGGGTTTTGGAGCGGGGGGAGGTTCGCCCCATCGGTGGTCGCAGCAAACAAGTGGATGTCCGCATCATCGCCAGCAGCCGAGAAGACCTAGAACAGGCGGTGGCTGCCGGCCGGTTTCGGGCCGACCTCTATCACCGGATCGCCGTCCATTTGCTCTACATTCCCCCCTTGCGTGAACGGCTCGATGACCTGCCGATGATCCTGGAGGCCATGGCACCAGATCTGGCCCAAGAAAAGGGTCTTATCGAGCTTTTAGCCGGTGAGCGCTGGCCCGGGAATCTCCGCCAGTTGCGCAACTTCCTACAGCGGCTTGAATTGCTGCAAGAGCCCGATGAGCCTCTTGTGGATCTCGCCGCCCGTGAGTTGGCCCATCGGCGGCGAGAACGCAGTTCGAATCGGGACTGGCTCAAGATGCCGCTGGAAGAACTGGTTCGCATGCGTCTGGAGTCGGCCATGCCCGTGGACCGCCCCCTGCCCGAAGGCATCCACGAAGCGGTTCTTGCCGAGGTGGAGCGAGCCCTCATCGGGCTGGTGATGGAGCGGGTTGGCGGCAAACAAATTCGCGCAGCCAAGCATCTGGGCATCAACCGCAATACCCTGCGCAAAAAACTTAAAACGCTAGGGCTGATGTGAGTTTCCGTTCGGGGATCTATTTGATTTGGGATCTGGCGGCGGCCCAGGGACTCGACCCGGAGGTTTTTCTGCAGGCCTGTGCCCCCCATCAACCGGTGGCGCTGCAGTTGCGAGCCAAAGGCCACAGCCAACGGCCCGATGAGCTGCTGAGCAAACTCAAAGCCGCATGCGAACCCCGTCACATCCCCCTCATCATCAACGATCGGCTCGATTGGCTCGACGACGACAACCTGGGCCTTCATTTAGGCCAAGAGGACGGCCCCTCCCCCCCCATCCCCGGCCTGCTGGGTCGCTCCACCCACAGCCTGGCGCAGGTACGAGCGGCGACACAGGATCCCCGCGTCGACCATCTGGGCTTCGGGCCCATCGCAACGACCGCCTCTAAAACCAATGCCTTGAGCCCCAGGGGGCTGGAACAGCTCGGCGCAGCGGTGACGGCTGCGGGGGCGAAACCGGTGGTCGCGATCGGCGGCATCGATGCAAGCAATCTCGTGCAGGTCCAGGGGCAAGGGGCCCATGCAGCCGCAATCATCGGGGCCGTCTTCAATGCGGCCGATCCGGCGGCGGCTTTTCGCCGGCTCTGTGGATTATGGCGATGAGCTCCATCCTCATTGCGGGCGGCTGGGACCCCCTGGGCCGGGCCGGTCTCGGTGCGGACATCGAAGCCTTAGCCCGCCTTGAGCTCCAACCGGCCGCAGCCCTCATCACCGCGCAGACGGCTCAAGACGACGGGCAAATGCAGCTTTGGGGCACGCCGATCAGTCGCTTGCGCCAACAACTGGAGATCGTGCGCGCGGAGACCACCATCACCCACCTCAAAACCGGCATCCTCGTGGATGAGCAGCAGGTCGCTCTTCTCTTGGATTGGGTCCCCGACTCGGTGGAGTGGGTGCTGGATCCGGTCTTGGCCTCTAGCAGCGGAAGAGCTTGCTACTTGGATGACTGCCAAGGGGAGCTTTACCGACGGCTGCTCCGGCGGGCCGACCTCATCACCCCAAATCAGCCGGAAGCCGAAGCGCTCACCGGCATGGTCGGCGTTGAATCCACCGACCTGCTTGAGGGGCTCAAGGCCCTTGGGGCCCGTCGCATCCTGCTCAAGGGAGGGCACGGAGAGGGACCGGAGATGGAGGATCTGTTGGCCGGCTCCCAGCCACCGCAGGCTTTGCGCCAGCCTCGCCTGCCCGGGTCTTTTCGTGGCACGGGCTGCCGGCTTGCCAGCCTGGTGACCGGATTCCGCAGCCAAGGGCTCCATTGGGGTGCAGCGGTTCAAGAGGCCCATCGGGCCCACGGCCGCTGGCTTAAAGAGCGAGCCTTAAACCAAGGGCAGTGACAGCATTGGACAGCCGCGGCGGCTAACTGGCTTTTTGCTGGGCCTGCAACCAGTGGGCTTGGGCTTGCTCGCAACGAAGGCGGGCTTGCTCAGCGTAGGTCGGGCTTAACTCGTAGCCCACGTAATCCCGCCCCAAGAGGGCTGCGGCGATGCCGGTGGTGCCTGAGCCCATAAAGGGATCGAGGACCAACTGGCCTTCTGCACTGCCATATTTGACAAAGAAGTCGGCAAGCCCCTGGGCATGAGGGCCGGATGCACATTGCTGCGGGCCTTGCCCATGGACTTGCCGCCCCAGGTGTCCCCGGTGCCCTGGCCGGTCGCGCCCTTCATGAAGATCACGTTGCCGGGGTCGCGGCCCTTGGGATTGTACTTCCAAGCGCGCTTGTCCATTTTGCCCTTCACCAGGGAGTTGCAGAGGGGGCAGTTGCTGTCGTGGCCGCGGTGGCGGCTGGGCTCACGCACCGCATCCTTGTGGACCACGTAGTCGTCCAGTGACTTCACGAAGTGATAGATCAGCTCGTTGCGGTTTTTCAGCCGACGGTTGTAGTTGTCGGGCCGGGGCCGTGTCTTTGTCCAATAGAGATTCTGAACGTAGCCCAGTCCGCACTCTTCCACCGCGAGAATCGGCAGTTTCGCCTCGGTCAAACTGAAGCGCCCATCGATGTACTGACCTTGGAAGTTCAGGAAGAACGAGCCCGTGGGTTTGAGCACCCGCTGACACTCCGAAAGAATGGGCTGGAGGGCCTCGAGAAAGGCGTCTTCGCGGAGGCGCCCCAGATCACCGTCAGGTGTGTCGTACTTCTTTCGGCTCTCGTATGGCGGCGAGGTAAAGATGAGGTCCACGGAGTTATCGGGCAACTCCTTCATGTGGGCACAGGAACTCTCAAAGATTCGATTGCGGATCTCGTCCAACCCTGGACTCCTTCATCGCGCCTTTCGTGGCGCAACTTGAGCCTCGGGCCTGGCGGCCGGCCCGTCAGGTTTTTGGTCAGACTTTTTTCGTAAAAACCCGTGTTTGGGGCCCGTGACATCCCCTGCAAGTCGGGCCTAAGTCTTTGATTCGGCCGGCCCCGGGGCCTGGCCGCGGCCACCGCTAGCGAGCCGGGTGGCGCTGAAAATAGGCTTTGAGGAAGCGGCCGGTGTGACTGGCTTTCTTTTTCGCTAAGTTAGCGGGCGTGCCTTGGGCGATAATCTGTCCCCCCCCTGCGCCCCCTTCGGGCCCGAGATCGATCACGTGGTCGGCACTCTGAATCACGTCGAGATTGTGTTCGATCACCACGACCGTGTTGCCCGCATCCACCAGGCGATGCAGGACCGTCAGCAACTTGCGAATATCGTCGAAATGAAGGCCGGTCGTCGGCTCATCGAGAATGTAGAGAGTCCGGCCGTGGCTCCGGCGGCTGAGCTCTTTTGCCAGCTTAATGCGCTGGGCTTCGCCACCGGACAGGGTGGTCGCCGGCTGACCCAAGTGGATGTAGCCCAAACCGACGTCGATGAGCGTATCGAGTTTCCGGCAAAGGCGGGGAAAGGCGTCGAGAAGCTGGCGCGCTTCGAGGACGGTCAAATCCAGCAGATCAGCGATGTTATGGCCTCGGTAGTCCACGGCCAATGTTTCGCTGTTGTAGCGGCGACCAGCGCAGGCCTCACAGGTCACGAAGAGGTCGGGAAGGAAGTGCATTTCGATGCGCAGCACCCCGGCGCCGTGACAGGTCTCGCAGCGCCCTCCCTTCACGTTGAAGCTGAAGCGTCCGGGCTTAAAGCCACGGATCTTTGCCTCGGGAAGGCTGGCATAGAGCTCTCGGATGTCGGTAAACAGGCCCGTATACGTCGCCGGATTGCTTCGAGGGGTGCGACCGATCGGGCTCTGGGAGATGGGGATGAGTTTATCGATGCCCTCGAGCCCTTCGAGTCGACCAAATGGCAAGGGGCGCTCTTTTCGATATTCGGCCGGCGCCAACGCTTTTCGGATCGCCGGCTGCAGGGTCTGCATGATCAAGCTGGACTTCCCCGAGCCACTCACGCCGGTCACCGCCACCAAGCAACCCAAGGGAATCTCGACATCAACCCCCTGGAGGTTGTTTCCCCGGGCCTGACTCAAGCGGATCGAAGCCCCCTTGCCGGGCCGCTCGGCGCTTCGGTGGCCAATACACTCCTTGCCCGACAAAAAGGCACCGGTCAGACTCTCCGCATCCTCGACCACCTCCCTTGGGCTGCCCTGGGCCACGATTTCGCCACCGTGCACACCGGCCCCAGGTCCTAAGTCGATCAGCTGGTCTGCCGCCCACATGGTCTCTTCGTCATGTTCGACCACCAAGACCGTGTTGCCCAGGTCCCGCAAGCGCTTGAGGCTCTCGAGCAGCTTGGTGTTGTCCCGCTGATGCAGGCCAATGCTAGGCTCATCGAGCACATAGAGCACGCCGGTGAGGGCCGAGCCGATCTGGGTGGCGAGGCGGATACGCTGGGCTTCGCCGCCGCTCAGACTGCCAGCCATGCGGCTTAAGTTGAGGTAGTTCAGCCCGACGCTCACCAAGAAGCGCAACCTTTCGACCACCTCACGAAGAATAGGCTTCGCCACGGCTGCCTGATGACCCGTGAGCT
Source organism: Myxococcales bacterium (assembly GCA_002722845.1). GTDB lineage: Bacteria > Myxococcota > UBA4151 > UBA4151 > UBA4151 > UBA4151. The sequence continues at coordinate 3,736 of PBND01000004.1, read as the reverse complement.
CAAGGCCCTCAAAATAGGCGAGGCAATCGTCGATGGCGAGCTCGCAAACGGCGGGCAAATTGAGGTCGCCCACATAAACATGGCGGGCTTCTAGGCGCAGTCGACTCCCATCACAGGCCGCACACGGCTTGACTGTTTGGTACTGTCGGAGGCTCTCCCGAACATTTTCACTCTGGGTCTGTTTGAGCCGGCGCCGCAGGTTGGGGATCACCCCCTCAAAGCGCTTCTTAAACTTCACCATCCGGCCCCGGCGCTTGAACTCCATGGCGATGGCCTCCCGGCCAGAACCGAAGAGAACCCGCTGCTGAAAGGCTGGCGGTAGATCCTGCCAAGGGACCGCGAGGTCGACACCATCGTGGCGAGCCAGGGACTCCACCATCGTCAAATACCAACCGCTGTGCATGAGGTTCCAGGGCGCGATGGCCCCCTCTCGAACACCGAGGTGAGGTTCGGGGACCACCATCTGGGCATCAAAGGCCCGTTCGTCGCCGAGCCCATCACATTCGGGGCACGCACCGGCCGGGTTGTTAAAGGAGAAGAGCCGGGGCTCCAGGGGCGGAAAGCTAAAGCCGTGTTCGGGGCATGCATTGCGCTCCGAATAGCGGCGCTCCACGCCCTCCGTGCTGAGAACATCCACCAGGCCTTTGCCCAATTTGAGGGCCAACTCAACCGCTTGCGTTAACCGGCTCCGCAGGCTGTCGCTGGCTTGGGTGCCGGCCACATGCTTGAGCCGGTCAACGACCGCATCAATGCTGTGTTTGAAGTTCTTTTCGAGCAGGCCCACCTCTTCGAGTTCCATGGTTTCGCCGTCGACTCGCACCCGCACGAAGCCTTCGCTGGCCAAGCCATCGAGGACCTCTCGATGCTCGCCTTTACGGTCTCGAACCACGGGACCGAGCACCAAAAAACGCTCACCCGGGGGGTCAGCCAAAATGGCGTCAACGATCTGCTCCGCACTTTGCCCACCGATGGGGGCCTGACACTCGGGGCAGTGGGGCTGTCCTCCGCGGGCATAAAGCAGGCGCAGATAGTCGTAGATCTCGGTGATCGTGCCGACGGTCGAGCGGGGGTTTCGAGATGTGCTGCGCTGCTCGATGGAGATGGCCGGTGACAAGCCCTCGATACTGTCGACATCTGGCTTGGACTGCTGATTTAGGAATTGGCGGGCATAGGCCGACAGGCTCTCCACATAGCGCCGCTGTCCCTCGGCATAGATCGTATCGAAGGCCAGGCTGGATTTGCCCGATCCACTGGGACCCGTCAGGACCACCAGTCGGTCTCTAGGAATCTCGATATCGATTCCCTTCAGGTTATGTTGCCGGGCTCCCCGGATCACAATTCGGTCCTGACTCACGATCGAGCCCCTCCTGGCGCGGGCTGCCTGTAGCAGGGCTATGAAACGGAGTCATCCAAGACGCCAAACCCCACCACGCCTACAAAGGTGGAAAGTTCAGCAGTAAGAAGGAGAAGTCTGGTCGTTGGTCTATTGATGGACGCCAGGACCAAAAGTCAGGTGGTAAGCGTTCAATCAATAGAGAGAAATGCGGAACTAAATGATAAGAAGTAAGCCCACCATCAGCGGCTAATACTTGGTCTCGCAGCCCTTGTATTTCTTATGGACACACTCGGAAGCGAGCCTCTGTGCCTTAGCGATTTGGGCTGAGGTCATCTTCTCCACTATCAAATCCCGCAGTTTCATAAGTTCCTTTTTCCCAGATACCGCACCAAGATTTGCCCACATATGAGCATAAATATAATCCTTCGGGACACCTTCTCCTAAGGCGTACATCGCACTCAGATTAGCCTGGGCAAGCGCAAGACCCTGCTCAGAAGCCAACCTGAACCACTTCACAGCAGCCTGATGATCCTGCGGGACACCTAATCCGTCTTTGTACATCACACCCAGACTGTACTGTGCAGTCGCCTCACCCTGTTCAGCAGCCAACCTGTACCACTTCACAGCAGCCTTATAGTCCTGCGGGACACCTTTTCCTTGGTCGTAAATCAGACCCAGACTGAACTGGGCACCCGGATGACCCTGTTCAGCAGCCAACCTGTACCACTTCACAGCAGTCTTATAGTCCTGCGGGACACCTTGCCCTTTGGCGTACGTCAAACCCAGACTGGACTGGGCAGGCGCAAACCCCTGTTCAGCAGCCAACCTGTACCACTTCACAGCAGTCTTATAGTCCTGCGGAGCACCTAGTCCGCTGGCGTACATCAGACCCAGATGGTACTGGGCAGGCGAAAACCCCTGTTTAACAGCCAACCTGTACCACTTCACAGCAGCCTTATAATCCTGCGGGACACCTTGTCCGTTGTAGTACATCAGACCCAGATAGAACTGGGCAGCCGCATCACCCTGTTCAGCAATGGATTTGAACTCACGCAAAGCAGTTTTGAAATCGCCCCGTTTGGCGGCAGCAAATCCCTTTTGTAAATCCGCAGCGTAACTCACCCCCGCACTTCCAAAGAGCACGGCAACTATCAGCAAAATCTTACTTAGGGGCTTGCTCATAGAAGCAGCCTCTCAAACCTGATGTGATTTGGGAAGGTGAGGGCTGAGCCCCTACCCACCGTCGCACAGGTATGCCGCACCACCCTGAGAAGCCAACCCGGACCACTTCTCTTTCTTTCGAATCATTTCAGCACAGTGGGTGGCGAGCCTCTGTGCTTCAGCGATTTGGGCTGAGGTCAACGAGTTCAAAGACAAGATTACGGAACTCAACCGCAGGCTGACGATGAACGACTTGGGTGGCTACTCTGGCTGGGAAGTAGCCAACGATAGACAACAATCAATCTTCGCACTCAACCTCGTTCCCGAGGGCTTCCCCGAGATGCTGACTTCAATAGAAGAATATGTTGATGGTGGTGGGTACATCTACCGTCGAGGAAGTACTCATGATCGAGATGATTTGGAGCACCTCTGCCCTGTTTTGTGGAAGCAGATTGATGACCTGTTTCGGAAACAGGGTGAGGATTAGGGTCAAGAAGGGGAAGGTTTCAGCGGGCAGAGAACGAACTCATCGCCCAAGTAAATGCGGAACTAAATGATAAGAAGAAGAACTAATAGGGCCTTAAAGCCGCAGGGTCGTTCGGTCCCCAGCCAGTTCCGTCTTCGGCGAAGGGAACGAAGCAAGGCGTTGTTTCGTCCTCGCCACCATATACTAGCCACCCGTGAGGGAGTTTCGCGCGATAATGTAAATCGGTTTTCACTAGGAATGCCCCCCGCTCACACCTGTTCTCAAGAGTTCCTAACATGGCCATCGTTCTTCCTCCTGTGGCTAGCTCAGCTGCATCAACGGCAACAAAGGCATCAAATGACTCAACGGCATCAACAGCATCAAATGACTCAACGGCATCAACAGCATCAAATGACTCAACAGCATCAAATGACTCAACGGCATCAAATGACTCAACGGCATCAAATGATTCAACGGCATCAACGGACTCAACGGCATCAACGGGCTCAAGTGGTTGAGTTGTCGTCGTAGGCATCACCGACCAATCTGTCCGCTTCCAGCGTTTGACCTCCGCCTTATTCGTTAAGTCGAAGCCAGCCGCTATCGATTCGTGCCAACATTTGTTGCAACATCGAGGACCAAACAAAGAGCCAATGACCTTCACCTTGCCCTCCACCGGAGGCTCGTCTGGGTCTGTTGTTGATGATAGGTCCTGTGGGAACCTCAAACCACAGCGAAGGCATGGTACGTCCAGGAATCCCACGATCGGCTTG
>PBND01000003.1 GCA_002722845.1 Myxococcales bacterium | reverse complement strand
TTGCCATCATCGCATTCCTCGTAACCCTCATCTGCGGGGGTTAGTCCGGCGGCGATTTGACCGTCACCACAGCCCTCGAAAGGCAGAGCCCAGTTCCGGCTGAGGTCGATTGAAGGCTTGCAGGCCAACACGCAGACCCAAAGCGTTAAAGAGCGAAACACAGACGACTCCTCGCGAGGTCAGCAAATCACTCTGAAGCCTCGAGAGCAAGATGTTGGCCCTCGCCAAGCGGGGATGGTTGACGGTTGGGGTTCCTGGGCCGATAGTCGGGCCGTGGTCGAGGAGCCCCGGCTTGGATGAGGTGATCGACGGTCGCTACAAACTCATCAAACGCTTGGGCGTGGGCGGGATGGCCGAGGTTTTTTTGGCCGAGCAGTCAGGCCCGCGCGGCTTCGCCCGCCGGACGGTGATCAAGCGCATCCATCGCCACATGGCCGAGGAAGAACGCTTCGTGAAGAGCTTCGAGGATGAGGCCCGGCTCGCCGCCCTGCTGCAGCATCCCAATATCGTGCGCACCGAGGATTTCGGTGACGACGGCGGGCAATTGTTTCTCGTCCTTGAGTACGTGGAAGGCGAAGATCTGCGGACCCTTTGCCGCCGGGCTGAGGGGGATCAAGATGGGCTGCCCCTGCCGGTGGTTTTGCAGGTGGGGCTCGACATCGCCGAGGCCTTGGATTTCGCCCACAAGATGACCGACGCTGAGGGGACGCCCCTGGCGGTGGTTCACCGGGATGTGAGTCCGCAAAACATCATGGTGACCCCCGCCGGTCAGGGCAAACTCCTCGACTTCGGCATCGCCCGAGCCGCCAGCAACCAGCAGCAGACCCAAACCGGCATCCTCAAGGGCAAGGTCGCCTACTTTAGTCCCGAGCAAGCCCGGGGGGAATTGATCGACGGTCGGACGGACCAGTTTGCCCTCGCCGTGGTGCTCTACGAACTTCTGGCCCGCGGGCGCCTGTTCTTGGGCAATACCGAAGTGACGACGCTGTCCCGCGTGCTCCGCTGCTACGTGCCCAGCGTGCGAGACTTCCAGGCCGACCTTCCCGAGTCGGTCGATCAAGTCTTGAGTCGGGCTCTGGCCCAGGATCGGCAACACCGATTCCCTGATTGTGCCGCTTTTGCCGAAGCGTTGAGTCAATGCCTCGAACAGGCCGGGGGGCGATGGGACGCCCGGCGTTACAGTGCTTGGCGAGAGGCCTTGATCACAGAAGCGAAGAACCCACCGGTCTCCCTTCCTCTCCTGCTGCCGGAGGAGGCCACGGGGCCGGAGCCAGCCCCCGATGAGGCGACGAAGGTGGCTGCAGATCCTCGGAGTCCGGGCGCTCGCCCCCGTCCGGCCCCCGTGCCTCAGCCCGCTTCGACGGCTTCGGAGCCGACCCTGGAAGCGACCGATGTCTCCAGTCCGAGTCCAGGCGCGGGCCGGGGATGGCTGTATGGTCTCGGGGCCTTGGCGCTGCTCCTTGGGCTTGGCTGGCAGTTCGGGGCCTTTGATCCAGCCCCTTCGGCGCCGGCTTTGGTCCCCCTCACGCCAGCGCCGGCGGCGCCGAAACCGGTTGCGCCCCCCGCAGCAAAGGTCCCGGCTCCAGCGGATGCCGGGACCATTGCCGCCGCAGATGCGGGCAAAGCGGAGGCTCAACCAGGTGAGGGGCTCCGAGCCCGACCCGCGAAGAAACGGCGCCGGCGCCGTTCTCGGCGATACAGTAAACGCTCCAGTAAGACGGTTGCCGCATCGGCCCCGGTCAAGGTGATCGATCAGCCGCGCATCGTGCCAGCAAAGGCGACGGAGAAGATGGTCGCCATGGAGCGTTCCGACTTCGATGCGGTCTTGATCAGTCGTTTGCCCAAGTTGCAGCGCTGCAAGAAACAGCACGGCAGTATCAAGAGCGGGCTGATCAAAGTCTCGGTCTGGGTCGGTGGGAAAGGCCGAACGACAAAGGTCACCGTGAATGGAGCCACTGGGGACTACGGTAAGTGTCTTCGGGCCGAGGTGAAACGCTGGAAGTTCGTCAAGCGGGGCGGCAAGCCGGAACGCTTCGACTTCCCATTCTAGAGACGTGTGTGCGTTATTGGCTAGCGATGCCCCAGCTAAACAGGCCGCCGGCGATCACCAGTAAGCCCAAGCTGCCGCGCCGCCAGGCGGTGTAACGACGACCGGCTTCTTGCAGCCGAAAGTAGTTACCATCTGCGGTCTTTTGGTCAGGACTTTCCTCGTAGCGGGCTCGGGCATCCTCGAGATCTGTAGTGGTGGGGGCCAGGGCAAAGGTCATCCCGCTGGCGAGTACAGCGCCTAGGCCCGCGCCATAGAGCACATGGTGCCGTTTGATCTGAAAGCCCTGCTGAATCGTCGTCTCCCTGACCACGACCTGCGTCGGTGCTTTTTCCTTAGGGCGCAATTCGGGAAAGAGCCTGAGAACGAGATCTTGGCAGCTGTTGACCAAGGTGAGGAGCGTTTGCCCCCTACAGACGGCTTCCCTGGGCTCATCAGGGCGCTGTCGGTCAGCCACCTTGACATCGAGAAACAACTTCTCGTCGAGCCGATAGATCTTTCCGGACAGGGTAAAACGGGGGCCTTTGCCGGCCAATAGATCGGTGAGGGCTACTTCTTTGGCCTCAATGCCCTTGGTTCGAGCGATGAGGTCGACCAAGACCCGACGGAGCTCGCTGGCTTCTTCGCTGCTGATGGACTCTTGTCGCTGCAGCGGTGCGAGGCTGATCCCTATGGGGTCCGCGGCCAGCAGCACCAGCAGGAAGGAGAGCGGCAACTATTCCACAACCCAGGTGTCGGCTGCATGGAGAAGTCGATGGAGATCACCGGCACCCGGACGAGCTTTGGCTTTTCCAACCTGCTCATGAGCTTGTTGTTCGTAGGACAGGCGGTCGTGGGCCCAAAGCACGCCCAAAGGTGCGGGGAAGGTCTGGCTGTCCATGCCCGCGAGCAAGCCACCGTAGAAGGCACCTGCTTGTTCATCGTGAACGATGAGATCGGCTTCCGTGATACCGTTTTCACCCACGGTCACTACCGTGGGCTGGTTGTTGACCAGAGCAATGCCTTTGTCGCTTTCAGCGCCGAATCGAAGGGGTTCGCCCTGCACCAAATGAAGTTGGTTTTCCTTCGCTGTTTTCTTGTCGGTGATGTGGTCGAAGACACCGTCGTTAAAGATGACGCAGTTTTGCAGGATTTCGATGACTGCCGTGCCCTTGTGTTCCACAGCGCGTCGATAGATCTCGGCACTGGACTTATGGTCCGTATCGATGACTCGGGCGAAGAAACTGGCATTGGCGCCCAGGGCAAGGCGGGCCGGGCTGACCGGCTCATCGATGCTGCCCATGGGCGTGGACTTGGTCACCAGCCCCACACCGGAGGTGGGCGAGTACTGCCCCTTGGTGAGCCCGTAGATCTCGTTGTTAAAGAGCAGCAGTTGGACGTCTACATTGCGACGCATGAGGTGGAGTAAATGATTGCCGCCGATGGAGAGGCCATCGCCATCCCCGGTTACCACCCACACACAACTCTCGGGATTTTGTAGTTTGGCGCCGGTGGCAAAGGCCGGGGCCCGTCCATGGATCGTGTGGAAGCCCCAGGTTTCCATGTAGAAGGGAAAGCGGCTGGAACAGCCGATACCGCTCACGAAGAGGTGCTTCTCACGGGGGAGTCCCGTGGCAGCCACCGCCTTCTGGATATTCGAGAGAATCGCATAGTCACCACAGCCGGGGCACCAGCGGACCTCCTGATCACTCTTGTAATCTTTGGCTTTGAGTTGAGGTTGTTCCGTCATGGTCTCAATCCTCCAAGTGGGCAGAAAGCTTCTCGACGAGTTCGGTCTCGAAGAAGGGCTTGCCCTGGATCTTATTGATCCCCTTCGCATCGACGAGGTATTTTTCGCGAACGAGGCGGATCAACTGGCCGTTGTTTAATTCTGGCACGACCACTTTTTTGTAGCGACCGATGATCTCACCCAGGTCAGCGGGAAGGGGGTTGAGGTGCCGCAGGTGGACACTGCCGACCGACTTGCCTGAGCCATGGAGCGTCTTGACTGCAGTGGTTATTGCACCCCAGGTCCCCCCCCAGCCAATGACCAGTAAATCGCCGGATTCAGCACCGACGATTTCGAGGGGCGGAAGATCTTCCGCAATCTTTTCGACCTTCGCTGCTCGCAATTCCGTCATTCGTTGATGGTTGTCGGGCATGTAGGAGATATGACCGGTGTTCTCCGCCCGTTCTAAGCCGCCGATCCGGTGATGCAAGTCGGGGGTACCCGCTGCAATCCAGGGCCGGGCGAGGTCATCGTTGCGGCGATAAGGTTCGTAATCTTCGGCAGTGCCGTCATAGCCGGGGGAGTGGATGGTTGGGAGACTGTCGACGTCTGGGATGAGGAAGGGTTCGGCGCCATTGGCCAAGTAGCCGTCCGTGAGCAGAATCACGGGCGTGACATAGCGTTGGGCAATCCGAGTGGCTTCGATGGCCGCATAGAAACAGTCTCCCGGACTCGCCGCCGCTACGATCGGCATGGGGCTGTCCCCGTTACGGCCATACAGGCATTGCAGGAGGTCACTTTGTTCCGTCTTTGTGGGCAAGCCCGTGGAGGGTCCGCCCCGCTGGACGTTGATAATCACCATGGGGATTTCCGCAGCCAAGGCGAGTCCCATCGCTTCGCTTTTAAGGGCGATGCCCGGCCCCGATGTGGTCGTCCAGGCACAGCCACCAGCCCACGCAGCGCCGATGGCGGAACAGATTCCAGCAATCTCGTCTTCGGCTTGGAACGTGACCACGCCGAAGTCTTTGTGCCGACTCATCTCATGAAGAATGTCCGAAGCTGGTGTGATGGGGTAGGAGCCGAGAAAGACCGAGCGGTTGCTGAGTTCACCGGCAGCCACCATGCCGAGGGCCGTGGCCTGATTACCCGTGATGTTCCGATAAATCCCTGCTTGGGTATCCGATTGTTTGACCACCTCGTAACGCTCGGCGAAGAGTTCAGCGGTTTCACCAAAGGCGTAGCCTTGGCGCAACGCTCGTAGGTTGGTCTCAAGGATTTCCGGTTTGCGGCCAAACTTCGACTTTAGCCATTGCTCAGTTAGGCTCATGGGCCGGTCGTAGAGCCAATACATGAGGCCCAGAGCCACCATGTTTTTGGCCCGCTCCGCGTCTCGATTGCCCAGCCCTGTTTCTTTGCCGATGTTCACCGCCATTTTGGTCAGCGCGATGGAGTAGACTCGGTAGCGCTCTTTGAGGCTGGGGTCATCCAGTGGGTTCGCTTCATAACCTGCTTTCTGAAGATTGCGCTTGTTAAAGGCATCTTCGTCGCAAACGAGCACACCGCCCGGACGGAGGTCGTCGAGGTTCACTTTCAGGGCTGCCGGATTCATGACCACCAGCGCGTCCGGTTGATCCCCGGGGGTTCGGATGTCCTGGGCTGCAAACTGCAACTGAAACCCAGAGACGCCAAACAGCGTCCCCTTGGGTGCTCGAATCTCGGCCGGATAATCCGGCAGAGTTGCCAGGTCGTTACCAAACCAAGCGGACGTGGAACTGAACTGTCCCCCCGTCAGTTGCATGCCGTCACCGGAATCGCCCGCAAAGCGGACGACAGCAGAATCGATCGAAGTCTTTTGGATAGTCATGCGCTCCCCGATGCCCAAGTTTCTCGACGAGCCTGGCGCCGCTGGCACTCTAACACGCTGAAAGCCCCCTTGTCATGGGGATGCTGCACTCGAACCTCCCCTTTTCATCGGCCTCTTGCCGAGAGCCTTAAAGCCCCACTAGACGAAGGGGGCCATTCCACTGCGCACGGTGCTCAAATGACGATGACTAACCGTTTGATTCTTGGGGATAACCTGAAGGTGATGTCCCGTCTGTGCGAAAGTGATGCTGGCCGCTTTCAGATGGCCTACCTTGATCCACCCTACAACACGGGGGGGACGCCCGAGGACTACGCTGATGCTCGGGATCACGATCAATGGCTGCAGTTCATCGGTGATCGACTCCGGGCGCTGCGGCCGCTGATGGCCGATCGGGGTGTTGTCTTTGTTCAGATCGACGATCGGGAGCAGGCCTACCTAAAAGTGCTGATGGACGAGCACTTTGGTCGGGACCGTTGCCTCGCCCACGTGGTGGTGAAGATGAGCGAGCTCAGTGGTGTGAAGATGAGCCACGCAGAGCGGCGCCTGCCCAAGGTGAAAGAGCACCTCTTGATCTATGGCATGGGGCCGGAGAGTCGATTGAAGAATTTGAGGCGCCCCAAAGCTCGGGAGGTGCTCAGCGGCTATCTCAACTATTATCGCAAGATCATCGACAACCCGGAGGCACCGCCGGCCCAGTGGGAGCTTCTGTCGATCAAGGACTGGGCAAAGGCGAGGGGAGGCCTCGAAGGGCTGCGACCGGGCAGCCGCCAGGAGGCAAAGCGCCTTGAAGACCTGAAACTGCAAGAGGCCCACCGGGTGGTCTATCGAACCAATAACCGTCTCTTAGCGGAGCGTAACCTGCCAGGCATCGCCGAGGTTTTCGGTCCCAGCGGTCGGCGCTACATCTCCTGGGAGGGTAAGCAGATATTGTTTTTGGCCGACCACATCGATGAGCCACTCTCCGATCTGTGGACGGACCTCTCAACGATCAACCTCAATAAAGAAGGTGTGGGTTCTTTTCGGTATTCGAAAAAGCCGGAGGCTCTTTTGCACCGCTGTCTCCAGTTAGCCACCGAACCTGGCGATTGGGTCATCGATCCCTTTTGCGGCTCGGGAACGACCGCTGCCGTGGCCCATAAAATGGGGCGTTCGTGGCTCACTATCGACTGTGAAGACCACCTGCTGAGCCAGGCGAAGCCGCGCTTGGAAGCGGTGATGGCTGGGCAAGATGAGGGGGGCGTGACCGGCCTGCTCAACTGGTCCGGTGGTGGGGGCTTTGAGCTGATCCGCTGGACCGAAGTCGAGGACGCGACTCAGGTTATTGAAGCAGTTCCTCCGAACTGACCAACTCGAAGACTGGGATTTCGACGTTGAATTCTTGTCCGTCGTCCCGGGCCATCGCCAGGCCTCCTCGCATCATGCCGTTCGGGGTCGGCAGGGGACAGAAGCTGGTGTACTCAAAGGCGGCCGTCGGCGGTAACCAAGGGGTGGCGCCGATAATGCCGTCGCCTTCTACCTCTTCCACTTCGCCTCGGGCGTTGGAGATGATCCAGTGGCGGCGCAGGACGCGGGCCGGGAAGTGACCTTGGTTCAGGATGCGCACTCGGTAGGCGAAGAACCACCGGTGCTGGGCTGGGTCGCTCTGCTCCGGGATGTATTGGGCCCGGGCTGTAACCACAATTCCATGTTCTCGTTGCGTCATGCTTCGTCTTTGGCACTCTCGCCTGGGTTGAAGCAAGAGCCGTCGTCGGACGTAATGTCCTTGCGGGTGGGTACGAAGGGGAGCAGTAGCGTGCCATGTTGACCAGTCTAATGATGGTGGTACTTGCAGCGCCGCCTCCAGCGCTGCCCCTAACGACCGATGACCGGCTGCGACTTGAGCGCGGTGAGGTGGTGGTTCGCAGTTGGAAGTCGAAGCGGGGTTTCCCCCGAGGGCTGGCTCGGGTGCTCATCGAGGCACCGCCCGAGCGGGTCTTTCGTATCATCGATAACTGCAATCGATATCGCTACAATATGAAGTTGGTCAGCCACAGTAAGCAGCTGAGTCGGAAGGGCCCCGTCGTGGTCTGCGAGGTGGTTGTGGACTTACCATTTCCCTTTGGCAGTCTTCGCTCGGTCACCAAAGGGATACATCAAGTGGGTCCTCCCATGTGGGGGCGCAAGTGGAGCTTGGTGTCCGGGGACTATCAGGTGAACCAAGGTGCCTGGGAGCTCACCCGTTACCGGGGCGATATCAAACGAACGCTGGTGACTTATCGGACCCACATCGAGCCGGACATGAGCTTGCCGGACTTCGTCGTGGCCGGTAGCCAAAAGCGGAGTCTTCCGATGATGTTAAAAGGGCTCAGGGATCTCGTCGTTCGGAATCGAAAGCCGTAATGAAGCCTCCCGCTGCCAGGCTTTCACTCCACCAGCGAGCCGATTTAGAGGCGATGCGGGAGGGGCGTTGCCCTCTGGGTGATGAGGCGATGTTTCGACTCGCCGTCGATCATGGGGTCGCTGCGGCATTGGCCGCTTGGGCCATTGAGAGAGGGGACCCGGTCCCTCCGCTTTGGCGAGACCGCTTGCGTCAGGTTCGTGCTCAGCAACTACGCCACAAATCGGCATTGGATGACCTGCTCAATCGGCTTCAGCTTTCCGGTACGCAGTGGATGGTCGCTCGGGGGTGGGCCCGAACCGTGGATCCCATTCTACCCGTTCGACCCATGGGTGACGTCGACCTCTATACGAGCCACGATCAACTCTCCAAGCTGTCCGAAGCGCTCATGCCGCGATGGCAATGGAAGTATAATCTATATGACCCATGGACGACGACTCGAGTGTTTGTGGACCAAGAAGGCGATGGGCCGGCAGTGGACATTCACTTCGACTTTAGTTTCTTTGGTCAGCGTTGTCCTGGCGCCATGGAGCGGGCATTGGAGAGGCGCCGTCGGGTTGAGGGGCTCTGGCTGCCGGATCTAGAGACAGATTGGATCATTGCGCTCATCGAGTCCTTGCAGAGCCTGCGTCAGCGCAGTCTCCGTCGGCAGTGGGAACTCGAAGGACTTGGGCACCGACTTGCTCCTCGGGAGCGCCGTAATATTCTGATGCGCTTTGGCCTTTCTTCTGAACTGCTGTACCAGCTCGAAAAGCGACTTTATCGTGTCGTCCCCCAAGCGGAACTGCGCAACGATCGGCTTGAGCAGGGATATGCCGGTGCTGCCGCGAGTTGGTTGAAGGCCTCAGATTCTCGTTTTGCAACTGCTGCGTGGTTGCTGCGGCCGCTAAGCAAAGCATTGTGGGTGCGTTGCGTTGGTGGTGGGCCAAAGGCTCTTTAGCTCTTCTTGACATGGCCGCCGAGCTTGCCTAGTGCCGCTCAAGCTGGTGCCCAGTAGCTCAGCTGGTTAGAGCGGGTGACTGTTAATCACTAGGTCCGGGGTTCGAGTCCCTGCTGGGCAGCCAAAAACGACACGGGCGGCACCCCTATGGGTGTCGTTCTTTGTTCTTGGAAGTTGGTCATGAGCGATCCGTGCCGCTTTCATTGAGCATCACGAGGTTCGGTTCGAGTCCTTGCTGGACAGCCAAATGAGCGTCTCGCCTTCGGGGGGCTTTGGGTTCAAAGCGGCCCTTCGAGGGGCGTGTAGACGCCGGGCGAAAGATCCAGCGACTCCGCGTCGAGCGGGACGCAAAGGCGCTACCCCGCCGTCAGGAAACCTGATATACTTTGGTCTCTCGGAGTGACTGGTGAAACACTGGGTCTTTTGCTTCAACCTGGCCTTGATCGCCTGCGGTGACGCACGGCTAGGCACCCCTTCAGACAGGGGCGATGGGCGTCAACCCGGCGCGCTCGATGGTGGTGAACCCGGCTTGGAGATCGATGCCGGTGTCTCCACTCGACCCGACGCCTCGTCTCGCTCCGATAGCGGAGCGCCCAGCCCGGGAAGCGATGCCGGCGCCGAGACTCAGCCCGACGCCGGCGCCGTCTGTGGCAATGGCCTGGTCGAAGCCGCCGAGGCCTGTGACGACGGCAATGCCGAGGACCAGGACGCCTGCCTCAACAATTGTCAGAGCGCGGCCTGCGGCGATGGCGTTCAGCGCGTCGATCTAGAAGATGGCGAGGAGGGTTTTGAGGCCTGCGACGATGGCAATGCCGAGGACCAGGACGCCTGCCTCAACAATTGCCAGGGCGCGGTCTGCGGCGATGGCGTTCAGCGCGTCGACCTGGAAGATGGCGAGGAGGGTTTTGAGGCCTGCGACGATGGTAATGAGCAGCAAACCGACGCTTGTTTGAACGATTGCACCGAGGCCTTTTGCGGTGATGGCTACGTTGGGCCGGGCGAGGGCTGTGACGACGGCAACGAGGAACCGACCGACACCTGCGTTGATTGTGTTCCGGCGAGTTGTGGTGACGGGCACGTTCAAGAGGGCGAAGCCTGCGATGACGGTAACGAGGTGCAGACCGATGCCTGCCTCAACAACTGCAGCGATGCGCGTTGCGGCGACGGCCATCACTACGAAGGCGTCGAAGCCTGCGACGACGGCAACGAGGTGGAAACGGACGCCTGCCTTAGCGATTGCACCGAGGCGGTCTGCGGCGACGGTCATCATCACGAAGGGGTTGAGGCCTGCGATGACGGTAATGAGGTGGAAACGGACGCCTGCCTCAGCGATTGCACGCAGGCCCGCTGCGGCGACGGTCATCAACACGAAGGGGTTGAGGCCTGTGATGACGGCAATGAGGTGGAAACGGACGCCTGTCTTAGCGATTGCACACAGGCCCGTTGTGGCGATGGTCATCGCCACGAAGGCGTCGAGGCCTGCGACGACGGCAATGGGGTGGAAACGGATGCCTGCCTCAACAACTGCAGCGAAGCGCGCTGCGGCGATGGTCAGGTCCACGTGGGCCACGAAGCCTGTGATGACGGCAATGAGGTGGAAACGGACGCTTGCCTTAGCGATTGCACCGAGGCTTCCTGCGGTGACGGTTTCCTTCATCAGGGGGTCGAAGCCTGCGATGACGGCAATGAAGAGCAGACGGATGCCTGCCTCAACGATTGTACGGCGGCGCGCTGCGGCGATGGTCATGTCCAAGCCGGCGAGGAGGTCTGCGATGACGGCAATGAACTGCAGACAGATGCCTGTCTCAACGATTGTACGGCGGCGCGCTGCGGCGATGGCCACGTGCAAGCCGGCGAGGAGGCCTGCGACGACGGCAATGAGCTGCAAACAGATGCTTGCCTCAACGATTGTAGGGCAGCGCGCTGCGGCGATGGCCACGTGCAAGCCGGCGAGGAGGCCTGCGACGATGCCAACGAAGTCCAGACCGATGACTGCCTCAACAACTGCGCCGCCGCACGCTGCGGTGACGGGCACGTCCGAGCCCTGGTTGAGACTTGCGATGACGGAAACCAGGTCGATGACGACGGTTGCGCCGCCGATTGCGGCGTGCTTCCGCCGCAACCCCCGGCCATAGGCGGCGATGCGAACTGCCTTCTGCGCTCAGGGATTCCCTATTGCATGGGTCATGGCAGGTACGGCGAGATCGGCAATGGACAGCGAGACTTCCAAAACCGCCCCACCCAGGTGAGTAACCTCACCCGGATTACGCAAATCGCAGGATCCAATCCCTCCTTTTGTGCGCGGCGCAGCGACGGTACCGTCTGGTGTTGGGGACGAGGCTATTGGGGTGAACTCGGCAATGGAACGCGCAGGCGCATCTATGACACACCGGTTCAGGTCTCGGGCTTGACCGACGTGGTGCAGATCGCGGGGGGCTACGGCCACTTTTGCGCCGTCAAATCCAACGCTTTTGCCTATTGCTGGGGCTACAACCGATATGGTCAATGCGGTGATGGATCCGATGGTGCGAGCAAGACGCGACCCGTCTATGTTCAGCGTTCAGGTGAGACGGTCCAGATCGAGTTGGGGGGGAACCACAGTTGCCTGCGCAAGGCCGATGGCACGACCTGGTGCTGGGGTAGGGGCACCTCTGGCGAGATTGGCAACGGTCAAAACCGGGAAAACAACGTCCTGCCGCGCCGGGTCTCGAACGATTCAGGGTTCATCGACCTTGCGCTTGGAAACAACCATAGCTGTTCCCGCCGAGGTGACGGCAGCGTTTGGTGTTGGGGGCGTAACAACCTTGGTCAGCTGGGGGATGGCAGCACCACCGATCGAAACATCCCGGTGCGCATGCTGGAGATCGACGATGCGATCGACCTTGCAGCCGGGATGTACACAACCTGCATTCTACGCCCTAACGGCAGCATGTGGTGCGTGGGCGACAACAGCCAGGGCCAGATCGGTGATGGCACCAGGGACACCCGCCTTCGCCCTGTTCGGGTACTTGGCCTAAGCTCTGTTTTGTATATGGCCAGCGGGTTCGGCTATTCTAATTTTGCGGTCACCAACGACTTTGAAACCTTCGCCTGGGGAGGCAATGGCTACAGTCGACTCGGTCTGGGCCCCATCCGCGACAACCAACTCGTTCCGGTGCGCATCGAGGGGTTCTAGGTCCGCGCCAACTCTCGACCCTCTCTACTTTAGCCTACAGGCCCCAGGTCTAGCGTTTCAAACATGGTCTCGCTAGAGTCACGAACGGACCCAGCCCCGCAGCTCCTGGGGAGACAGATGACGAACACAAGCCCGAAGACCTCCATCCCATCGATTCGTCATCGTCGCTTTGCGGTGGCCGTTATCGCCTGGCTTGGACTTGGCTGCGCACACCAACCGACTACCGCCGTGCAATGGCCCCCACAAGAGACAGAAACCTCGAACCCGCAAAGCCCGTGGACACTCCACGGCACAGGTGTGGGTGAGTTAATACCCGGGGCGCCGATCCCCGAGTCGGTCTATGTCCGGGAAGGAAAGACCTTTGCTGAGCTTTGGACCGACCCCATTCACGGGCTGGATCAAATGGAAGAAGCCATCCAGGGGTTTAGAGATCAAGAGGGTTACCCACTGGTCGCGTTCTCAAAGTTGGATGTGGTCGCAAGACTGACCCATAACCGCACCCTTCTTGGGATCTGGGTCGGCCCAACCGTGCGCACGGAACAAGGCACGGGCGAGGGCAGCACACGGGCCGAGCTTGAAGCCGCGCACGGCGCGCTCACGCAAAACAACATCCCGGAACCGTACCACTGCGTTGTCGGGACCTCAGATCTAAAACACGTGGCCTTCTTGTTCAAAGCGCACTGCAAGGACGTGCAGGACAACACGCCGTGCGCTGCGGTCTATGTGGGCGGTTACAGCGACCCCGAGATGGAATAGATCCACAAGACGATGGATTAGGTCTGAGGAGGCCGTTGACGAGAGTGGTCGAAGCATTGGGTTCTGAACCACCGCGCAAAAGAAAGTCGTGGCCTCGGCGCTTGATGCTGACCGCCACGGTCTTCGTTGGCCTGTTCGTGGTGTGGCGCTTGTTGTTCGCACGGGCCCAAGCTGCTTGCCAGCAAGTGTCGGATCAGTGCGCCGATGCCGGCTTTGGCTGGGAAGTCCTTGCTGCGGTTTCCTTGCTCTTGGCGTTGCTGTCTATCTGCACAGCTTTGATCGCTTGGGTGTGGCGCCTTTTGGCTCGTGTTGGTCGTTGGGCGCAGTTGCTCTTTGCCCTGGGTACCCTCGTCTTTTTTGGCATGGCCTACGCCAATTTTATCACCTTCGGTTTGCGTGCAAAGACCGGTGAAGCTTGGGGGAATTTGAACAAGTTGAGAAAGGCTCAGGCCTCTTACCACGCCAAGCATGGCGTCTATCGAGAGGCGAAGCGATCGCCGCAGCCAGATGGAGACGGAGCTTTCATCTGGCCGAGCAAATTTCCTAAAGACTCGCCTTGGGCCGCCCTTGGTTGGCACTTGGCCGGCGTGCGAAGTTGGTGTCAGTACGAAGTTGAAGTTTACGAAGATGACTTCATGGCTCGGGGTTTTTGTGACGTTGATAAGGATGGTGACTGGGCTATTTTTGAGGCCAGCAAAGACAAGCCACCTCGGCGCATGACACCGCACCACTAACCATACTTCCGCCGATCAGCCGCCTCGACCGATCATGATGGTGGCACCACCGCTTGCCTGGGCAAGCCTTAACGAGACTGAGCTAAACAGCCGGCGGCGCCGGGCCGGGCGTTGCAGACCGAGGATCAAAAGGTCACTGTCGCGGGCCCGTTCTTCGATCGAAGTGGTCACATCATCGCTCAAAATCACCTCGCACGAGCCGATGCCCGGGGCCTTGTCATCGGCGAGGTATTTCAGTTCCCGCTCGGCCTGGGTCACGTCATCGCTGTCGGCCTCTGTCGGGAGGATCCGAAGGAAGGTGATCTTAAGATCAAGGAGCCTGGAAAGACTCCCGAGGAGCCTGGCCCTCAGTTTGTCGTGCTCACCGCGACCGCCGATGGGCACGAGCACTGAATGCACGGAGTCGAGCCGCCAACCGGGGGGCGCTGCCAGGACCGACACGTCGCAATCGACGGCACTAAAGAGCCGCTCGAAGGGCTTGAGATTCTCCGTCGTCGTGCGGGGGTTTAAGCCCAGCAATAGACTTTCGCAGCGATGGCTTGCTGCGACCCGACCGATTTCGTCCAAGGGGTCCGATGCCATTGTGAGGAGGAACTCAGGCATCATCCCGCTGGCTATCGAACTGCTGAGCGCTTGCCCCACGACCGCAGAAGCCGCTTGGGCCACGGCTTCCTGATCCCCCTGCTTTACTTCTGCGGGACGGTCGACCACGGAGAGGATCAGGACTCGGCCCACATTGGGGACGACGAGGGCGTTGGCCATACCGACCAATCCAGGGGCATTGGCCGGATTGACCACCGGCACCAGGACCAGGGGATTGCGGCCGCGCAGACGCACCAAATCCGGATCTCGGGCCTCGATGCGGGCATCGACCACCTCGGCCCGGGTGGACAGTTGGGTGAAGTAGAGCAATGCGCCCACCCCAAGGCCTGCCACGGTCACGATGCCGGCCGCCGGTACCACAATGACTTGAAATAGGGCGAGGGCCGTACAGGCGAGGCCGCCGACCACCGGCACCAAGGGGAACAGCGGTGTGCGAAAGCCTGGCTCACTCGAACCGCCCCGGCGTCGGGCCAAAATCGCGGTGACATGGGCGATGGCAAAGGAGACGAGAAAGATTAGGCTGGCTGCAGCGCCGGCTGAGGAGACATCAGGGACCGCAAAGAGCATCACGAGGGCCGCACCGGTGGTGGCGTACAGCGATGCGGTCGGGGTGCCTCGCTCAGGGTGGAGTTTGCCCAGTTGGTAGGGAAGTGTGCGATCTTGCGCCATGGCGAGGGCGATTCGAGAGGCGGCCATCAGGCAGGCGTGCAAGGCGGAGAGGGTGGCGAAGATCGCCGAGATCACCACGAGCCAGTAACCGGTGGGGCCCATGTAGTTCTTTGCCGCTAAGGCGATCATCGTCTCGGGATGGGCTCGGCTCAGCGACTCGATGGACTCCCCCGCGGGGACGCCGACCGTGGCCACGATGAAGAGCAGGGGAAGATACACCGCCATCGCCACGCCGAGGGAGATCATCATCGCCCGTGGAATGGTCCGCCGTGGATCTTTTACCTCACCACCGACCGTTGCGATAAGATCGAAGCCCTGGACGGCGATGAAGGTGAAACCCATGGCCATGAGGAGCCCAGAAACCCCCGAAGGGAGTGGGGGCTGGAGGGAGGCGACCACCTCCTGGGTTGGTGTCCGGGCTAAAGCCACCAAGCCCGCGATCACGAGCACGATGAAGACGAGGACTTTGCCCCAGGTTTCCACCGCACCGCCCCCTGCGCTCTTACGGATCAGCGCAAAGGCGTAGCCGCAGGTTGCTAAGGTTGCGAGCCCCAGGCTCAAGGCTCGATGGGACAGCCAGGCGGGAGGCGCGTCTGCAGCCCAAATCGGCAAGGTCTTCAATAAAAGGACCGCGTAAGAGGCAAAGCCCAGGGCATAAAGGACGGCGCCGACGATATAGGCCAGCCAGAGAATCCAGCCGATGGCAAAAGCGAGCCGGATCGACAGCACTCGCTTGCCAAAGGTGTAGGCGCCACCGGACTCTGGGAAGGCAGTGGCCATCTCGGCAAAGCTGAGAAGGGTCAAGGTTGCGATCAGGCCGTTGAGTGCGAATGCGCCGATGGCCGCGGGACCCGCAGCGGAAAAGGCCACGCCGGCGAGCACGAAGATACCGCCGCCGACGATTGCGCCAATCCCCACACGGCTCGCGCCGATCAACCCAAGGTTTCGCTGACCTGTGCCCATTTCATCTCGCGACAACGGAGTCGAATATCTTCCGTGCCAGGCTGCGGTGTCATTGACTCGGGTTCCGGGTCAACTGAACTCCGGTGACCATAGGCTGACTTGAGTTCATGGCTGGTCTTTCACTCAGGAGGATCATCGCTTCGAGGCCTCTTCACGGTGACCTGCCGCCGACCGGAAGGTGCTGGTCGTTCACTGGGCAAAACAGCCGGTGGTGACAAGAGTTCATGGGATGGGCTAATTGGGGCTCGTGATGATGCGGTCCAGCGAAAAAATCGTGCTACTGTTTGCTGCTTCGGTTGCTTTGTTGCCGTCGAAGGCGCTGGCTCAAGACGATGGTCTGTGGTCTCGGCTCTTTGGCGATGCCGGGGAGCAGGCAGATTACCCCCCAAGAATTCTCCTCGCTTTCGGCGGCAAGACCTTGCCAGCGGTTCTCGATGGGACAGGGACGCGCGCCGACGGCTCCCACCCCTTTGTGTCCGGGGGAGGCGCTGGCCTCGGGCTAGATAATGGCAGCCTTGGCTTGGGGATCGGTGGTTCTATCTTCTCGTGGCCGGGAGGTGGAGACCTTTTTCATGCCCAGGTCCACGCACGCTATCGATTCTTCCGCCGGTCGTGGTTGTGCTTCGATATCCCCGTGAACTTAGGCGTGATGTCTCTACAAGATGGCCCGCGAACTTCATTTGGTAACTTCCTCGACGAGTCAGCATCATTCTTTCCCTATGTGAGCGGCCCCTATGGTCAGGTCGGTTTTGGGACGGAACTCTTGCCAGAATCTCTAGTCGGACTACGGTTTGTGACCCTGTTGCATTACGCTGATTGGGGTTCTGTGGAGAAAGGTGACTACGTCTGGGGTGTGAACGAAGAGGGGGAGGAGGTGCGGAGTGTCCAGACCCACGGGCTTTGGCCCGGGGCCTTAGCGAGTTCGTTTGGCGTCAGCCTCGCTTTGGAAATTCGCCTGCGGATCGAGCCCCAGGACTAAAGTGTAGCGACTCGACGTCGACGCTCTGTGGTCATTCCACCTCTTGGCGGGGGCTACGAGATTGTGGCATGAGCCGAGGCGCAGCGGGGGGTGCCACGAGGAGGCACCACATGATGAGCGAAGAGCCTAAATACACAGAACGCTCACAAAGAAGGTTCCACAAGGTTACGGTCGGTGCGCTGCACCGGTGAGAGTCGAGGGGATGATGAGTAGCGATCAACACCAGATCATCACAGACCCGGTTTGGGGCCATTTACGCGTCGAGCCAGTCCCCGCAGCAGATGAGTTGAGCGAATATTACGAGAGCAAATACTACGACCTTATTCAACAGGGGGGACGGGCGCTGGAGCTTCAGCGGCTTATCGCCGGCGGCAAAGAGGCGGATGCAACACGCAACTGGCTCCACCACACGCTTTACGATACGCTCGTTGCCGCCCTCGAAGCCGCACCTGGTAGACGCGTCTTGGACGTCGGCTGTGGTATTGGCGAGTTTATCGCCTACGCGGAACAATGCGGCTTCAGCGCCCAGGGGGTAGAGCCCGCTAAACAAGCAGTCGAGTTGGCTCAATCGCAAGGATTAAGCGTTGAACTCGGAAACCTTGCCGATTTTGCACGAAATCATTCGGATGCTCGTTTTGACGCCGTCACCTTTCTGAATGTGGTCGAACATTCCCCCGAGCCGATCGCACTCCTCGAGCAAGCACGAGACCTGCTCAACGATGGAGGCCTCCTTATCTGCCGGCTGCCGAACGATTTCAGCCCGATTCAGGAACTAGCGAGGCAAAAGAACGAAGTCCGTCGATGGTGGGTCGTGGTCCCTGACCACATCAGCTACTTTAACTTCGATAACTTCCCACCAATCCTTGAGCGTTTAGGATTCTCCATCGAAGATACGATGGGGGACTACCCGATGGAGTTCTTTCTGTTGATGGGGCGAGACTACATCACGCACCCCGAGTTAGGTAAAGCTTGCCACCTAGAGCGGGTACAACTCGAGATGAGCATGCCCCCAGAGCAGTTGCGGTCAATGTACCGCGGGTTTGCGAGCGCTGGGATCGGGCGAAACGCACTTTTCGTTGCGCGAAAAAATAGGTCTTGTGACCAGCGCTAAGCGTTTGGCGTTAATCCCGGCTCGCGGTGGGAGTCAGCGCATCCCGCGCAAAAACATCCGCAGCTTTTGCGGGCAGCCGATCATCAAGTACAGCATCGATGCGGCGCACGCATCCGGCTTGTTTGACGTGGTGATGGTCTCTACTGATGACGAGGAGATCGCCGGGATCGCCCGTCAATTCGGTGCTGAGGTCCCCTTCATGCGCTCAGCAAAAAATGCGGACCACGAGGCCACCACCGTGGATGTCATTAAGGAAGTCCTGACGACCTATGCAGCACAGGATGTCCACTTCGAGAGTTGTTGCTGTATCTATCCGACGGCGCCTTTAATTCACGCTGAGAGTTTACGAGCCTCTTTTGAGCAACTTGAGCGCGACGGCCTCGACTCCGTCTTCCCGGTTGTCGCCTTTGACTATCCGATCCAACGAGCGACAAGAATCAACGCGTCGGGTTGTCTCGAGCTCATCGACTCTAGTCACCGATTTAGCCGCAGCCAAGACCTAGCACCTGCATACCACGACGCTGGCCAATTCTACACGTTCAGGACGGAAGTCCTGCTAAAGACAGGCGATATTTGGACCGAAAAAACGGGTGCAGTGGTCCTTAGCGCGATGCAGATTCAAGACATCGATACGGAAGATGACTGGGCTTTGGCTGAACTGAAGTTTGAGCGGATTAATGGACCGTAAGGCAGTCGTTGTTGGTGGAGGGGTAGCGGGGATCACCGCAGCGCTCATGCTTCGTCAGCAAGGCTACCAGGTCACGCTCATTGAGCGGGCCGAAGAACTCGGTGGTCTACTTCGCTCAGTTTATCCCTTTGGCTCCGACTATGCTTTCGATTTTGGGACCCATCTAGGGCGAGAGACGGGCATCGATGAGTTGGACAGCCTGCTCTATGACGGTCTGGACGCACCCCGGTTGCCTAGCACGCTTGCTGGCTCGTTTCATGGGCGACTCTTCGAGGGGAATGCCTTCTTATCCGACCAAGGACTGCCAGAGCGCCAGCGAAGGGCGGGGCTCGAGGCGCTGATCAACCGGCGAGGTGGGTCGGTGTATGAGGACCTAAGTGATCAGCTTGTGAGACAGTTTGGGGAGGTCTACGCGGAGCAACTGTTCGAGCCCATCATCGAGAAGCACTTTGGCTGCAGTGCGAAGGAGCTTGCCCCCGAAGCCCACCGACTATTCGGCTTAGCGCGCCTTGTGGCCGGGAACGCCGAGCAAACGAAAAAACTGAAGCAAACACCCCAGCATGACGAGGTGCTTGCTTACCACAGCCACCTCGACCTCATCTCATCCCAGCGCTCACTGTATCCTGCGGTGGGAGGGATGGGGACATGGATCGATCATTTGCATCGTCGACTGATCGAAGCGGGGGTGACGGTCCGCACCAACTGTTCGATTGAGCGCTTCGACCGGAGCCGTCGCTCGATCATCGGCGTGCACACCGACCAAGGTGCCTATGAGGTGGATCACCTTGTGTGGTGTGCGCCGCTGTTCGCACTGGCGAAAGGTTTAGGCCTGCCACTGCCCGAAGGGGGACCACCGAGACGCTTGACGACTACGCTTCAACACCTCTTGGTCGATGCTGATTACCAGACGGACCTCTATTACCTACACTGCTATGAGCCGTCGATGAAGACCTTCCGGGTGACGCTCTATGACAACTTCAGTTCTACGCTTAGGGGCAAGCGCAGGCTGACGGTTGAGCATCTTCTAACGCCAAGCGACTTTGCTCAACTCGACGAGGATGCCCATGCACGCGAGACGGACTATGAACTGGTCGAGATGGGGATAATTCCCTCCAGCGCATCAGTCACCGACCGTCATCTCGCTGTCTATCCCAACGGTTTTCCTATCCCGACGCCCGATTTTGTTGGGGCAAACGAACAACTGCTTGAGACGGCGCGCACAGCGACGGACAACGTCACCTTACTCGGGAAGAACATCGGCAAGATCTGGTTTATGAATGAAGTGCTCGTCGATGCTTACCGGCAGATAAGTGCCCTGTGATCGACACAGCCACCGGCCATCAGATTTTCTTTCGCTGTGACTCCAACACGCGGCATGGCTTTGGTCATACGGCTCGGTGTATGAATCTTGCGCATGCACTTCGTGCGCAGCATCCCGCAGAGATCGCTTTTATCGGCGACTTTGGTTCCTTTGCACGAGGTCTCCTTGCCGAGAACGGATTTCAGGTCATCGCTTGTAGCGAGGACCGGCCGACGCCCCAAGAACTCCTGGCTCGCCTTGCGCCCCGGTCCCTATTGGTCGTCGACCATTATGGAGTGGACCAAGCGTTTGTCGACGCTATGGCCGAAGCGCAGCGGCGACCCGTCTACTTCGTGGATGAGGACCATCTCGATTACCAAGGCAAATCGCTTGCGCTGATCAGCATCCGCCTCGATGGTCAAGAAATGCGCCTTAAACGATTCGACATACCCGTCTTTTCGGGCTCAGAGTATTTGGTGGTCAGCCCAGAGTTTACTGCTCTTAGACAACAGTTCGAAGGAGTCCATGTCCGCCGGACTGCCCAACACATCACCATCTTTTTATCGGGCAGTCAGGGGCAGTTCCAGCGCGAGCAAATCGTCGCTCAAGCGGTCGCAGAAGCAGCGACAAACCTGGAACTCCATCTGATCACTAACCACGTCAGTGAGCACCGGGCATCGACAGACCTTAAATCGCATGTCGACCTGCGGCTCGAAGGGCCAACAACACAATTCGCCAAACGACTTGCACAGACCGATCTGTTAATCTGCGGCGGTGGTCTCCTCAAATACGAGGCAGCATACTGTGGTCTGCCCAGTGCGATCTGTTCCGTGTCAGATCTTCAGCACAAGGACTCGCTCGAATTTTGTGGGCGTGGGCTCGCTTGGGATCTAGGCGCATGGTCTCAAGCCGAGTTTGTGCACGGTCTCAGGACCAAACTCTCGACCATCATCGCGGATCAACATCTTAGGCAGCGCCTGCGCCATAATTGCCATGCGCTCTTTCGACGTGACTCTACCCAGCGCTTGGCACGGCACCTCCTCAAGTTAAACGCAGAACAGGACGATCATGGACGTCAAACAGCACTATAAAGAACTCTTCGAGGCACACGGTAATTCAGCGAAGGCGGTCCAATGGGGGGACCAAGAGAGCCAGTACAACCGCTTTGAGGTCCTCGCACAAGTGGCACCTAAACTGGGCTCGGTTGTCGACGTCGGCTGCGGCTTGGGCCACCTTTACACATACCTTCGAGCCCGTGAGCCCGATCTGCGTTATACCGGCTTAGATTTCGTGCCGGAATTCATTCAATCCGCCCGCGCGCAGTTTGCTGAGACACCAGCGCAATTCCAGGTTTTTGATCTCTTCAACGACACCATGCCGACGGGTTCCGATTATTTGCTCCTGAGTGGTGTCTTTAACAACCTGATGGAGGATAACTGGGGCTTTATGACCCATGCTCTTCGCACCATGTTTGGCGCCGCTGAGCGAGGTGTCGCCTTTAACGCGATGTCGACCTACGTCGATTACCATGATCCTGAGTTGTACTACGTCGACCCCTGCGCCGTGTTTGACTTCTGTAAGAGAAACCTCAGCAAGAAGGTGACTTTACGTCATGATTATGCACTCAGGGAGGGCGGCTTTCCCTTTGAATTTGTGGTCTATTGCTACAAATGAAGCTTGCAATCATGCAACCCACCTATCTGCCTTGGGTCGGCTATTTTCAACTGATCGATGCAGTCGATCAGTTCGTCTTTCTCGACGATGTTCAACTGACCAAACGCAGTTGGCAGGTGCGCAACCGAATCAAAACGCCACAAGGTGAACTCTACCTGAGCGTACCGATCGACAAAGCGCCGCGCAGTACCTTGCTGCACCAAGCATGTGTCAAAAACAGCCTCAATTGGCGTGCCAGGCACCTCCAGAATATTGAGCAGCATTACGCCAAAGCAGCGCATTTTGACATTGTCTTCCCCACACTGAGCGCAGCGCTCGACGACAACGCTGACAGCTTGGTGGACTCAAACATCAGGGTGATCGAGGCGCTCTGTAGCGTCCTCGGCCTTACAGCCGATTTCGTGCGCAGTTCAATGCTCCGGGAGACTCGGGCGAGCAAAGGTGACGGGCTACTTGAACTTTGCCAACTCCAAAGCGCCACCGCCTACCTCTCGCCCTTGGGTAGTGCGGACTATCTCGAAAGAGACGGCTCATCCGATGATTTTGCCCGTGCTGGGATCACCCTGACTTACCAACACTACACACCTGTCGCCTACACGCAGCGCTATGGCGATTTCATCCCCTACCTGAGCGTGATCGATCTCTTGCTGAACGAGGGGCCGCAGGCGGCGCTGCGCATTCTACGCGCTGGCGCTCGAACGCCGCTCACTCCAGCGCAGGTGCGCGAACGCTTGGCGACCTAGGCAGCTTGAAGCGAACGAAAGAGGCTCAGGACGCGTCGTCGACCAATGCCCACGACATCGGGGTGCCCGCGTCGGCGGCCTGCTTCACTGTTCGACCAAGCAACGCTTCATAATGCTTAGGCTTGAGCCCAAAGCCAGGCCGAATGGAGCGTAAGTTCTCTGGCGTGAGGGTATCGCCAGGCTGTACGTCCTGAACGATATAGAGGGAGCGCCGGTACGCTGAAGAGGCCTTTTCCACCGAGCGCATTCCGAGTTCAGGGGTTCCAATGGCGCGCCATGCGCGGTCCGTCTCCTCCACCAGCGCTTTGAGTTCAGCAGGCTCCAAGGAGAAGGCGCTGTCGACGCCACCATCAGCGCGACTCAAGGTAAAATGCTTTTCGATTACGCGGGCGCCGAAGGCGACGCTTGCGACTGCCACGCCAATCCCGTGGGTGTGATCGGATAGTCCTGCCATGACTCCAAAGCGGGCTGCCAGCGTTGGGATCGCTGAGATGTGGGTCGCGTCCGGCGGCGATGGATAGGTTGAGGTGCACTTGAGCAAAACGATCTGGTCGTTACCCATACTCTTGGCGGCCTCGACCGCTTCTCCGATCTCTTCTTGTGAGGACATCCCCGTGGAGATGATCATCGGCTTACCGGTTGCGGCGACTTTTTTGATCAGCGGGATATCCACCATCTCGAAACTAGCAATCTTATATAATTCGACTCCCAAACCCTCGAGGAAATCGACCGCAGTGGCGTCAAATGGAGACGAGAACCCAACCATGCCGTGGGTCTTGCAGCGCGCAAATATGGGTTCATGCCATTCCCATGGCGTGTGCGCCTCGTCGTAAAGGTCGTAAAGATTGCGGCCCTCCCAGAGGCTGCCTGCGTCGTTGATCACAAAGCCTGGCTTACGGGAGTTGATGGTCATCGTGTCGGCGGTGTAGGTCTGGATCTTGAGGGCATGCGCGCCCGCCTCGGCGGCAGCGTCGACGATCGCCAGGGCGCGCTCGAGGTCGCGGTTATGGTTGCCGCTCATCTCGGCGATGATCAGGGGCGGTGCTGCGTTCCCGGCAAGCCGGTCCAATAAACTCACGTTCATGGTCGTTATCCTTACACCTCCAAACTAACGGTCGATCATGCCGCTTTGCTTAGCGGCGCAGTATGTCGGCGAAACAATGTCTACATACCTTTTCGGTCGAGGTACTCGCAGCCCACACGCATGGTTAAAATATCGGGCGCAGCCCATCTCATCGTTGCCGCGGAGATCGGGGTTACGTTCGAGGTCTATCTCCACTGTGCTCAGCGAGCGGTCTAAGGTATTATCGTTGGCGCCAGATTGAGGCGGCCATCACAATTCGCGTGGAGCCGATCTCTAGTTAGTGCTAAACTCGGCCCGGAGATCCAAAGTGACAAGTCGCTCTCGATGGCTATTGGCTGCGTTATTCCTTACCGCTTGTGGACTGCCCGATGAAGGTGGTGATCCCGGCAATCTAGGTGGCGAGCCTGGCAATCCTCCGGTGGAGGCAGCCTGCGGCAACGGGGTGCTTGAAGCTGGCGAAAGCTGTGACGACGGCAACCAAGTGGATGGTGACGGTTGTGAAGCGAGCTGTGGCATCAGCCAATTCGGGCCCGGCGATGAGACCGACTTTGGTCTCGCCGAAGCTCCTGTGCTTACCGTCGCAGAAGTGAATGAGTTTACGGCCCTTGCCTGCGGGGAGCCCGATGCTGGCTTGGGATCCATCCAATTGGTGAGTGCCGAAGTGGACGCCGCCTAGGTGATTCTGTTGCCCAGCGACCGGACGCAGATGGTGCAACTCCCTGAGTCAGGCACCGGTTACTTCACCCTGGAAGTGCCCGCATGGGGGGCCAAGATGATCGTCTCCACACCGTACACGACGAACTACGAAATCATCGAGGGCGACCGGGAAGTGGCCCGCCGTTGGAATGGAACCTGTGGTGCCGATGGCGTGGTTCAAGAGGGCTATGTCTTTCACCGATGGGGTGCCTTTACGGTCCGGGTGACCGATGAAAACAACGAGCGTGTGCCGTTTACCATCGTGCATACCAACCCGGAGTAGATCCGGGGGGGCGCTCTTTCTGCTGGTTGGGCTGATCGGCACCGCCTGTGCGCCGAGCGAAGCCTTCATCGAAGCGAGTCAGATCGAGTTGGGGCAGCGCCTCTTCTTTGATCCCCAACTCTCCATCGACGGCAAGCGGGCCTGCGGGACCTGTCATGAGCAGGAAAAAGCCTTTACCGATGGCTTTCCTCGGGCCGTGGGGCACGCCGCAGATTTACTGCCACGAAACACCCTCAGTCTGGTGAACGTGGCCGAGCGTCGAGGGCTGCTCTGGATCGGTGATGAGGAGCTCACCCTCCAAGCCCAATTGGACACGCCACTTTTTGGTCGCTCCCCCCCCGAGATGGGCATGGGCGGCCACGAGACAGAACTCCTTACGCGGCTGCAAAGCGATCGGGTCTACGAGCGCTGCTTTAGCGAGGCCTTTCCTGATGCTGACGAGCCCGTGACGCTGGACAACATGGGCGCAGCCATCGTTGCCTTTCAGCGCCAAATCGTCAGTCGGTCGAGCCCGTACGATCGATATCTCGGGGGTGAGATCGGCGCCCTGTCGCCCGGGGCCACTCGTGGCATGGCCTTATTTTTTGGTGAACCCCTCAACTGCTTTCGCTGCCACAGTGGCTCCGACTTGGATCAGCCGGCTGATCCCGATGGCACGGTGAGAGAGACCGTCGGGCGATTCAATACCGGGCTCTACAATGTCGATGGCGCAGGGGCTTATCCCGACTTTGAACAAGGGCGCATCGCCGAGACGGGCCTTGCAGAGGATATGGGTGTTTTTCGGGTGCCGATGCTGCGGAACCTCACCGAGACCGCTCCCTTCATGCACGACGGTTCCGTGCCTACCTTAGGAGCGGTCATCGATAATTATGCAGCCGGGGGTCGGGTCATTAGAGACGGGCCCTATGCCGGCGATGGTCGAAGCAACCCTCACAAGCACCCGTTGATTACTGGGTTTCAAATGTCTGCAACACAGCGAGCCGACCTGCTGGCCTTTTTAGAGAGCCTCAGCGACCCGGATCTTCTCACTCGGCCTGAGCTCTCCGATCCCTTTCGGTAGAGCGGCGATTAGTTCGCCGGTTTACGCTCACGGGAGAGGGCAAAGAACTCGGCCACGAAGTCATTGGCCGGTGCAGCGCACAGGGCCTCGACGCTGCCTCTTTGGATGATGGCACCTGCTTCCAAGACGATGACATCGG
>PBND01000002.1 GCA_002722845.1 Myxococcales bacterium | reverse complement strand
TGCTTCGACTTGCTCAAGGGCTTGTGCATGACGCTCAAGGCGGCCGTAACACCGGGCCAAGGTATAGTGGAAGGGCGCGGGGCTTTCCCCTGGTCCAGCGAGGGCCTCGGTGAGCAGGACTTCGGCCGGGGCAGGCTGCTGCAATTCGTAGAGCAGCACCCCTTTGTAGCCTTTGGCGAGCAGATGCTCAGGCCGGTGAGCCAGGGCCTGGTCCATAAACTGGAGGGCCTTGTCCAGGTCACCGCTCGCACCGAGGATGCGCCCTTTGACCACCAACGCATCGACGTCGGTAGGACTGCTGTTGAGAATGCCATCGACCTGGTTGAGTGCTTGCTGCAACTCCGCTTGATCGAGGAGGGCTTCGAGACGTTGGAGATCTGCGTTTTCCATGGGCGCAGCCTCGTCCAGTCTGGGCCTGGGGTCAAGACCCCTGTCACCGTTCTCTAAACGCTAGACTGCTCCGCCGTCATCGGTTGCTAAGGCATTTTCCGTATGCGGGTGACGGGAAGATCTTCTAAACGGCGCCTCCTAATTGAAAAAGAAGAAGAGGTTGGTGATGCGCTCTATAGTCCTCGTTTTAGCAGCCACGTCCCTGCTCGCCTGTATGCCCCCGATCGGAGATGGTCAGAACGCGACCTCCGTGACGCCGGATGGGGAGTTCGATCCCGGTCGTCGTGACAACAACGGCGACAACAATGGCAACAACAACGGTGACAACAACGGCGACAACAACGGCGACAACAACGGCGACAACAACGGCGACAACAACGGTGGTGATCCCAGCGACTTGTTGCAGCCCGGCAGTGCCTGCAATTGCGACAGCGAGTGCGCAGGAACCGACCAGACGCCAGGGCTTTGTTTTCAAGGGATCTGCATGACCCGAGCGAGTCGGCGCTGCAGCTCTGCAGGCAGCCAGGTGGAGTGTGAGGAGGGGCTGCGCTGTTGGGGGGCTGAAGGCCAGGATGGCTCCTTTTGCTGGGCTGACTGCGATGCATTCAATTGCGATGGCACCTGCGACGGCGACGGTTCCTGCATTCCCGACAGCAACAGCAGTTGTGACAGCACCTGCTCTGAAATCTGCAACAGCGGCAGCGGTGGCGGTGGCGGCGGTGGGAATGATCCCTGCGAAGGGGTGACTTGCGCCGCCGATGAGTACTGCGCGGGTGGGCAGTGTTACGAGCGGGATATGGACATCCCCGCAGGCCGGATTCCTGGCTGTATCGACACCTTGCCGGATCTGGCCGACTGCAGCCGCGGGGGCGGTAATAATGCATGCTCGGAGCTCATTCAGTTCGATCCCCGGCAGGCCGATGGCTATTGGGATTATCCGCTCAATGGGGAAACCGAGCGGGACCAGTACCGTTCTTGGGCCCGGCGGGATCTGATGTTGCTCGTACGCTACGCCACCGCGGCCACCGAATGTCTCACCGAGCAGTGGGACTATCATGACTATCGCCCCCTCGGCTTAGGCGACATGAGCGAGGAGAATGGGGAAATTCCCGGGACCCGGGAGAATCAGCCGGGTCATCCGGAAGGCACCCACGTGAACGGTCATGACATGGACATTGCCTACTATCAGGTGGGCACGCCGAACAATGTGCTGCGCAGTGTATGCGAGCATCGTGAGGCCAACGGTCAAGACGCGTATCATTGTACCGATGAGCCGGTCTATCTCGATGCCTGGCGGACCGCGATCTTCCTGGCCTATCTGCATGACAATCCCTACCTGCGGGTGATCGGTGTGGATGGTCGAGTCGGGCCCCCGGTGAATGACGCGATTCGTCAACTCTGTGCCAGCGACTGGCTGCGGGGTAAGTCCATTTGTCGCCAGTCCAAGGTGACCTTTGAGACCACGAACCAGCAGCGGGGATGGTACTATTTCCACCATCACCATCTCCACCTGAGCCTCTCGGCCGGCATCGGTCGCTGAGCCGCCTGTCTTCACGGGCATGGGTCGCTATCCCTGGCTGATCTGGAGTGGGGTTGTCCTCCTCGTCTTGGGGGCGAGCCTGTTGCTGGGGGATTCCCAGTCTGGCCTGGTGACGCTGGGCCGGGAGCTCCTCCTCCTCGGATTGATCGCTGGTGCCCTCTTCTTGGGCTTCAGTGGGCCTTCGAGCCGTCATTCTTCCGATGAAGATGATGAGGGAGCCGCTTGACAACCGGGCGATTATTTTATTTATTACGGTTGTTATATAAAGGTCGGTGTCATGGCTCCTTTCCACTATAGTGCGTTCTTCCTGGTCCCCGCTCTTGCCCTCCTGGGCTTCGCCTTCGGGGGATTATGGCTCTGGATGGCGCCCCTCGTGGTCTTTGGCTTGATCCCATTGGCCGAACTGCTCCTGCCGGCTCCAACCCACAACCCCGAGCCTGAGGCGGTCAGAGACCGCCTGAAGAATTGGCGCTACGACGCCATCATCTACACGACCATCCCCGTTCAGACCGCAGTGCTCTTTGCCTTTTTCTATTGGCTTATTGGGACTGGGCCCAGCGGTGCAGCGTACTGGGGCGGCATCCTCTCCGCGGGGATCTGCTGTGGTGAGCTGGGGATTAATATCGGCCATGAACTGGGTCACCGCACGGGCAAGTTGGACCAGTTCCTGGCCAAATATCTGCTGAGCACTTCTCTTTACGCCCATTTCTTCATCGAACATAACCGAGGTCACCATGCCATGGTCGCCACCCACGAGGACCCAGCCTCCGCCCGGCGCGGCGAGTGGTTGCAAACCTTTTGGCTGCGCTCGATGGCCGGTGGTTGGATGAACGCGTGGCGTCTTGAGTTCGATCGATGCCGTCGGCGCAATCAGGCCATCTTCGGTTGGCACAATGAGATGCTGCGGCTGCAAGTCGTTCAGGGCATGGCCCTCGTGTTCCTCACCTGGGCACTGGGCCTTGCGGCTTTGTTCGCCTTTGCGGCGGCGGCCCTCGTGGGGGCCTTGCTGTTGGAGACGGTCAACTACCTCGAGCATTATGGTTTGAGCCGATCCCAGGATGCGTCGGGGCGGTGGTCCAAGGTGGAGCCGGCCCATTCGTGGAACTCCAACTGCCTCCTGGGTCGGCTCCTGTTGTTCGAGTTGACTCGTCACAGTGATCATCATGCCCACCCTCGCCGGCCTTACCCGGTGTTAAGGCACTTCGATGAAGCTCCCCAATTGCCGACGGGTTATCCAGGGATGATTGTCGTGGCTTTGTTTCCGCCCCTCTTCTTTGCCCTCATGCATGCTCGCCTCGATGCCCATATGGTGGAGCGGGCAGAGGCCATTCCGGTCAGCTAGTGCCCAAAGTCGTCGACCACGAAAAACAACGGGCAGAGCTCCTCGATGGGGCCTTCGAACTGTTTGCGGACCGGGGCTATGCAGCCCTCTCCATGCGGGACTTGGCCCGGGGCTTGGGGGTTACGACCGGGACCCTTTATCACTACTTCAAGTCGAAAGACGTCATTTTTGAAGCGATGGTGCTTCGGGTCGTGGCCCGAGACCTTAGCGCAGCGACAGCCCAGCTCAGCGACGATTTGACTTCGAGGGAGCGCTTACAGCTCATCTTTGGTTGGATCGTTGCGAACCAAATGGATCTGCGTCGGGTCCTGTTGTTGGTCTTCGACTTTCAGCGGCACAAAGGCGATGATCAGGCCTCCCAGCATTTGGTCGCCCAGGCGAGTGCGAGTTATCGCCGGGAGTTTGAGGCTCAGGTCGGCCTGGGGCCTGGGGCTTGGGCCTTGGTCCTCGGCGGTTTGATTCAAGGTCTGCTCGAGCCTGACCTGGACGACGCCAGTGATCGATTCAAGGCCCTTGAGCAGTTGTTGTTTCAAGGGCCGCCAGCCGGCGCCTCCCTCAATTAGCGAAGGGCGCGCTTCGTCGGCCTTGCCTTCATAGGCGAACCAGTCGTGGCGCATGCGCTCGATCTTCGCCCGCACCTTCTCCGGATCAGCACCGAACTGCTCTAGGTACTCGGGGAGTTGCTTGGCGATCATCTCTTGACCGAGCGCAAGTCCGGCCCGGTTGTCGGTGTCGTGATGGATGTCAGCCACACGTCGGAAGGTGTCGGCGGGGGCGTCGAACCGTTTGGCTTCGACGCATTGTTCCGCTCTGAGTTCGATCAGAACCGACATGGACTCATCTTCATCAGTTTGTGGTTGGTTTAGGGGCTCGTACCTGCCTGGTTGGGCAGCTCTTGCGACGGGGCTTGGCTGCCTAATTCGGCGACCCAGAGCACAGCAACTGCGAAGACCAGTTGTAGGGGCAGTCGGGCCCAAAGTAGCCATCGCTCCTTGGGCATGTCAGCAAAGTAGACCTCGTTGACCAGCATATGGATATTGGCCGGAAAGACAGCGAGCAGCAGGAGTAACAGTCCAAAACCGGCTTGCCGTCGGGTAGCGGGAATCAACAAGCCGATGCCGCCGAGAATCTCGAAGACGCCGCTGATGTAGACCAACTCGAGGTGCCAGGGGAGGTAGGGGGGCATGATCCCGACGAAAGCCTGGGCGTCGGTAAAATGCCGCACCCCCACGGAGACAAAGAAGAGGGCGACCAAGAAGCGGGCCAGGGTTCGGATCATAGACCCTCTCCTCCAATGGAACGGTAGGGCCCTTCGCCCCTAAATCCAAAGGGGATGGCTTTGCAACTTGGGCTGGGAAGGTGGTGATTCCACCGGTCAAGGTGCCCATTGGCGAAAGCCCGTGAGCGCACTAATCTTCTCAAGGGGAGATTAAATGTCTAACCGAGGGATTCGCACCGCGATGGTCGCCAACCGAGGGGAGGTCGCGGTCCGCTTCTGTCGTGCCGCCACCGAACTCGGCATCCGCACCGTCGCTGTCTACAGCCACGAGGATCGATTGAGTATTCACCGGTACAAGGCCGATGAAGCCTGGCAGATTGGTGAGGAAGGTGAGCCCTTCAAGGCCTACTCGGACATCGATGCGATTCTCGAAATCGCCAAGGATCGCGGCGTCGATGCGATCCACCCGGGCTACGGCTTTTTGAGTGAGAACGCTGAGTTTGCGAGGCGCTGTGAGGAGGAAGGCATCCTTTTCATCGGCCCCTCCCCAGCGGTCCTGGCTTCCCTCGGGGACAAAGTCAGCGCCCGGGCCCTCGCCAAACGAGCGAGCGTCCCGGTGATTCCTGGGACCGACGAGCCGGTGTCCGATCCCGCAGATGCCCTCCGTTTTGCGGCCGAAGCCGGTTATCCCCTGATGGTCAAAGCAGCCTTTGGCGGCGGCGGCCGGGGCATGCGCCGGGTTCACAATGAGCGGGAGCTCTTAGAGGGGCTCGAGTCGGCCCGCCGAGAAGCCGAGAGTGCCTTCGGTCGCGGCGCGCTCTTTATCGAGAAACTGGTGGATCGGCCCCGGCACGTTGAGGTGCAGTTACTCGGCGACCAGCACGGCGGTCTTGTCCACCTCTTCGAGCGGGACTGCTCAGTCCAAAGACGCCACCAAAAAGTGGTCGAAGTCGCCCCAGCCATCGGTCTGGAAGCCTCGCTGAAGGAAAAGCTCTATGAAGCGGCCTTAGCGATCGGGCGGGCAGCCGGGCTCTCGAGTGCCGCGACGGTTGAGTTCCTGATCGGTCCCGATGGGGCCTTCTATTTTATTGAAGTGAACCCTCGTTTGCAGGTGGAGCATACGATCACGGAGATGATCACCGGCGTGGATATCGTCCAGAGCCAGATTCGTTTGGCGGAGGGGGCCCGTCTGGAGGAGTTAGGCATCGGTGACCAGGCGGCGATCTGGCATTACGGGGCGGCGATTCAAGCCCGAGTGACCACGGAAGACCCGAAACGAAATTTCGCGCCGGATACGGGTCAGGTCGTGACCTATCGCTCCGCTGCCGGCTTCGGCATTCGCCTGGACACGGGCATCGCCGGGACCGGGGCCATCATCACCCCTCACTACGATTCCTTGTTGGTGAAAGTCTCTGCCCATGCCCTCGACCATGCCCGGGCCGCAGGCAAACTGACGCGCAGCCTAAAAGAGTTTCGTATACGCGGAGTGGCCACCAACATTCCGTTCTTAGAAAACATCTTAGGACACGATGCCTTTCTCGAAGGGGCCATCGACACCGAGTTCCTCACCAGGAGCCCGGAACTTTTTGAGATCCCGCGCCGACGAAACCGAGCAAACCGCTTACTGAAGGCCATCGCGGACACCTCCGTTAATGGTCCTCCAGGCTTTGACGAGAAGTTGGCGAGACCAGCGGTCGTGATCGATGCGAAATTACCCGAGCGTTTGGTGCAACCGGGGGTAACAGAGACCCCGAAGGCCCTTTTGGACCGGGAAGGGCCCAGGGCCGTGGCCCAGTGGCTGCGGGCGCAGAAGGGGCTCTGCCTGACCGACACCACCCTGCGTGACGCCCATCAATCACTCCTTGCGACCCGTATGCGTACCTACGACATGGTTCGGGTCGCTGGGGCGATGGAGGACCGCCTGCCCGGGCTCTTCAGCGCCGAGGTCTGGGGTGGGGCGACCTTCGATGTGAGCTATCGCTTCCTGCGGGAAGACCCTTGGGATCGCCTCCGGAAGCTCCGGCAAGTCATGCCCAATACCTTGTTGCAGATGTTGGTGCGGGGCTCCAACGCAGTGGGTTACTCCAATTACCCCGAGGAGGTCGTTCGTCGCTTTATTCGTCAGGCGGCCGTCACTGGCGTCGACGTCTTTCGCATCTTCGACTGTTTCAATCAGATCGAGGCGATGACGGCCTGTATCGAGGAGACACGGAACGCCGGCAAGATCGCCGAAGTTTGCATTTGTTTTACCGGGGACCTCCACGACCCCGATCGGCCCCTTTATCACCTCGATTACTATCTGCGGAAGGCGAACGAGGCTGCTGAAGCCGGTGCACATATCCTGGCCATTAAGGATATGGCCGGGCTCTTGAAGCCGAACCAGGCGAAGGAGCTGGTCGAGGCCTTGCGCCGTGAGGTGGATCTTCCACTGCATCTGCACATGCACGACTCGGCCGGCAACGGTGTCGCAACGCTCCTCGCTGCAAGCGCGGCAGGTGTCGATGCAGTGGATGTGGCCATCGCGTCCATGAGTGGACTGACGAGTCAGCCGAATCTAAACAGTCTCGTCGCGGCTTTGGCCGGCTCCGAGCGGGCCACGGAGATGGCGTTAAGCGGGCTGCAGGAACTCAGCGACTATTGGGAAGGGGTTCGGACCCTTTATGGGCCCTTCGAGTCTGGGCTCATGGCCAGTGGTGCCGATGTCTACCACCATGAGATTCCCGGCGGTCAGTACTCCAACCTGAAGCCTCAAGCCTTAGCCGTGGGCCTCGCCGAGCAATGGGCTGACATTCGCCAGGCCTATCGGGAGGTGAATTTCGCTTGCGGTGACATTGTGAAGGTCACGCCGAGCTCCAAGGTGGTGGGTGACTTTGCGTTGTGGCTGGTTCGGCAGGGCCTGACCGTTGATGCCTTGATGGATGGGGGCCATCGGGATGACCTCCCAATCTCTGTGATCGAGTTCTTTAAAGGGGCCATCGGTGTCCCAGAGGGCGGTCTACCTGAGGCTTTGCGGGCTGTGGTCTTGGGACCGGAGGCCGGACCTGCACCGACGGGACCCCGGACGCCGGAGCTTCCGGATTATGATTGGGCCAAGTGCCGCCAGGAGCTAGAGCGGGTCGCTACAGTCCCCGTGACCGAGGAGCTCGAACTCAGTTACGCGCTCTACCCACGGGAGGTGATGGATTACCTCAAACATCGCAAACGCTATGGCGATGTGAGCCTCCTCGAAACGAGTATCTTCTTCTATGGACTGCCTTCGGACCATGAGGTTCAAGTGGAGATCGAACCGGGGAAGAGCCTCGTCATTACCCTGACAGCCATCGGCGATGTGCGGCCCGATGGGACGCGCATCGTTCACTTTATGCTCAATGGTCAGCCCCGTTCAGTCCGTGTGCTCGATGAGAGCGCAGTGGACCCGAGCAGTACGGTCCGCCAGGCGGATCCTTTGGTGCCGGGACAGGTTGGGGCACCGATGCCTGGGCAGGTTTGGAGTCTCGCAGTCGCGCCCGGCGACGTGGTGGCCCAAGGGGATATCCTTGGGGTGGTCGAAGCGATGAAACTGGAGACACAGATCCGTGCGCCCGTGGCTGGGACCGTCAAAGAGGTCTGTGCGGGGCTCAGTCAGAAGATCGATGCCGGAGATCTGATGTTCGTTTTGGGCTAAGGCCGTTGTTCCTGCCAGGAGAAGATCTTGCTCTCAAGGACACCCTCAACGGGATCGCCCGGCCCCGCGCCAAAGCGGTCGAACTGCAGCGACCCCTCGCCTAAAAATCCCGCCTGGCTCAAGTTGGGCCTCGCGTTGTCTCGATAGAGAATGCCACCGCTGGCGCCGCCCTCGACGCCTAAACCACCGATGCTGATGGATTCGCCCGCTTCGACTTGGTTGGGATCAAAGTGCACGAAGGGGATGAACATGGCGCCTCGGGCCTCATCCAGTAGCCCAACGATGGCGATCAGCGGGCGCCCGTCGTCGTCGGAGTAGCCAGCACCGATGCCGGCCCGAACGAATCGGGTGGGGCCTTCACCCCATTCCATATCGATCTCTAGGTCGCCGGCCCGGGTCAAATCCGGATTGTTATTGAGGGAGCCCCAGGTGGTTTTGAAATGGGCTTCGATCTGACCGGTTTCAGCCAGGCAGTAGGCGGAGGGCATGTCTTCGACCCGCGGGTTGTCCAGTCGTCGCTCAAGGCGGCTCCGCCGGTCTTCGATGTAGGCCTTGAGGCCTTCGAGTGCGGGTTGGAGCGGTTCGGTGTCGATCTCAGTCCCGATCAAGGCCTCCATGCGGTCCACCTCAGCCAACACCTCGGATTCGACCCAGATGCTGTCGAGCAAGGTTCGGGTTCTTTCTGCGAAGGCCTCCCGAAGCTCGGGGCGTTTGAGTACATGGTGTGCGACGGCGCCCTTGGAGTAGGGGTGCTCTTCGAGTCGCTCCTTACGCATGGTCCCGTCGGCGCCCCAGGGGATCAGGTGGAACTTGCCGTCATCGGGATGGAGATACAGGTAATAGTTGTTCCGGTTGCCCGCATAGCCGTCCCAATGCCCTGTGATCGTCTCCATCGCCAGGTGGCTGAGGAGTTGGTCGAAGTCGAAAAAACGCTCCAAGACACTGCGTTTCGATTCCGATGACTCCAAGGCCGCCGTCAGGGCTCGGACCTGGGTCAACGCGAGGTCGGTGACGTCGGTCTTGGGCTCGTAGGTGGCAAGAAAACCCTCGCGAAAGTCGCTCAGTGTGCCCTCGTAGAGGCTGCCTTCATCGCTGCCGAACTGGGCCCGTAAGAAGGAGCGTTTGATGGGCTCCACATGGACGTAGATGCCTAGATCCCGACCATTCATCGACACCCGGGCGAAATTGCAACGGGGCGCGGGCAGGCCAGCCGCTCGAAAACGATCATAGGTCAGGCATTGGCGGATCAGCGCAGGATCTTGAACGCCATTGTTCAAGGTCATGTTGTCTTTGCCGAAGAGTTCCGCACCGGACACAAACTCATCAAGATTCAATCGAAACCCGGGCTTCTCCGTGCTCTGGGAGCCGATGAAGCCCTTCTTGCGGATCCCGATGTCCGGCAGATGGTAGCCGTCCACGGTGATCGAAGCATGGAAGTAGGTGTAGGGCTTCGTGAAGGGCTGAGCCATGCAATCGCCGCTGAGCTCGGTCATAAAGCTGCGGCTTTGGTGTCGCAGCGCGTCCCAGTCAGCCTCGTCCATCTCAATGGCGACCTGGAGCACGTGGTCCGGCTCGAAATTGCCGTCGGGATCAAAGGCATCCACCGTGCCACCACAACCTGCGAGGAGCAGCACGACCAAGCCGATGGGGGAGACCGGTGCAACTGGCGCCATCCGAGAAATCAGCATAAACCCTTTCTGAAGCGCTTCTGCCCGCTTGAGGACGCCACCATGGTACTTAGCCTAGCTGGGGAAAATGTGACGGCAAATCTGGACGCTGGCAAGCCCACTGCCGTTATTTGGTTGGCTGAACACCTCGATCGGCTTGGTTTTCCTGAGGCCCAGAGCGATTTGCTGGCCCAGCGTCGTTTGCAGCGACGGGCAGATACGAAGTTTATTTTTGGCCTGGAATCACTGCGGGAGATCCTGGCGACGCGGATCGAGGACTTTGCCTTGGTCCGAGCCAATGGCCTGGCCCTCGCCAATTACGGTAACTTGTATTTTGATACGCAGGACCATCGCTGTTTGCATGATCATCACCGGGGGCGCCGAGATCGCTATAAGGTTCGGATCCGGCACCATCTCGATCGGCGGATGTCCTCGTTAGAGATCAAGTGCAAGACCCGGGCTGATCTGACGGTCAAGGTACGGCACGAGCTCCCTTTTGGGCAGGAAGCCTTCGGTCATGAGCATCGGGCCTTCATCGAGGCGAACAGCCCCTTGGATTTTGACGCCCTCCAGCCGGCCCTGCGAGTGGACTTCTGCCGCCTCACCCTGGTGGGCAAAGAGGAGGAGGAGCGTGTCACCTTCGATGTTTGGCTTCGTTTTCAGGGTGGTGGGCGATTCCAACAACTGCCCGATCGCTTGGTCGTCTGCGAAGTGAAGCAGCCCCGCTTCCGGGCTCGAAGCCCCTTGATGCTGGCCCTGCGCCAGCACGGGATTCGGCCCTATCGCCTGTCGAAATACTGTGCGGCCGCCAGTTATCTGCAGCCTGCGTTAGGGCTAAAGCGCTTTCGCCCATACGCCCGAGATATCGAGCGAGCTGCCCGGCGCTAAGCCCTACTTCAAAGGGGGCGCAAGTTCAGTGGGATCCACGGCAGAATGAAGACGGTCGGGTTTGGATGCGTCCATTCATCGTTCGCCCCTTCTCGTCGAGGGTCCCTCTGACACCGTTGCCGGCACGCCGTGCTTCCGATAGCCTTCCCATATGGAGATTCTGCCTATGCGCTCTGGGATCAGCCTCATCGTTCTCTTTGCTGCGTCATCGGCCACCGCAATGGAGACTTTTCCGGGCGAGGAGAAGTTCGCCAATCTGATGGGTCAGGAAACGACCAGTGGCGGGGTCGGATTGGGACTGACCAATTTCGGTGACGGGGACTACTTCGTTCAGGTCTCACCACGCATCGATTTTAGCCTGGGCGGCGTGGGGGTCGGCCTGCAGATCCCCTTGAATCTGCGGATCTGGGATGCCGAGCCAAAGGCGACTGGTGACCATTTCGGCCTGGTCCGCGAAGAGGATTGGGACGAGCCCGCCGAGTTCTTAAAGGCCATCCGCAAGGTTCGCTTGGGGCGCAAGACCTCGAAGCTCTATATCTCCGGCGGTGAGTTGAGTGCGGAGATCGGCCACGGCACGATCCTCGGCAACTACATCAACAATGTCGACATCGACACGTTCCGGGCCGGTGCCCACGTCGCGATGAACGTCCGCAAGGGCGGTTTTGAGGTCATGGTCAGCGATATTGGCACCGTCCTCGGTGACAACCCCAACAGCCAGTTGGTGGGCTTTCGAGGCTACGTTCGCCCCAGCGCGTTCTTCTATGAGAAGAAACATCTCTACGACATGTTTGCCATCGGCTTCAGTGCCATCATGGATTTCAATGCGCCCTTGAGCCTGGAGATGGAGAATGGCGTGAACCGGGTGGTCGACGGCCGGTTTGTGCCGTCAAAGACAGCGAACGCCAAGGTGCTCGGTGTCGATGTGGAAGCCCGAGTCCTGCAGAATCCGCTCCTCGACCTGATGCCCTACATCGACGTCAATTCCATCAAGGATGTGGGGGGTGGGGTTCATCTCGGCGTGAAGGCCTTGGCCAAACTTCCCATCGGCTTGGATT
Organism: Myxococcales bacterium; assembly: GCA_002722845.1. Lineage (GTDB taxonomy): Bacteria > Myxococcota > UBA4151 > UBA4151 > UBA4151 > UBA4151. Next base: position 22,862 of record PBND01000002.1, on the reverse strand, counting down.
TGAAGCTGCCGGTTCGGTTGGAATACCGATGGTTTCCCGGTGGCGGCTATGCGCCCCAGTATTTCTCAACGTTCTATGAGCTGGAGCGCTATCAGATGGGCCTGACGGGCAAGCCCAAGCTGCAACTCTTTCGGGATGGTGAAGGGGGGCTCGGCAGTAACGGTGTCTACGGTGATCTGGCCTTCGACTTTATCGGCTTGGCCCAAATCGGTGCGATCTATGAGGACTACCAGGGCTCTGAACCGAACCTGAGCGCCTTTCTGAAGGTGCCGGCTTTGGAGACCTTCAAGTTCAAGGCCTACTATCAGCGCCGTGGGGTCGAAGGGCTCGACGACATCTTAACCCTCGATGAGAAATCGATGGCTGCTGTCGAAGGGCGCTACCAAATTATCGCGGATATTTATGCCGTCGCCCGGTGGAGCCGTCAGTGGGTCCTCAATGAGACAAGCGGGCTTTACGAGTCGGAAGATGAGACGCTGTTTAACGTGGAATACACCTTCGATTTTTAAGGTGCTCCCGTGACCATCGGTCATTCCGCGGAGGCTGGGCCTTTGCAGCCCGGTGGCCGAGCGGCTAGGGTCCTGCAACCTCGGAGGATGACGTGTCCCTAAAGACCCATCTCAGGACGGTCGCTCTGGCCCTCCTCGCCGCTTGCGGAAGCGAGCCGCTGGAGCAACTTCATACGGACACCCTGCAAGCCAGCCATGAGATCCGGGGCGGGTTTACCGATCCATGGGATGTCAATGTGGTGGGCCTCTTTCGATTCGGTTTCGAGGGCTCGGGGGCCTGTAGCGGTACGCTCATTACCCCCAACGTCGTGTTGACGGCCCAGCACTGCGTCGCACCCATCGAGAATTCAGCCGGTAATGGCGGTATCAACTGTGCCGTGACCCGGTTTGGTAGCGTGTATAACGCGGGGTCCATCTATGTAACGACCACGGAGAGCTTGGGAAGAAATCCCCGGGACTATGTGAAGGCGAGTCGGGTTTTGGTCCCCGAGAGTCGGCAGCTGGTCTGCGGCAATGATATCGCCCTCTTGGTGCTCGAGAACCCAATCCATCGCCGGGAAGCGGTGCCCCGTCTGCCCCGCGTGGATGAACCCCTTGAGCCCGGCGAGATTTACCATGCCATCGGCTACGGCGCGACCGATGGCGCTGGCAATGGCAGTGGCACCCGCCGCCGCATCGATAACCTTGAGGTTCAGTGCGTGGGTAGCGGTTGCCCGATTTGGACGGCGACTCCATCGGAATGGAGTGGAGAGAAGGGGGTCTGCTCCGGGGACTCGGGGGGACCGGCCGTCGACGAATGGGGTCGAGTGGTTGGTGTGGCTTCCCGCGGGGGTCCCAACTGCAGTCGGCCCGTCTATGCTGGGGTGGAGCCGTGGGCCGATTGGATCATGAATGAGTCCATCAGCGCTGCAGACCGTGCGGGCATCGATCGGCCCAACTGGGCCCTGGGTTGGCCCACTCATCCCGATTACCACGGGCCCGTGGGCGGACGCTGTGAGGAACGGGCCGATTGTGAGCCGGGTGTCTGTCACTCAAGGGGCTACTGCACCCGGATGTGCCACCGAGACGCACCCTGCCCCGAGGGCTACCGCTGCGATCCTGACAACGAAGTCTGCGAATTTATCGATCTCGAATTCGGCGAGTTTTGCGGCGACGACACGCCCCCTTGCCGCAGCCTGCTATGTGGCGATGAGGGGACCTGCACATCGGCGTGCTCGGCCGACACTGACTGCCCCGAAGGTCTCGGTTGTGAGCCTGATCTAGGCTACTGCGTCGATGCGATTCGCCTTGAGCCCGAGCCCGCGTTTCCCATGCTTGGCTGTGAAACAGCCCCGGGACTGGGCCTTTGGGCCCTCTGTGCCTTAGCCTTGTTCTACCGCCGCCGCCGAGTCGCCTGAGGCCGGACGGAAGGCGACATCGCCGACCATGAGAAGTCGGTCCTCGCCGTCGAGTACATGGACCGCTCCGGCTGGATTCAGCAGCACCCGGGCCTCACCAGGCATGACGAAGGGGTGTGTGAAGCGAACGTCGATCCGCTGTAGACTCTGATTCGTTTCTCGCTCCAGGCATTCATAAGCCAAGGCCATGGTGGCAAAGCCGTGAAGAATAGGCGCACGAAATCCCGCGGCCTTGGCGGCGGGGCGAAGCCAATGAATCGGGTTTAAATCCCCGGTGAGACAGGCGTATCGAAAACCGGACCCAGCGGGACCCTTGAATCGGCCGATCTCCTGGAGACCCTCGGGGCTCTGGCGCTCGCCGGAGGCCTTTCGTTCCCCCTTGGGTCGACGTTTGAGGGGGAAGTAGGAGTGCACCTCCGCCACCAAGTGCTCGGTCCCCGCGGCGGGGGAAGAGGATGGGGTCCGGGGCCCGGTGACCACCCGCTGGGTCAACCGGGCCCGGTAGGCGTCGGCTTCGAGCCGGGTCAGTTGGGAACTGACGTTGAGGGGCTCCTGGCGGGCAAGGGGGGCATTCACGGTGATGGAACAGCCCTGGTTTAGGACCTTTTTGAGGGGCAGATCGATGCCTCGGAGCACCTGCACCATCAGGGGGAAACTCCACTGGGGAAACAGATGGGGCGGCAAGTTTGTGCAACCGGGGTCTCCGGCGCAAAACTCTTGATAGGCTTCCACAAGCCCCTCGGGGATCGGCCCGATGCGTTGTTCGAAGACGGGCCCTGGGGCCTCGGGGAGGGCGCCCCCGTGGTAGCGACTGGTGAGCAGCCGTAGAAGGGAGCCAATGACGGCGCCCTGGTGGCGAAGGTGAAAGACGCTCATGCCGCCTGCTCCGCCAGGCTGTCCAAGAGGCGACGGCTCCCTCGGCAGACCTTCTCGTGGAGATGGCGGCTCCGGGGCTCGGCCCGCTCCAGATAGCGATCCAGTAACTCTTGGCGCTCGGGGAATTGCTGGGCCTGGGCTTCAAGGATGTCGAGAATCACCCGATCCACCAACAGACCGGACAGATTCTCTGCCTGCAACAAGGCTGGGGCGAAGTCCGTCTTTGGGTCCCAGTGCTTCATGCTCGTGCCACTGCGCCACTTGGCCCAGACCACTTTGCGCAGCAAGGCGAACTGGGCATGGAGGGCTCGCCAGCGGATTTGGGCCAAACTGCGGCGACGCCGGGTGGGGGTGAGCCAGGCCTTGAGCCAGGACGAGCCCAGTCGAGCGAGGAAGCGGCCGGGGGCCGCCAGGATGGCCCCTAAGTGGTCCTTGGTTGCCATGAGCGCTTGGATCTGTGTGGTGCCTTCGTAGATGGGAAGCACCAGGCTGTCGCGCAGTAGTTTCTCCGCACCATATTCGCACATGTAGCCGCTGCCACCGTGGATCTGCATGTTTCGACGAGCCAACTCGACGGCCTTTTCGGCACTGAGAAATTTGATGAGTGGGGTGGTTAGCCGGCTGTAGCTCTTGTAGGTCGCCATCTCTGTGAGCAGAGCCGCCCGGCCGGGATCGTCTGAGGCCATGGCTTTTAGGCGAATCTGCAGGCGCTGGCTCATCTCCTCGTTGAAGGCGGCGGTCACACCCAGCGCCCGTAGACCTTGGATATCGGTGCGCATCTCATCGAGCATGTCTGCGACTAACTCGTGCTTATCGATGGCTTTGCCCATCGTGGGGCGGTCGGCCGCATAGGCCTTCGCCATGCGGTAAGCGGCCTCCATCAAGCCCAAGGACTCGAAGCCGACATTGATGCGGGCATTGTTCATGATGAGCAGCATGTTGCGAAAGCCATCACCGACTTTGCCGACCAGTTCAGCCGGACTGTTCTCGAAACTAATCTGGACCGTAACGGAGCCATGGTGACCCAGCTTTTCGTCGACCCGATCCACCGTCGCATGGCGAGTCCGTGTGCCATCGGGATGATCGGTGTAGGCCGGGACCAGGAAGAGGGAGAGGCCATTGAGCCCTTTGTGTTCACCCTCGCTATGGTCGGTGCGAGCCACGACGAAGTGAAAGCGACCATGCCCACTAGAGATAAAGATCTTGCTCCCAGTGACCGTCCAGTTGCCGTCTTCGTCACGGTCTGCCTTGGTTCGGAGTTGGGCCATATCGCTGCCGGCGTGGGCTTCGGTGATATCCATGCTGCCCCAGGAGGTACCGGCGATAATCTCTTCGATATATCCCTGCCACCGGGTGGAGCGAAGGCAGTGGTTCTCTAGGTCGATTTCCGTGCTGCCTTCGTCGATCGAGTAGATGAGCATCGCCATCGCCATGCCGCCATGGAAGGCCCAGTGGGTCATGACGCTGACTTCACTGCGGGCCAGCAGCTCGCCGGTGAGCGCGTAGACCATCAAGGGGCAGTTCATCCCGCCGAGTTCTTCGGGAATACAAAGACCGTGCAGTTCCAAGGCCTTCATGCGTTCGAAGATCTCGCCGACCCGGGCTGGGATCACGACCTCTCCGTTTTCGATGACGGCCTCTTGTTCATCGACCTCTCGGCTGTAGGGGGCCACTTCATCGGCCGAAAACTCACCGACCAGTTCGAGGATGTCTCGATAATTTTGGACGGTACTCTCCACGTCCACGGGGCCGCCAAGGCGGGCATTTTCAGCGAGGGTTTTCCAGTCGATCGCCTGGTCCACGTAGAATCGGAGATCCTCGTTATCGTTGAGATAGTTAGCCATTCTTACTTGCCTCCTCGTGGGGGCTAAAGAGAGCCACTTGGCCGATGCGCAGGAGCTCTTCGAGGCTGCGGTCCGTGGGCTGGTCCGTGGTGGGCATAAAGGCCGAGATGACACCGGTCATGGCGAAGTGGGTCATCGCCAGCCGAACCATCTGCAGGATGAAGGCTTCTGCATTCACCTCTTTGCGGACGACACCGCTGCGTTGCCCTTCTTCGATCGCACGGGCGACCAACGCTAACCATGGGGTGAGTTGTTCGGTCATCTCGGCCGAGAATGCCTCGGGGTTATCCATGGCCTCGCGCACAAAGAGTCGGGCCCGGTTCGGGTCCTCGGTAAGGAAGTTCACGCAGGCTTCCATGAGGACTGTGAACCGGTCCTCACCCCCACGAGTCTGGGCGAGTACGGAGGGGAGGAGCTCACGCCAGTGGGTAAAGAACTCCGCGAGGACCTCTTTGCGCAGCGCCTCCTTGGAATCGAAATGATAGAGGAGGGAAGGCTTTCTCATGCCAGCGGCGGTCGCAATTTGGCTTAGGCTGGTGCCTTCGTAGCCGGCCTGAGCGAAGAGCTCGGTGGCCTTCTTGAGGATGCGTTGACGGCCATCTGTACGGGGCTGAACTGCTGCCACAGGGTTCTCCATCACTTGCCTACCGAGCGGTCAGTATAAGCCTACCGAGCGGTAGGCAAGGCAAAAAATAGAGCGCAAAAATGCGCACCTTGTAGCCCACGCTATGAGGAGACTCCCAAGCCAAGGGAAAACAGCTTGAGACCAAACACGATGGGGGGCCGATCCTCGACAGTTCCCTCGGGGCCTGCTTGGATCCGTCCGTCGTTCGGGGGAGGTCCGTTCCGGTGAACCAAAAGACACTGCTTTGGATTCCGATTCTTGGTCTCAGTTCAATCGCCCAGGCCATCGATTGGCCCGATGGCGTCAGCCAAGATCACGGCGCCCTCTCGGCTGGCGTGGGGGAGATCGTCCACGGCGAGTCGGCCCCGGGGGAGCTGGTGGTTTACGGCGACCGGGCTTTTCCCGTGGTTGTCGATCCGTCCGGAAAGCCTTTCGTTGCAGCTTCCCGTTTGGGAGAAGGCCGAGTCGCTGCCTTCAGCCACACTCTCTACTTCGGTAACGCAGATTTGGCGGGAGCCAGCGGTCAAGGCCGGCTTCTACGCAACGCAATCCTCTGGGCAGCCAATCGACCGGACCCCGTCGTCGCCGTGGGCGAAGGCCTGCCCCAGCTCGAAGCCTTCATCCGAGCCCAAGAAGGATGGGTCCTGCAGGTGGTTACAAGCCCGGCGGAGCTGGGTGATGCGGATGTCTTTTGTGCCAGCGCCAATCTGGGTTGGAGTCGNCCGGATCTCAACAGCGCAAGGCGGTGGGCCGAGGCCGGNCGNGGNNTGCTGACCGCCGGGACGCCNTGGGCCTATCAGNTGGANCGCCACCCAACGAACCTGGCTGGGAATCGANTNNTNTCCGGCAGNGGNTTGCTCTTTGCAGAAGGNTANACCTGGCCGGACACCTCACGCATTGAGGTGAGCGAAACGACGCCCTCCCCCTTGAGTACAGCAAGCCTGGCACTGGTGGCGATGATCGCCCATGTGGACGGGGAGCGGGCCATGGTTTTGGCCGACCAACAAATCGCCGCCCGAACTTTGAGCTCGGCGATTCGGTGGTTGCCCTGGAGTTTCGACTTTTTTACTGAGGTCGACGCCTTGCGAACCGGGAGCGGCGATGCCTTTGTGATCAGCCCCGAAAACCCATTGCGCAAGGAGGCGCAGCCGATCCGACGGGTCCTCGCGGAGCTGGAGATGAAGTTGGCTGAAGAGCGGCCTGCGACGCAAGTGACCGCCAGCCCGAGTGCATCGGTCTTCCCAGGGGCGGTCCCAGAGGGCACCGGGCTCCAGAGCGAAGTGATCGGCCTGGAGTTGGAAAACGCGCCGGCCATGGACCGCCGTCGTTTGTATGCTGGCGCCCGGGCGAAGGTCATGAAGTCGACGGGCTTTTACGCAGTCCCGGGCCAGGTTTTTCGGGTGGATCTACCGGCCGACCTGCATGGGCGTGGCGTTGAGGTACTCATCGGGGCCCATACCGACGACATCGGTGGCAAAGAGGCTTGGGAACGTTACCCAAGGATCACCCGCAGGGAAGAGGTCATCGCGGCGAATCAAAGATTTGCGAGCGCCTTCGGGGGTTTGATCTACCTGACGGTCCCTGCGGGGATGGACGCCGGCGTCGTCGAGGTGAGTTTCACCGATGTGGTGGCAGCGCCTCGCTTCGTGTTGGGCCTGACGAGCGCGGCCGATTGGGAGGCTTCAAGGCAGGCTCCTGGGCCCTGGGGCGAGATCGAGAGTGACCATTATGTGATCACGGCCGAGTCGATCCACTTGCGGGATCTGGATGACCCTGAAGCGGTGGCACGCTTTTGGGACGAGGTGTTGGTGGCCGACGCGGTCTTGGCGGCGATGCCGGAGCGGCGCCGCAAAGAACGCATGGTGGCCGATCAGCAAATCAGCGCCGGTTATCTCCATTCGGGCTATCCCTTTATGGGGCATCGGCATCACGACGATGAAGCCCTCGATGTCGCCACCCTACGAAGTGAGGGTAATTGGGGCATGTTTCACGAGCTGGGACACAACCGCCAGTGGGCGGACTGGATGATTCCCCACAGTACGGAGGTCACCTGTAATCTTTGGAGCGTCTATGTGATGGAGGTGGTGGTCGGTCGGGCCAGCGGGAACACCCACCCTGCGATCACGAGCGATGCCCGGGCCGAACGTTTCGATGCCTACATAAGCAATGGGGCTGATTACAGCCAATGGGATCCTTGGATCGGTTTAGAGTTCTTTCTACAACTCCAGGAGCACTTTGGTTGGGAGCTCTATCAAGAGACCTTTGCTTATTATCGGGACCTTCCGGAAGCAGAGCGCCCCTCGAGTGAACAAGAACGCATCGATCTATTGATGCTGACACTCTCGGAGAAGGCGGGCGTGAACCTCTGCCCCTTCATCACCGCGTGGGGTCTGCCCCTGAGTGATCATGTCTGTCCGGAGATGGCCGAGCGGCCCCACTGGCTTGAGGACCCGACTCAGGCTTATACGAACCAATGCGGCGATGGCAGGCCGTGGGCGCCGGAAGCTTGTGATGATGGCAACGCGGTAGGGGGTGATGGCTGCGATGGGAATTGCGAGATTGAGACCGGTTGGGACTGTTCTTGGAACGCACCGAGTGTGTGTACGGAGATTCCAGACTTGGAGCCTCCAGTCGGTCCTGGTGACGATTCGACAGAGGATGAGGTGTTGCCTAGCGGTTGCGGTTGTTCGGGGGCGAGTCCTGTGAGCTTGGGGCTCTATGGGCTCCTTGTTCTTGTGCTCCGACGGCGCCAAAGCAGACGACGACTCTAGACTGGCATAATGAAGGATTCAACACGCTGAATGCTGTTTATGCGGAAGAATCGATGTGTTCGATCGAAAACTTCCGCTTATAAAAAATGGCTTTAGCTATGGGCGCTGGCTGGGTTGATCTGCTAGTAAACTGAAGCTTAGGGGTGTAGTTGCGACACTCGACGATCGTTTTGGTGCTAACGTTCGCGTGCATTCGTGCGGGTTCTGCCGTGGCCGAACCGGTGCAGTTGCCGTTGGCGCCAGCACAAATCGAAGAAGAAGATGAAGACGAGAAGGACGAGGATAAAGCCTTCGACCTTGAAGGCAGCCAGGCGAAAGAAAGCCGGAGCTTTAAAAACGTCTTTGGATCATCGGCTTCGGCCGGCGCCGCGAAGAAGCGTGCACCGACTTCGGCGGGATCCACCAGTGCTCCGAAGCCGCCTTGGGCTGGTTCTTCCGTGCATTGGGGCAATGTCGCTCGTATGGTTAACCTGCAGCGCGATGCTCTGCTCACCTACAATCCGTACACGGCCATGAGCTTTTCTCTGCGACCGAAGTATCGGTTGCCCTACGTTCACCTTGCCGCCGATCTTCGCTTTTCGACTCAACTGACTCGGGCAGACGATGGTCAGACCTCGAGTTTCGGCGACCCCTCAGTCAGTGTCCGCCCCAGTTCCAGCTATGAGATTCCCGGGACGGGCGTAAAATTGAGCGGCTCGGGTAGTCTCGCCCTTGGGCTCAGTCCCTACAGCCAATTCGCAGGGCAAACCTTCAGTGCAACTGCCCGGGGCTCCATGTCTCGGGCCCTGAGCATCGGCGGCGTCAACGGCGGGGTGAGTCTAGGCTTGGGTTGGACAGGCTATCAGACGGCGACGCAACAAGGCACCACAGCTCGAGCCGTTGGCCCGGCTTGTGTTCAGGGCCTCTCTGCCTTTGTGGAGATGCCGGACGATTGTGCGGGCTTCTTTGTTCACGATGGCAGTCCGAACAATCGCTACAAAACGAGTTTGAGCCTGGGGGCCAATGTGAAGGCGCTTCCCTGGCTGAGCCTCTCCCTTGGTGGGGGGCTTTCAGCCACTGAAGTCTATCCCATGGTCGTGGATGACCCGATGATTAGTTATCGTCGAGTGGAAGACCCGGTGACCACCCGCTACTTCCAGGCCTTTAGTTTAGGCGCTGCGCTGGGACCTTGGTCTGGCTTCGGCGCCTCCGTGGGCTATTCGACTGCAGGTCCACAACTGAGGCCCGATGCTGAATCTTATGCCTACCTCTACAATCGTTTCACCATGCTGAGCCTCGAGTTCAGTTACCAGCTTTGATGGAGGACCCGATGTCTCGGTATTCCCTTTCTCTCCTTCTCGTCCCGGTCGCATTCGTGGGTGGTTGTGCCGAATCGCTTGATCCCGTCAATCGGGTGCAGCCTAACTACATCCAAAAGAGCGATCTGGATGGCTATTGGCTCTATGGGCGCACGGTGGTCGATGTCCCAGCTTCCGACGGCTTTACCTTCGTGGGTGACGGGAGTTGGGAGTTGCAGAAGGTTCGCTTCGATATTCAGGAGCGCTACCTCTATGTGCGTCGGCATACCGAGATCATCAAAGATGGCGACGACTTGGCCCAGTTTGGTGCCAGTTACGAAGGTGAGTTGGTGGGCGCTTTTGCGATCCAAAAGCACTTTGACATCGGCCAGCCTTACAATCCTGCCACCGGCGAAACTTACAACATCATCGATGAAAACGCGATCGACCGCCCTTGGCACGAGCGTACCTATATGCGGGTCGACTGGTCCAAGAATTTGGTGGTGATGGCGGACCAGAGTTTTGACCGAGAAGCCAGTGAGCCCGTGAGCTACTTCGTCCAGACCGAGGGGCATGCAGATGCACCGCTCTTTGATTACGACGGCGATGGTGACGCCAAGACCTTGGATTACTTCGACGTGACGACACGGATGTTCGCCAAGGCTGCCACCCGGGACTACGGTTCCTGGGGTAGGGTCCCCCTTTGCTGGTTCTACGATACCCAATTCTCAGAATGCGGTCCTGGTATGTATACGATCCGAAACAGCTTCATGAAGGTTCCAGTCAACAACCCTTATGAGCCCGCGCCCTACAAGGGTAAAGAGACGGATCATTTCGGCTATTTCTGGACAGACCGTTTCGCCTACGATGGTCAGGAGGGGATTCGCCAGCAAAACCGTGAGCGTTGGCGGAATCGCCACAACATCTGGGAAAAGACCGTCGTGGATGATGAGAGTGCCGATAACTTCGGTGATCCGCTGCCCATGGAGGAGCGTACTGCCAAGCCCATCGTCTATCACGTGAACCCTAAGTTTCCGCCGGACGCTGCCGCCTGCGATGCGAAGCCCGAGGATGAACAGGCTGCCTGCCGGGAGCGGATCGATGGTGTTTTACATGAGGTGATTCGAGATGTTGCCGAAGACTATGATGAAGTCTTCAGCGGTATGATTGAAGAGTTGGGGGCCACGATGCCTCCCGGCGGCAAGATGTTCGTCGTCTGCCCCCACAACCCGATCATCGAGGGGGATCCTGAGGTTTGCGGTGAGGTGGGGGATAATCCGCGTTTGGGTGATATTCGCTACTCCTTCATTGCCTACGTCGCTGACTACATGACCTATGGTTTGCTCGGTTTAGGTCCCTCGAATACAGACCCTGAGACAGGCCAGACCCACAGTGGGATGGGCTATGTGTATCACCATAATGACACCGCAGCCTGGGATGTGACCCAGATGGTGTTGTTGCTGACGGACGGTTTGGACAATCGTCGCTTTATCGATGGTTTGGATCTGAGCGATTGGCGGGAGAAGTTCTCCCAGGGGCGGGAAGGTAAGGACTTTAGTCTCGCCGATGCCAAACACATGGTTGAGAAGATCACGAAGGAGAGCCCTGCGGCTCGATTTTGGGCCGGGCGGGAGCGCAAACCAGGTGCTGAGGACCTTGCCTTTCAGAACGAGCATGGCTTCAAAGCTTGGCTGGCCGAGGAGGTTCTGCCCAATGCCCATCGTCACGGCATGATCGAACCCCAAGACGGGCGGGCTCAGGCCCGCTTGCAGAGTCTGCGCGGAAGTCAGGTGGAAGGTATGCTGATGACACCAGACATGCAGTTCGCCATGGGGATCGACCCCAACATGACTTTGGATCCAGGTCAGGCGGAGGTTCTTTCGCCCTTAACAGCGGCCTTTCGGAACGATTTGACCCTCAAACAGCGACTCTTCGAGGAGGATGCTGCAAGCCGGAATATGTATCTTGCCTCGATGGCCGACGACGCGCTTTTGGGCCTGGCTCGAGAGTACGCTGGGCGAAACATGAGTCCCAGTGAGATCTATGATGCCGTCCGCTATCGGATTTACCGTGCGGTGATTGCCCACGAAGTGGGACACTCCATCGGACTGATGCACAACTTTGGCGCCAGTGATGATGCCCTTAACTATCACAACGAGTACTGGGAACTGCGTGCGGCTGACGGCACCGTGGGACCTCGGGTGGGTGAGAACGCGGACCCGATCACTGAGGATGAAATCAACGGTAGCCTGTACAACTACGGTTACACTTCAGTGATGGATTACGCAGGACGTTACACGATCGATGGTACGGGCTTGGGTAAATACGACCGGGCTGCGATTTACTGGGGCTATGGTGGCTTGGTGGAGGTCTTCGAGGATCACCACGGGGTTGAGGACTACGTCCTCCAAGATTGGGCTGCTGATGATGGTGAAGTCATGCGTTGGGGCGAAGTCCCGACGGCCTTCCACTACACCCGCTGGTACGATCTGATGGGAGATGACCTGTGGCGCGATGATAATCGCAGTTGGGCGAAGGTGGCCCATATGGATGCCGATTATGTGGAAGCCGTCGCGGGACCCCACAATGGTAAGAAGCGAGTGCCTTATGTCTACTGCTCCCACAATCGCTACAATCTAGGCGATTCCTGCCTGACTCGAGATTGGGGCGCTGATCCGGCGGAGCGCATCATGGGACTCCTCGACACTTATGACACTTGGTACATCACCCGGGCATTTCCTCGGGGTAAGATTAGTTCCTCCTACTTCTGGTGGAACTACGTCCCCCGTAACTATTCCCGGATTTATGATCGCCTGAAGAGTTGGCATGACGTCTATGGGCTCTATCAAAACATCATGCAGCGCTATTACACGGGCGAGGAACTTGAGGCCTTCTTCAGCAACACCACCAATGGCTGGGGGACACAGACCTTCGCGATCCAGGCAGCCTTTAACCATTTGGTCCGCACTATGTTGATGCCAGACGTGACAGACTACGGTCCTGAAACCGATTTTGAAGGTAACAGCATGTTGAAGGAGTGGCCCTATGTGAGCGGTGCGGATATCGATCTAGGCGTTGCAGACGCTCGCTATTATTCCACCCGTTGGAGTTATGGTTACAATGGGCAGCGCGATTGTGGTTATTTCTGGTCTGACTGCCTGCATCACATCGGCTTCTACTTGGATAAGATCATGGCGATCCATGCGCTCACCGACACTCAGACCAATTTCGTCGGGCGGGCGACCCCCGAAGATGTTCGGGAGTGGCAGGTCGGGTATTTTAACAGCTTTAGTGATCAGATTAAGACGATCTCTACGGCGCTCATGAGTGGCGACATGAGCCGAGTCGGGCCCTATGTGGAGGATGGGAAGCTCCAGTTCCCCAACTACACAGGCCCCTTGGATACGGTCCATGAGCAAGTGGTCGACCCCTACGCAACCTTCACGATCCAACTGTACTGGCAAGTCCTCGGACTGGCCCGTTTCCAAACCGGCTACGACCCATCATTTACCGAGAGCAACAGCATTTGGGTGGTGGGTGCGGACGACCCCGTTCTCAACGACAACCAGCGCGTCTCCTTCGAGGACCCTGATTCTGGAATGACCTACATGGCCCTCGACGGCGGCGCTGCCGCAGCCCTTCTCGGCAAGGCCAAGCGCATGTACGACCGCAGCACCCATTGCATCGCCGCTTGCGTTGAAGATTGCGAGGCCGCCTGTCCAGAGCCCCACGGTGATTTCACCCGGGATGCGGTCGACGTCGAATTGACGAAACTGATGCAGTTGGTCAAAGCGGCCAGTGTGGTGACCCACGAGATGGACTTCGGCGACCCCTACTCACCGTAGAGGGCCGTTGGGGCCTTTGTTGGCCCCGAGAAAGGAACACGGGTGATCGCTGCAGTCGTTCTGCCCGTCGCTTTACTCAGCACGCCCCTTGGGCCGGCTGAAGCTTTGCTCCAAGATGTGGGGAAGCTCGTCTTTTTGCGGGAGCAACAAGGCTGGAAGATCGATCGCTACGATGTCGAAAGTCTCCTCCCGGATGCGATGCTCAGCATGTGTCGTGTGCCTGAGGAACAGCGACAGCAGGCCCAGTGGGAGCTTGATCGGCGGCTAAAGGCGCTCGGCGGACCTCTCTCTGATGCCTATGAAAAAGCAGGTAAAAAGATAGCGGGACTTGAGCGTCTCCTCCATATGAGCCGAGTCCGGCTGCTCTTTCTTGCAGCACGGGATCGGGCCGCAACCGACTGCCCTGTCTATATCGAGCCCAACCACCAATTTGCCGGGGAGCAAATCCATCCCGGGCGCTGGAGCTTTGGCACCGAGGGCGGTGGTGTTTTCGGTGTCGTGCGCAGCGCTGACGATTGGTCGTTCGGCGGCGGCGGTGGTGGGCGGTTTACGATCAATCACGTCTTTCGTCCCCGTTGGTCGGCTCGTATTGGATTTGCCGGCGGCGGGGGGGCGTTGATGAGTCCGAGTCTATCCACCGAGGGCATGAGTGTTGAAATGACTTTGGGCATCCCCATCGCCTTACGCCGCCAGGGGGCCATCTGGCATACTGAAGTCGAAGTGGAGCCAGAATTAGTCGGCGTCCCTTTTGTCACCGAATTGCGTCCCGCACTCCAGTTTGGGCTCGCAGCCGGCTTCAGTTATGTGCGGGTCCGGCAGGCCTTGCCGACCGTGGGCTTTCGCATCACCCTCACGAGGGTCGCTGGAACCGAGGACCAGCCGGCGGCGCTGGCGCTCCGGGCCGGCGCCAGGGTCGGCTTTGACTGGCGGATCGTCCGTTGATCGCCCTGGTGGGGCTCGTGTTCTGTTTCGGAGCCCTGTGCTCGGCCGCGGTCCTTCTTGTGCGCATGCTTGAGCTGCCCAGCCTAGATGATTACACCGTCGAGCCTCTTGAGGCGCCACCTCGGGTCTCTGTGATCGTGGCTGCCTGCAACGAAGCCTCAACGATCGAACCGGCCCTTCGACGTCTGTTGCAGGACGAGGACTCAAGCCGAGAAGTGATCGTTGTCGAGGATCGTTCCACCGACGATACCCGAGCGATTCTTCGTCGTCTGGCCAGTGAGTTTGGCGACCAGCTCCAACTGGTTTGTATCGACGAGTTGCCACCGGGCTGGCTTGGTAAAGTGCATGCCTTACACCGGGGCAGCCAAGAGGCCCAGGGCGATTGGCTGTTGTTTAGTGATGCGGACGTCCACATCGACGGCGCGCTGCTTCGTCGCGCAGTCGCCCTGTGTGAACGACGGGGCTTGGACCATTTAGCGCTGCTGCCCAAGCTCTCGACGACGACCTTTCTCGCGCGGATTGTCATCGCTGCCTTTGTCGGGATCTTTGCCATGTCCAGTAGTCGAAGGCGGCGACAGAACCCACAGGATCGAGATCATGGTCTCGGGGTGGGGGCCTTCAACCTCTGTCGGCGCTCGGTCTTTGAACGCAGTGAGGGCTTCAAGTGGTTGCGGATGGAGGTGGCTGATGATTTAGCGCTGGGCCTCGCCATGAAACGAGCCGGTGCCCAACACGAATGCATGATCGCCCGGACGGGCCTCGAAGTAGAGTGGTATCCGGATCTGCCCAGCATGTTTCGTGGCTTGGAAAAGAACAGCTTCGGTGCAGTGGGACATTATAGCTTCTTGCGGGCGATCGTTTTCGTTTTGGGGCTCATCATCGCCTGTGCGGGGCCGCTCCTCTGTGTCGGCGCTTACCCGATGGCCACTGGGATTGCCTATCTCGCCCTCGCTTGGGTCGGGATCCTCGGAGCGAGACATCTTAATTGGGACCGAAGCCCTTTTCTATTCGCACCCCTGGGCATTTTCATCATCGCCCTGATCTTGCTGAATTCGACGGCTCAGGCCTGGCGTCGGGGTCATGTGACCTGGCGAGGGACCTCCTACGATCTCGATGCCTTGAAGAAGAACCAGATCTTCCGTCTCTAGCGCGCCGGCAGCGCCATCGAGCCTGACGCCCCATAGGGGCGCAATTTGCAGTGATGACCAAGTCGACGCAAACTGCAGGTGCATCTTGGGTCGGGGAGCAGGATTGCGGGTTTCGATAGCACTGGTGCTTTTGGGCGTGTTCGGTTGCGGGGAAACCCTTGTGCTCGACGCACAGGGTTTAAAGACGGGCTATGGCCCCCGTTGTACGAGTGCCGCCGATTGTCCTTCCACTGGCCTTTGCCGAATGGGGCGCTGTGCGCCCCACTGGGAAGGTAAAGAAGATGGAGGCACCACCGTGGGGGGAGGCCTCGACGCTAGCTGTGGCAATGGCATCTTGGAGCGGGGAGAAGCCTGTGACGACGGCAATCAAGTCCAGGAAGACGCCTGTCTCACGGATTGTACCTTGGCCCGTTGCGGGGATGGTGTCGTTCAGGCCGGCGAAGAAGACTGTGATGAGGCAAGCGAGCGCTGTAGCCCAGATTGTCAGTTTGCCCACGATGGACGCTCCATAGAGCGGGCCGCCCGGAGTTGCCAACATCTGCTGAGCCTCCATCCTGAGACGCCGACAGGTCAGTATTGGATCCAGCCCGGTGATCTCCCATGGCGAGTGGTCTGCGAGATGGATTTTGATGGCGGTGGCTGGACCCGTGTCGCCCGGGTGAACTACGATGACCCGTTGTGGGATGCTTGGAGCGATGCCAATGAGGGGAGTGATAGTTTTGGCCTGCCGATCTCGTCTCTCTCCGAGTGTTGTGATGGCGAAGACTTGACCTTTCATTTTGTGGTCGATGGTGAGCGGATGCCGACTCGCTTTCGTGATGTGATGGGCTTAGCCTTCCAAACCTCGGCGCCCGCTGAGAACTTCGACCCGGATGGTGTCATGATCTCTCCAGGCGTCGATGAGCCCTATAGCCATTGTCCTGCGACGCTTACGCGCCAAAATACATGGTGGAATTGGTCGATATCTCAGTCCCGCTTCGATGGCTGTTCCGGCTATCAAGCGGACGGTTTCCTCCTTGTGGGCGCTTCTGGTCGTGATGAACAGGCCACCAAAATTTTTGGTCTGGGGCGTTTCACAGGAGATACCTTCTCCAGTATTGAGGTCTTCGCTCGTGAGGAAGGGCAGTAATGCGCTCGATCATCATCCTGAGTCTGTTGGTCGCTGGGCCGGTTCAGGCCGAGCGGGATGCGGAGTTAGATGCTCTCCTCGGGGATGCCGAGGCCTCGACCCAGGATGAAAAGGCGCAAAAGAAGAACCTGGAACCACTCTTTGTGATTCCTATTCAGCCGATTTGGAATTCCGTTGAGCCAGATGTCGTCGAAGAGGCTTTCAAGCATATCGCTGGCGTCTTGAAAGAGGACGCAGGCTTTAAGGTTCGCCTCTTTCGTCAAAAAGGTCGACTTGAGCGGGGGGCCGACCCCTCGGCCCGGGTGGCGAAGAAGTACTTCAAAGAGATGGCCTATGCCGAGACCCTATTGAAACTGAACAAGCCCGGCAAAGCCCTGCGCGCGGCCAAGCCCGTCTTGCGGAAAATGTGGCAGAACGCCCGGCACATTCGGGGATCCGATACCTACTGTCGCTGTCTGGCGGTGATGGGGGAGGCCCATTTGCGGATGGGGCAAAAGAAGCAGGCGCAAGTACGAGTCGATGAGCTGGTGACCCGCTGTGATGGTGCCTTCTTGAACACCACAGCACTCAAGTACAGCCAACGCTTCAATGACATGCTCAAGGGGCGTTCCGCTGCCCTCGAGGATGACCGGTCCGCAAGTCTCACGATCCACGCGGACCTGCCTAAAGCCCAAATCCTTCTCAATGGTCGCCCCCTTGGGGAAGCCCCCTTAACCATCACGGATCTCCCCAAGGGCCGTCATCTCATCGGTGTGGTGAAACGGGACCACCGGGCTTGGGGGGCGACGCCGGTGTTGAAACCTGGTGAGGACCTTGAGCTTAGGGCCACCGTGACTCGGGGGCTGGAGGACAAGGGACTGCGGAGTATGTATGGGACCCTTCGAGACAACCGCATCGATCGCGATGTCATGCGGCAGGCGACCCAGATGCTGCGGCGAAAGGGAGGCGGCGCGACCCTCGGCATCTTGGGTGTCCTTGGGCGTGATGGTCAGAAGATTCGAATGACCCTTTTCGGTTTTAACCGGGAAGGGAGGGCTTTGCGTCTCAAGCAAGCAGACTTTGGGCAGGACTTTTTGACGGTGAACCTGGCGATGATGGGTGTCGCGGAAAAATTGGCGGAGCTCAAATCCAGTGGGGGCCGCAGCTTGGTGGCCGGCGAGCCGCTCATTTCAGGCCTGCGAAAGGGGAGTTGGAGCCCTAAAAAGCGCCGTTGGGTCAGCATGCGGGATGATCGCCGAGCGGTCGATGCAGCTGCGGCTTCCAGCGCCGAGGCTCGTCCTCGGGGCCCCTTAGCCCGGCGCAAAGGCAAGGGGGAAAAGGCAGAGGCGCCGGAGGGCCTTGACCGGATTGAAAGGGCCGCCCCAGCCAAAAAGAAAACAAGCCAGCCAGCGGACCCAGTGGCCGATGCCAAAGAGGCCGCCGAACGTAAGCAGGCCGCGCAACGCCGACAGGCTGCGAAGCTTGCAGCCTCCCAGAAGGCGGCCGCCGAACAGGTCAAGAGGGATGAGGCCGAGGCCCGCAAAAAGGAAGCAACTGCGCTGCAAGCCAAGCTCCGCCGAGACGCGGAAGCCAAGGCTCGTGCGGAGGCGAGCGCCAAGCGTTGGGCGCTCTGGCGAGCTCGTCTTGGCCGTTTCCTCAGTCCGGTCTCCTGGCGCGAGCAGCAGCCAAGCTTGCGGTTGGTGGGTTTGAGGATCTCCCAGGAGCTGGACTCGAGTGGTGGGGTGGGGAATCTGGACGTCGGTCTAGCCCATCGAATGCCATCGGTTTTCGCCCGTACCCATTGGCGCTACGGTCTTGTTCTTGGGCTCTCCACGAGCCAGCCCGACTTCACATCTACCGACCGCTGGAATCGTCTAGAGTTTCCGTTTCTAGAGGTCACAAGGGACTCTGAAGACCTTGCGGAAGGATTCCGTCACGAGGGCGGGATCGCCACACGGGCAGGCCTGGAACTGGGGCTTGATCGGGCCCTTGGTTCGTGGCCGCTGCGCCTTCGTTTGGTCGGTGCCATCGGTGCAGTGGCTCGGGAGAGCACCCTGATCCACGAACAGTACGTGCTGGAGGATGGCGAACGGGTCCGCAACACGGGGGTCGACCTCCGCTCCAGTGATCCCTTCACCTGGGCCGGCGTCTATTGGAGCGGTAGCTTGGGACTAGAATACGTCGAGGGTCGCCATCGTGGCGTGCTCGACGTGCAGTGGATGGACACGATCCTACGCACCGTTGAGAGCTTCGGTACGGTGGAGTTCCCGGGTGAGTTGAACGCGAAAGTCCTGCTTGGCCTGGGTTACTGGACCAGCTTTTAGGCCTTCGTTGTGCGGCCCCGGCCCCGCCGTTCACCCCGGTTCTCGAACTCGAAGCCATGGCGGCCATTGGCCTTCAAGAAGAGGATGGCGTTGAAGGCCCGGTTGCGCTTCGAGGTAAAGTTGCTCAGGAGTTCGGTGCGCCCCTGCTGAAAGTAGGCTTCAGCCTCGCTGCGGCTGATGGGGCGCTTGCAGACCTCTTTGGGTAATTCAGCGACGGGCCGCTCCGGCGAGCCGACATGGTCTTTGTCCACGTAGCGCCGGTCTGTTTCGACGATTTCCACATCATCAAACTTGGCACAACGACACAGGGGCCCGACGAGGTTTTCCCCGGCGCTCATCTCGGCATTGTGGGCCGCTTGTTCCCGCTCCCCGACCACTTCGAGGCGCCAACGGCTGGGCTGGCGCTTCTTCTTGGCGGCCAGGAGCTTTGCGTAGGCCTCATCATCGATGCGGGTCAGACGAATCTGAACCAGGTTGTCTTCTTGGCCCCGATTCCGTGAGGGGATGGGAATCGGTCCGGTGACTCGGTCTTCATGGGCTAGCAACTGACGGATCGTCTCCGGTTGTAAGACATGGCCCCGGAGATCTTTCCAAAGGAAGAAGGTCTCCTCGTCACCGATATCAGCCTGATAGCCCCATGGTGTGGCCCGGACCATCGAGCCAGGGTGACCAGGGACGGCCCCAAGCTCCTGTTCTTCTTCATAGAGGTCATCGAAACTGAAGCTTCGCAGCTGCTCCGCTAGATTCGCGGCGAGTTCCTTTTGCGCCTCCATGTATTCGATACGGGTCACACTGCCATTGGCGACGGATCTCAGTTTCTGTTCCATTTCCCCCGTCAACTCAACGGAGACGAGGCCTCTCGCGCCCACTTCGTGCAGCATCTCAACCAGTCGAATCGCCTTCGGGGTCGGCTGGAGAAACTTCCCGTGACGCCGCACGTATTCCCGGCGAATTAGCCGCTCGATGGTGTCAGCCCGAGTGGCTGGTGTTCCGAGCCCTTTGTCCCGCATCGCGTCGCTTAAGTCTTCGTCGGAGATCTCTTTTCCGCAGGACTCCATACGGGCAAGAATGTTGGCTTCCGTCATCCTTGGCTTGGCCTTGGTCTCCTTCTCCGCCACCTCGTGTTTGCTGAGCGTCACCGGCTGTGGGTTTTCTGGCAGCGATTGCAGGCCCTGGCCTTTGCCGACTTCGTCGCCCATCGCCATGCGCCAGCCAGCGACCTTAAGCACCCGTCCGGTCGTCCGGAATTGAAGGTCGCCGTCAACGGTGGTGATCCGCTCGACTCGGCTGTAGGTTGCGGTACCCATCAGGCTGGCTAGGAACTGCCGGACCACCAGGTCGTAAATCTTTTGGTCACCACCGGTTAGGGGTTCAGAGGGTGTCCCGACAGGGATGATGGCGTGGTGGTCAGTGACTCGGCTGTCATCAAAGACACGCTCGATATTCTTCGCGCCATTGCCCTGAATGTTGGCAACGATGTGCTGATAGGCTTCGCTGGAGCCTACCTTGCCCAGCATCTTGTCTAACTCTGGCAGCATCTTCGTGCGCGAAAGATAGCGGCTGTCGGTACGAGGATAGGTCAGCAGCTTGTTCAAGTAGAGCCTTTGGGCCGAATCGAGAGCCTGCTTGGCTGTCATCCCAAAGCGGCTGTTGGCGTCCTTCTGCAAGCTGGTCAAATCGTAGGGGATCGGCGCCCGCTGCCGTTGTTCACTGGTCTGATCCTCGGCCATCGCTTCGGATCCATCCGCAAGCCGCTTGACGATGGAGTCGAGGAGCCCACGGTCAAAGATTCGGTTTCTCTTTTGCTCGCCGCTGCCACCGGTCTGTTTGGGCGGTACCTGGTGCTGCCAACTTCCTTCATAGCGAATCTCGCCGTGTTGGAACTCGGCCGTAATCTCCCAATAAGGCTGGGGGCGGTGCCCGTAGATTTGAAGCTCTCGCTCCACGAGCATGCCGAGGGTTGGGGTCTGGACTCGCCCGGCGGTCCAGGCGTCTTTGTAGCCGAGACTCTTCAGTCGAACCGTCAGCGCCCGTGTCGCGTTCATCCCGATCAGCCAATCGCTTTCGGCGCGGCATCGGGCCGAGTCGGCCAAACGTTGAAAGGCATCGGCCGGCTCCAGGCTGTCGAAGCCATCTCGAATCGCCTGATCGGTTAAGCTACTGAGCCACAGCCGCTCCGAAGGGAGTTCGGTATCGAGCCACTCTTCGATGGTCCGAAAAATGTGCTCACCTTCTCGCCCTGCATCGCAGGCGTTCACCAAGCCCGAGACGTCTTTTCGACCGGCTAATTTCTTGAGGAGACGAAGGCGGCTTTGGGCCTTGCTGTCCCGGGGGGAAAGGCGGAAATCCTCGGGGACGATGGGGAGGGGCTTAAGGCTCCAGGACTTCCATTCTGTCTTATACTCCTCGGGCTCGTTCAGTTCGAGGAGGTGGCCAATGGCAAAAGAGATCAGAAAATTGTCCGTCTCAAACCAATCGCCACCGTCATGGGACTGAAAACCGCCGTTGGAGAGGGCTTCAGCGATATCCCTCGCAACACTTGGTTTCTCAGCGATGACCAATCTTTTTGTCATAGTCCCCGGACCTCCCGTCCGAGGCGTCCCTAGCCGACCAATCGACTCGGATACAAGAAGGATACCTGCTTGCGTAAGCAAGATGATATGGCAACAACGGGATGGAGGACGAAAACTCGATGCGCAGTTCATGTCTTTACCTATTTGCCGGGACCTTGCTCATGGTTGCTTGTTCGCCGCAGGTTGCGGCGCCGTGCATTACAGACACCAAATGCGATGCCAACGCACGTTGCGTTTCGGGGGCCTGTAGCGACCCCAGCGGGAATGATGCGGGCCAGGTGATTCTGCCGAGATCTTGCTCCCAAGATGGGGAATGCCTTGCTGGTGAGTTGTGCCTCGAGGGGGTTTGCATCGAGGGGGATTGCCGAGACGACGCCGAATGCGGCGAAGACTGGCTGACCTGTGCCGAGAATCGCTGCCGAGCCGAGTGTGCACGGGACAGTGACTGTGACGAGTACGGTACAGAGGGGGCAATGATCTGCGAAGCCGGTGGCTGTCGTCCTGGCTGCCGAGTCGATACCGAATGCGAGGTGCCCTATATCTGTGATCAGGAGCGACTCGTCTGTGACATGGAGTGCAACAGCGGCGCCGACTGCCCAGGGGGTGCCCTCTGTCTCGAAGGGCGCTGCCGTGGCTGTCGAAGCGACTTGGACTGCGGTAACGAACAGTTTTGTCTCGAAGGGGTCGGTTGCGTGGCCTGTCTGGAAAATCGTCACTGCTCTCAAGGGGAGGTCTGCGATGGAATTCGTAAGGAATGCGTCCCCGGTGACGGGGTGGGGGTCTGCCAGCCCGATGCCAGTATCGATGCCCGTTGTGATTTCGAGGGGGGCTGTCAGCCCGGTCTAGAGTGTACGGAGGTTGATGATGGTTGGGAGACCTTTACCTACTGCATGAAGCCCTGCTCGCAGAGTTCGGATTGCCCCAACGCATTCGCTTGTTTTCGGAATTTCTGTCGTCCCTTCTCAAGTCAGCAAGAGCTCACCTGCGAAGCATATTCTGAGTTAGGCAATGAGTGTCGAAGCAGCGCCGAATGCGGTGCAAATGTGCTGGAGAACGACGCGATTTGTTCGGGCTTCGGTCGTTATTCCGATCCACCCCGCTGCACCTGGTTCTGTGCTTCCGATCGGGATTGCCCGGCCGATCACTTCTGCGAGGATCCACCGCCTCAGGTGATCCGGCAGGGGCGCCGGCAGGTGGAACTGGATCCCCAACCTCGCTGCGCACCTCGCTGAGGTCTAGAAGGGCTGGGGGCTTGGTCGTCTTCGGGCCTGGACAAGCAGGCAGTGAAGAGGCCAGGCAGGGTTCCGGGAGCGGTGGATCTTCAACATGATCTATTTGGACAACGCAGCCACGACCCCCCTGGACCCTGAGGTCGCCGAGGGCATCGCAAGTCGGTGGCAGTATGCCTTCGCCAATCCCTCATCAAGCCATGGGGCCGGCCGCCGGGCCCGCAAGATACTGGACGAGAGTCGTGAGCGCCTTGCAGCCGCGATCGGTGGCGAGGGTCATCAGGTTTTGTTTACCGGCGGTGGGACCGAGGCCTTGGTCCTCGCGATCTTTGGTAGTGCTGGGCCGAAACCCCAGCGCATCGCCATCAGCGCCGTTGAGCATCCGGCGGTCCGG
>PBND01000001.1 GCA_002722845.1 Myxococcales bacterium | reverse complement strand
ATGGCCTACAGCCGTGTCGAGCACCCCTCTGATCTCTTCGAAGAGGGAGATGAGGTTGAGGTCAAGGTTCTCGAAGTGGACGAGCGCAGTGGTAAGGTTCGCTTGAGCCGACGCCCGTTGCTCGAGAAGCCCGAGGGCTGGGATGAAGAGCAAGAGCGTCGCCGTAAAGAGCGGGCCGAGCGTGGTGATCGCGGTCGCGGTCGCGGTGACCGTGGTCGCGGTGGCGATCGCGGCCGGGGACGAGGCGGTCGGGAACGACGCCCGAACTAAGGAAGCGTTGCCATGGCGAGCCTTCGTTCCGTCAAAGGCATGAACGATCTCTTCGGCGTCGAGGCATTGAGTCTCGGCGCCGTGGAGTCGCTCGCCAGAAACCTAGCGAAGCGGTGGGGGGCCGAAGAGGTCCGCACACCGGTTCTTGAAAAGCTTGATCTCTTTGTTCGCAGTGTGGGTGAAGCCACCGACGTTGTGGGCAAGGAGATGTATGCTTTTGAAGACAAAGACGGCAGCCAACTTTGCTTGCGGCCCGAGGCGACAGCGAGTGTCGCTCGAATGTTGGTTCAGCACGGAATCCTCCGAGACCATCCCCGTTTTCGAGCCTTCTACGCAGGGCCGATGTTTCGTCGAGAGCGCCCTCAAAAAGGGCGCTATCGCCAGTTTCACCAAGTGGGAGTCGAGTTCTTCGGTGAGCCTGAGCCCAGCGCGGATGTTGAAGTCATCGCCCTCGCTGCGGCCATCCTCGATGCTCTTGGCTTGGACGACGTGGTGGTCGAACTCGGCAGTGTCGGTTGCCCAGAGTGTCGTCCATCCTATCGAGAGCAATTGGTGGCGTTTTTACGTCAAGAGGCAGATCAACTCTGCGAGCTCTGCAATCAGCGGACGGAGACAAACCCACTTCGTTGTCTCGACTGTAAATCGGCATCCTGCCAGGCAGTCTATGGGGATGCCCCACTTCCTTTAGATCATCTTTGTGATGCCTGTGATCAGCACCAAGCCGGTGTTGAAAAGGGGCTGGACCGTCTCGGTCTCGACTATCGAGTGAACAAGCGTTTGGTGCGGGGCCTCGATTATTATCGTCGGACTGTTTTTGAGTGCACCACGCAGAAGTTAGGGGCTCAGAGCGCGGTGATTGCGGGGGGGCGCTATGATGGCCTCCTTGGCAGTGTTGGCGGTGATGAAGGTGTGGCCGCTGTGGGTTTTGCTGCGGGGACTGAACGACTTCAATTGCTGGCTCGGGAGGCGGGGACAGAAGCAGGGCTTTCACCTGCTGATGTGGCGATCGTTACCGACCGAAACCAAGGGGTCGACGAGGCCTTGGTCCTCATGCAGGGGTTGCGAGCCTCTGGCCTGGTCGTGGTTGCAGACTTGAGTGACCGCGGCCGCAAGGCGAAGACAAAGTGGCTGGGAAGAACGACCCACCGCCACAGTTTGTTTCTCGAAGCCGATGGCTCTGCCCGTCTTCGATTACAGGGCATGGAGACCCAAGCGGTCCACCCGGAGATCGCCGCGATCTTGCAGGTGCTTTCTTCCAACTGAACAAAGAGCGGCTCGCGGCGTCAGAGGCGCCAAGTTGCCCTCAAGGCCGCTGGACAGGCCCCTGCACCTCCGCTAGGGGTCGAAACGAGTTCTGGAAGGAGCTTTTGAAGATGTTACGGCACCGACTTCTGATCATGGCTGCTGCGCTCTTGGTGGCAACACCAGCGATGGCAAAGAAAAAGGCGGCAGCACCTGCAGAGAAGATCGAGTTGCTTCCCGTGGGTTCTAAGGCGCCCCACTTCACGTTGAAGCCCATCAATCGGGGCTCAATTGGCGAGGGACTTGGTGATCCGACAGCGAATCGCTTCGGTGCGACCGTCCTGAAGAAGTTGGTTGGTAAGAAGCGTAAGCCCAGCGACGTGAAGCTCGTCGTGCTGACCTTCTACGCAACCTGGTGCAAGAGCTGCCAGAAAGAGGTCCCATACCTGAATGAACTGACGAAAGAATTGGCGCCCAAGGGCCTTCGTAGTTTCGTCATCGCTGTCGACAAGGGGGGGGAAGGCAAAAAGCTTCTCGATGCGAAGTTGGCGGAGGGGGTTGGACCGAAGAAGGTGAAGATTGAGATTCCCGTCTTTCATGATGGCTTCAATATTCTGCAAAAGAAGTTCAAGGCGGCGGCGCTTCCCACGGTTTACATGATCAATGCCGAGGGCAAGATCGTGTTCACCAAGCACGGGTTTAACGAGAAAAAGGGCGACAAGAAGAAGCTGCGTGCGGCGGTCCTCAAGGGCTTGGGCAGTTGATTCGCACCGTCGCAATCACCGTGCTCCTAGCCGGCTGTGCCAGCACGCCGAGCACGGAGGCGGTCCAATCAGCCAGCACAGCCGAGGCCTCAGCAAAGGCTGAAGGCCCGGCCATCGACGCAACGGTCATGATCGCTGGTGTCGCTGAGACCAAGGCCGTTGGCTCCAGCGCTGCCCATATGATCGATGCTTGGGCCTGTGAGGCTGCGGAACGCTACAGTGAGCGGGCAGAGGTTCGCTGCAAGGATGATGTCGAGGCGATTCTCCAAGTGAAAGCGATGCAGGCTTCCTTTGCCATGGAATCGGGGGACGACCTCGACACCGAAGCCATGGTGAAGTTGATGAAGGCCAGTCACTTCATGGCCATTGCGATCGACAAGTTGGAGGATGGTCAGTTAGCCGTCACCGTGTTGCTGGCCGACGAGATCGGTAAGCCGCTACACAAGGTGAGCGAGACCGCCGCTGGGCTTGAGGCCATCGAGGGGATCGTGGCGAAAGCCGTGACCGAGTCTTTCGAGGTGCTCGCGCAGATCAGCGCGGCCAACGAGTAGGGTCTAACCCCCGGCTGTCTAGCCTTCCCCGGCCCCCCAGGGTGCGGCTGGGTCGTTGATTTGTTCCATCGTGATGAAGACCTCTCTCGGCTTGGCGCCCCGGGAGGGACCCACCAGGCCTTCTCGCTCCATCCGGTCGATAATACGTCCCGCCCGATTGTAGCCGATCTTCAGGCGGCGCTGGAGCCAAGACGTGCTGATGCTGCCCTCTTGGGCTGCGATTCGCAGGCATTCCAACCATTGGGAGTCGTAGGGTTCATCCAGGCCTTGGGCGCCACCGTTGGCGGCCGCTGCCGCCGAGGCCAAGACGCTTTCGTCGTAGTCTGGCTCGCCTTGGGCGCGCAGGTGGTCGAGGATGCGTTTCATCTCTTCCGTCGAGACAAAAGCTCCTTGGACTCGGGAGGGATCTGAAGCGTTCGGCGGGATGACCAGCATATCGCCGTTGCCCAAGAGCCGCTCCGCACCTGTTCGTTCGATGATCGTCCGGCTGTCTTGGACGGCGCTGACTCGGAAGGCCATCCGAGATGGGAAGTTCACTTTGATCACACCGGTGACCACGTCAACCGATGGGCGCTGGGTTGCTAGAATCACATGGAGCCCAGCCGCTCGAGCCTTGGCGGCGAGCCGTGAGATATGACCTTCGACCTCTTTGCCCGCGGTCATCATCAGGTCGGCGAATTCATCGACGACGATGATGACATAAGGCATCGGCTCGGGATCTTTACCGGCGGCGAGTTCATGGTCGGAGGGGAGGGATCTTTGGGTCTGAAGACTGGCGGTGGCATCGACCACTTCGTCTTCTCTCTCGACGACCTTCATCTGGGCCTCCTCATCACCGTTGCTGTCTTCAACAACCATTTTGAGGTTCGGACCGCTCTCTGCCCGGAGTTCGGCGTGAACCGCCTCGGCTTCGAGTCGCATTTGCTCAAGAAGCTCGAGTCTGGCTTCCCGGCGGTCTTTGCGGTGACGCTCGACGAGTTCATTGTACTCGCCGATATTTTTGACGCCGGCCGCAGCCAGAAGCTCGTAGCGTCGGTCCATCTCTTCACAGGACCAGGCCAGGGCGCAAGTCGCCTTATCCGGCTCGGTGATGGGGGGCACGAGCAAGTGAGGGATGTCGTTGTAGGGCGCAAACTCCAACATCTTCGGGTCCACCAGAAGGAGGCGAAGGTCATGGGGCGTGAACCGGTATAGGAGACTGAGGATCATGGTGTTGACCCCCACCGACTTGCCCGAACCTGTCCCACCAGCGACGAGGAGGTGGGGGGTTTTGGCCAGATCCATGTAGAAGGAGCGGCCTTCCCCATCCCGGCCTAGGGCCATGGGCAATGCAGCCTTCCCAGCGGTCCAATTCGGGTCGGCGAGCAGTTCTTTGAGGTAGACGGTCTGACGGGTCTTGTTGGGAATCTCGATCCCCACCGTGCTCTTGTTGGGCAGTGGGGCGATAATCCGGGCACTGCGGGCACCCAAGGCCATCTGGAGGTCGTCGGAGTAGCCGGAGATTTTGCTGACCTTGATGCCCGGACCGGGCTCAAACTCGTAGAGGGTCACCGTGGGGCCCGGACGGATCTCGATGACCCGACCGTGGATCTTGAACTCGGCCAGTTTACTGACAATCTTCGCCGCAGTCTCTTGGAGCCATTCCGTATCGAGGTCAGCTTCGTTTGGCGGCTCGTAGTTGAGGAGATCTAAGCTCGGGAGCTCCCATTCGGCCCGGCTCTTCATCTTCTTTTTCCTCAGCCGGTCTCGCAGGGCCTGGCGAGCTGCTTCTTCCTCGGCCAACTCATCCTCGGTGGGACCCTCTTCTTCCAGCGGAACAGCGACGGCGAGGGCGGGCTTGGGCATCTCGACGATCACCGGATCAGGCTCAGGCTCCACGATCGCCGGCTTCGCCGAGAGGATCGCCGGCTCGGCCACGGCCTCTTCCGTCCCGTCATCGCTGTTTGCTGCCTCTTCGTCGGCGATCTCCTCGCCCTGGTCTTCAGACTCGGCGGCCGAGTCATCGGCCAGCGCTTGGACCCAGGCAGGCTCACTGGAGAGCTCGGGACTGGGGGGCACCGAGGTCACCAGAACGGTCGCGGGTTCGCCGACGAGGGTCACTTGGGTTTCTTGCGGCAAAGCACTGACGTTGTCCGGTGGTACCGTCCCCTGCTTTTCTCGATGGGCCTTGCCGGCGGCGCTTCGGCCCCGGGCTCGAGCCGCTTCCAGCTCTTCCTCAGTGCTCGCTCGCAGGGCCTCTTTACGGGCTTGAGCCTCTGCTCGCCGTTCCTTGCGTTGCTCCCGCTCGAGACGCCATTGCTCCTTGAGCCGGGCCCAGGTCGCAGTGATGCTCAAGCGGCCCTGGCTGAAGGCCCGTCCCACGGCACTGAGCATCGCATAGGGGCCGAGTCCCATAAGCTCGCTGAAGGCGAGAATCGCCATGGCCGAAAGGATGATGGTGGTGCCGATGGTCGAAAAGATGCCGGTGAGGCCGCTGGAGACGACGATGCCAACCAGGCCACCCAATTCGTAGGGCATGTCCCCTCTTGGCAGCCAAATCTGCACCAGGCCGGTAAAAGAGATGACCCCGGCCAATGCGCCAATCAGGGTCCGTACGCCGGTGCGCCGGGCCCGACTCATGATCAACACGAATGCGATCCTTAAGGACCAAAATCCCAGCAGGTAGGCGGCGAGGCCGACTGCGGTAAAGAGCCAATGGGCGATGTACGCACCGGCCGGCCCGACCCAATTCTGAACCGGCTGGTCGCCGCCGGCTAAATCGGCGGGTTGATAAGAGAAGAGGCTCGACAGTGCGAGGGCGGCCAGAGCCAGCATGAGTACCCCAGCCAACTCCGGCGGGCTCGTCGGAAGCTGGCTGGTATGACTCTGCCCCGGCGTCGCCGCGGGCGGTGCGGATTTGGGTTTTGCGCTGGGTCGGCGGCGAGCCTTTTTGCGGTTCTTTTTCATGGTGCACCCTCGTTACTGAAGGGTCGGCACCATCACCCAATTATTTTAGGGGCGTTTAGGCTTCCCTCGGCCGATTAGGACCTTTTGAATGACCACCGGTTCAAGGGGGCGAGAATTATCGGCTTCCACCCGGGCGATCTTGTTTTGAACTTCGATGCCCTCGATGAGCTTGCCGAAGACCGAATGGCGGTTGTTCAGGTGGGGGGTCGACTTTTCCGTGATAAAGAACTGACTGCCGTTGGTTCCGGGGCCTGCGTTGGCCATGGAAAAGATCCCAGGGCCATCGTGAGTGAGCCCTTTTACGAACTCATCACCAAAGGTGTAGCCCGGCCCACCAGCGCCCGTCCCGGCAATGTCTCCACCTTGGATCATGAAACCGGGAATCACCCGGTGGAAGATGAGGCCATCGTAGTAGGGACGCTTCACGACCCGCTTTTCGATCGGCAAGGTTGGGTCGAGCTTGGGATCGATAAAGCCTCGGGTGCCTTCTGCAAGTTCGACGAAGTTAGCGACGGTGTTGGGCACTTTCTCCCAGAAGAGCTCGCCGATCATCGTCCCCTGGTTGGTGATGAGGGTGGCGAATAGCTTTTGTCCCGGCTTGATTTTATGGCGTTTCGAGAACTCGGCCGCATCAACCACTTTGGGTTCGTCGAGCGGGCGCTGACGGGTCGGGCGGGCTTTATTCATACGACAGCGGTCACCGCAGAACTTGCGGGCACCCGCGTGGCAGTCACTGAGGGCCTGGTCGCGGTTTTCAATGTTGGGCGGGACCCGTCTCGTGTCGCAAGTTCGTTCCACGTCCAGTTGGTTGAAGCACTCGTCGACGCAGGCCCGCTTATCCTCAGCCAGGACCTTGCCCCGCGCGGCTGGGTCCGGTGTACCAAGGGGAAAGAGTCGCAGGGCTGGATTATCGTTCTCCAGGCTCTTTTCGATGCGCTTCATCCGCTCGGTCGGACTCTCCCGTTGGCCTGGCGGGGTCATCAGGGCCTTCATCGCTTGCTCTTTGGTGAGTTTGGGCTTGTCCGTGGCCGCAGGCTTCGAGTCACTGGACTTGGCCGCAGCAGGGGGCGCTTTCTCAACGGCCGGAGCCGATGGTGTTTCTTGTTCGTTTGGCGCGGGGCAGGCCCCGGTCGAAATCAGAGCAGCACACAGAAGAATCCGGGACATATCCACAAGCCTCACATGGTCGGGCTGGACCGGTGCCTCTTGGGGGCTTGGATGTCAACGATGGAGCCGGTGTAGAAGGCGAAAGGGCGACCTCTTAAGGACGCCACCAATTCACTTCCACGCCCCGGAAGAAGGGGCGAGTGTCACGCCCGTTGGACTGGAGTTGGACCTGGACGTCTAGATAGCGACCCATGGGCACGCCAGCGAGGCTGGCAGGATTGTCGGAAGTCCAAGCGGTCCAGGCCGCGGCGTCCGTCGCTCCAGGCGTGTCACCGCTACGGAAACGCAAGCGTGCTGACGTGCCGGCCGGCAGGTTGGCTTCCCAGGTGGCCTCATGCCAGACCGCATCAGCCGGCACCCGGCCCGAGTCAAACCGACGGGTCCATGTCCCATTCCGGACCGTGAAGGTCCGTAAGGCTTGGCCGGTCATATCGGAGTACGTGTAGGGTTGGCGGCCCACCGGATAACTACCAAGGATATTGCCGTTCAGCGTCATTTTCGTGGCCGTAGAGGAGGATTGATTGACCGCCCAGACGTTGTTCGAGTCATCGAGAGCCAGCCCGATCACGCCGCTTTGGCCCACGTTGTAGCGTGCGATAAGCCCCATGGTATCGGAGTTGATCCGGCCGATTTGATTACTGCTGTAGATGCCGGTGTAGACCACGCCATCGGCCGTGACGCCCATCCCCCGGGGCATCCCACCGGTACTGGTCCGCCGCCAACTGTTGTTACTGGGGTCGAAGCGAAGAACGTCGCCACACCCGAAGTTGCCGATCCATACTCGACCTCGAGGGTCCACAGCGATCCCGTAGAGGCTGGCGCAGCCAGGGACATTCCAGAGCCCCGTGCGGCGGATATTTCGGACATCGATGCGTCCAAGGGTGCTGTTGCCCCGATTGCTCGACCAAAGCGTGTAGCCGTCGATCACCGCACCATAGGGGTTGCCACCGGCGCTCACACTGCCGACGACGCGGCCATCGGCCCCATCGATAACGTAGTAGGTCGAACTGTCCCACTCTCCGGCCCACACTCTATTTTCCGCATCGATCGCAACGGCCCGGATACAGGAACCGCCAGGACGGACATCGAGAACGATACACTCATCGGTTCCCGTATTGAGGAGCTCGGCGCCGTCGATCCGGCCGTTGTTGTTGTTGTCTCGGCTGGTGTCGATACGCCCGTTGTTGTTGCGGTCGATGCAGTCGGCTTCCGCCAATGCGATCTTGACCGCCGCGCCGCCGCCGCGCAGGCCGACCCAGACATTGCCATCGAGGTCGACGGCCGTGCGGCTGGGACTGGAGGTGCCCGAAGGCATACGGTAGCGGCCGACCTCTCGACCGGTGTCCGTATTGAGTTTCGAGACCGTATTCTCCCCTGAGTTTGCGATCCAAATGAAGGGCATTGACCACTGGCTTTGGCCCAGCGTGACGCCTTGTTGGGGGTCGACTTCGGTACCCTCCCGGTCACCGGCGTTCCAAGCATCGACACCGGTCCACTCGAAATCATAGCAGGGTTCACCGCACCGCCCGCAGGCATTGACCGCACCATCGTCAATGATCCCGTCACAGTCATCATCGATCCCGTTACAGATTTCCTCTGGGGTTGGACCGCAGCCACCGCAGGCGTTTCTGACCCCTTCGTCCACCTCCCCATCGCAGTCGTCGTCCTCGCCATTGCAAAGCTCAAGAGGTTCGGCACCACACTGCCCGCAGCGATTGGACACGCCTTCATCGGTGTCTCCGTCACAGTCATTGTCCTGACCGTCGCAGACTTCGGCCGGGGCCTCGCCACATTGGCCACAGGCGTTAAGGACCCCTTCATCCACCTCGCCATCACAGTCGTTGTCGAGGCCATCGCAAACCTCAAGGGGTTCGGCGCCACAGCTGCCGCAGCGATTGAGGAGGCCCTCGTCCACTTCGCCATCGCAATCATTGTCGAGCCCATCACACACCTCATCGCCCGGAAGCACCTGGCCCCGACATCGATCCTCCCAGCGCTCCGAGCAGCGCTGCAGGCCGGCCCGGCACACGCCGACATTGGCCGTGTCTGCTGGCCCCGCGTAACAGACGCGGCATGCGGCTAGCTGATTGGGGCGGTCAGGATCACACGAGACCCAGTCCGGTTGCTGGACGCAGCCACAATTCTCATCGATGACGCCGTCGCAATCGTTGTCCTGGCCGTCGCCACAGATCTCAGCGGGGACTTCACCGCAGCCACCGCAGGCGTTCGCGACACCTTCGTCAATCAAGCCGTCGCAGTCGTCATCCCCTCCGTTACAGACCTCTTGTTGCGGCTCACAGCCCATGGGGAGACAGCCTTCGTCCACTTCGCCGTCGCAGTCTTCGTCGACCCCATTGCCGCAGCGTTCGGGCTCGGGGGCGCAGGCGGGTTCGCAGTTCTCGTTGATGCGCCCATCGCAGTTGTTGTCGATGGCGTCATCGCAGCGCTCGGCTTCGGGGACGCAGGCATCCGGACCACAGCCTTCATCGATGTGCCCATCGCAATTGTCGTCGACGCCGTTGTCGCAGACCTCTTCGTCCGCCGGTAGAACCTGGCCCTCACAGGCACCCCAGGCGTCATTGATGCAATCCCGGAGTCCGCCCCGGCAGAGGCCCCGGCCAGCGGTGTGGGCTGGGCCTTCGTAGCAGGGCTGATTCTCCCGGCCATCGCAGGACAGCTCGCCGCCGTGGAAGCAACCTTCGTCCACTTCGCCGTCGCAGTTGTCGTCGACCCCGTTACCATGGCCGCCGGCACCGCAAGCTTCTTCGGGGATCGGTCCACAGCCACCGCAGGCATTCCTCAGGTCTTCGTCGACCTCGCCATCGCAATCGTTGTCGAGTCCATCACAGACCTCGTCCGGGGGCGGGCCGCAACCGCCGCAGTCGTTGATCAGCCCTTCGTCGATCTCGCCATCGCAATCGTCGTCCTGACCGTTGCAGATTTCGGCCGGCACCGGACCACAAGAACCGCAGGCATTGATCAACTCCTCGTCGATTCGGCCATCACAGTTATCATCATGGCCGTTGCAGACTTCTTCTTCAGGTTCGATCGCCCCTTCACAGGCCGTCCATGCCCCGGCTTCGCAGCGCATGTAGCCGACGCTACACCGACCATGGCCCAGACTGTCTAGGGGGCCGGCATAGCAACTCTGGACCGCGCCTTCTTGGCAGGGACAGCCCTCATCAACCTCTTCGTTGCAGTTGTTATCTTGGCCATCGCAAAATGGCAGGTTCTCTGGCGAACAGGCTGGATTTCGTGGGTCTTGGCAGGGGGGCTGGTTCTCGACGATACCCGGGTGTTTGAAGGGGTTGTCATCGTCGCAGTCAGGCCCAAGGCAGTCGGCGCCGACACCGTAGCCATCGCCGTCTAGATCGATGCAGACCGGGGTGGTGGCCCCTGCATCGGCTGGGGTCGGGCCCGCATCTTCAGGGGGGACAAGAACATCACCACCGTCTAAGGCCGCCGAAACGCCTGCGTCCGGTGGAGGCTCATCGGGGAGAAGAAACGGAGAGGGGGCGGACCGAGGGTTACACCCCGATAGGAGCAACGCCGCTAGAACGATCCGTTGACGTGACGCCATCGACTCCTCATTTGACCTGCAGTGCGACCTCTTTCTTCGCCTTGAACCGCTTGCAGACCTCTTCCGTACACATGAAATAGGTAATGTTCGCTTCGACCTTCGCCGCCCCCGACGCCGTTCCCGTCACGGTCGTGGGAAAGGAATAGTTCTTCTTTGCCTTGTCCGGGGCAGCATCATTCACCCCAAGTTTCGTCTTCTTCAGGCTCAGGTTGCCTGGTGCAGACAATTTGATCGACAAAGGTGCTTCGAGGGAAAGCTTCCAACCTTCCCTCGCGCTGATGGTGATCGCCAATTCACCGCTGCTGCCTTTTTTAAGTTTGTCAGGCCCCTTCATTGCCACATCGGCCGCCACTTTGTCCGCAGCGTGGACGGGGGAGGCCAAAAGTCCGAGGGGAAGAGCCAAGAGAAGTGCGAAACGCATGATCTTTCCATTCTGCTGTTGGGTCTAATAAGACCACTGCATGTGCGCTAGAAGATAGCCGATTGAGTAAAGAAGCAAAAGCAAGCCGAGCAATGCGCCTGCCGTACCGACAAGACGCCAGTTGGAGACGTCCGCGTCGTCGAAATTATTCTCCTCCTCCGCATGCTGTAAAAAGCGTTGCTTGCGGGCAACATGACCCCGGTACACCAGCAGCATCAGCCAGAGGATGAGTCCGCTGGCCAAAATGTCATAGGCCAGGAGGCCCCAGGCTCGTCGGCGCTGGTGCTGCGCTTGGATTCGCCCTTGGCGTTGAATCACCGTGTCGGCCCGTAACGGCGGGCGAATGCGGCGGGGCTCGATCCGTCTCAGTAGGGCTTCCCAGCCGAGAGGGGTTGCGGGGTGGGCCAGCTCGTCATCCACATCGCTGGGCCAGGGGGCGTCCCCGACGCGCACGGCCGCCCGGGCCCTTCGTCGTCCTCGACTGAGATGGTCCGCAGCCCACGTGACGGTGAGCCAAGTGGCCCGCTCCGGCGCCACGAGACGCACCGTGCCGGTTTTATCTTTCACGTTGGCGAAGAGGGTGTTGGTCCATTGGCCGCCATGGTGAATCCTGAGGGCGTAACGCCCGGAGCGCCGATCCGAGCGGAGCTTCAATTCGAGCTCCTCACCCGGTTGGACTTGCCGCTGGGTGGGGAGGATGGCGAGTTCGGCCGGCGGGTTGTGAAGCCACAACTCTCGGGGCGTCCATTCGGTTGCTTCCGGTCCTTTCAACTCCAGTCGATATCGACCGCGGTGAAGGGGTTGGGGCATCGTAAGGCGGGCAAAGCCGGCGCCGTCGGTCTGGGCCTCTTTGCCATCGAAGCGAATCGACCAACCGGCGCCCGGTGCGGTTGTCTCGTCCACAAGCTGGAGGACCACATCGTTGCTGTGATTGCGGACGACCCAGCCAGCATCTGGAAAGGCGATGATGCGAGGCCGGCGACTACCGGGCGGGGGTGGGTAGGTGCGGGCATCGGCCGGGTCTTCGGCCCCAAGACTTCGCCAAACAGGCGAGAAGGTCACCTGCTCGTCGGGCGTCCCCAAGGCAAGGGGGATGCCGATTCGCTGCTGATCCGAGTCCCATCGAGCCCAGACCTCCAGCTCGGCAGGCCCTTGCACCGGCATGCGGATCCGTTGGTCGAGGAAGCCATCGGTGGTGACGCCACTCTGGGAGCCCATGCGAGTCGAGCGGGCGATCACCGTGGTCTCAAACTTCACGTTGTTGATGTATCGATGTTCGGTGGCGTCGTAGACGCTCAAACGAACCATGGCCATGCTGCCCGGTTCGTTTTTAGGGCTCATGAAGACTCGAATGCCTTGGTTGGGCGGGTTGTGACTGAACCCGATACTTACGCACTGGGTGACGAGAAGGCCCGCCACAAAAGCCCAAAGTATTCTTGTCTGACCAGGGTTCACGGCGCTTTGAGTTCCCTTAAAAGGGCCTGGCCTGCCGGGTGGAGAGGGTCAAGGTGTACGGCCTGTCGAGCCAGCGTTCGGGCCTGAAGTCGGTCACCGAAGTCAGCCTCAAGCAGGGCGAAGAGGAAATGGACTTTAGCGTCATGGGGGCGTTGCATCATGGCCTTCCGATACAGTCCACGGGCTTGAACGATTCGGCCAAGTCGATGTTCCTCGAGAGCCGCGAGTAAAGGGTCGGTTTCGGCGTCGAGCCCCCCGGGGCGGGAAAAGGATGGACTGAGAAACCACCGCTCGAGGACTTTGTGCGCCAACTGGCGAAGGGGAGGTGGACTCCGTACACAGACCCACTGGTGATAAAGCCCCCGTCGTATCTGAAGGCAGGGGTGGCCTGCTTCGTCCGGCTCTAAGATGGCTTCGTCGGCCCCCTCGAGAAAGATCGTAGGGGCGACGCCATCGAGTCCTCGGCCCAAGGGCACGACACGGGTCGTGGTGCGCGTGTCCACTTCGACGCAAAGGTCGAGGGCCGATGCACACCGGCTTGAGGGAGCTTGTGGCGACGGTTGTCGCCAGTCGACGGGGAGGGCCAAGCTCAGCCCCTGGAGGGGCGGTGTCCATGAGACTCGTTCGACACCTTGAATCATCGGCACGGCCATCGCGGCGACGGTGAGGTGGACGGCGAGCGTCGGCGCAACCCAGCGCTCTGCATGGTTGGCGACCACCCCGAGTCCGGCGCCAACCAACAGGCCCACGACGTGGGATGTTTCATCCACTTCGGGCATCCGGAAGCTCGCGATGAGGGCAAAGGCTGCATAGACTCGAATGAGCCAGGAGAGGCCCGGGGGGAGCCGGCGACTTGGTAAGCTGAGTAGACTGCCCAGCGCAGCGAAGAGGACCGGCGAGAAGCCCACTGCCGTTTTGCCGTCAGCGAGGTGACCTCCCAGCAAACCCATCGTGAGCGCGGCCAGTGTTAAGGTGATGAGGAAGGGCCGGCCGTAGCGCCGCTCGAGGAGGAAGAGGAGCGGTAATCCGGGCAGAAGATTCCACAGCAAGTGCTGGATGTCGCGGTGCAGGAAACCAGCAGTGATCAGGGCCCATGGACCATCGAGGTGCAAGCCGATCGCGGTTCGGCCGCCGGCCGCATAGGCGGTCGAAGCCTGTAGGGGGAGGCCCCAGACAAGCCATGCGGTCGCGCTGATGACGAGCACCGCAACGCCGAGGACACCAGTGATGGGTATTGAGCGCATTTTCCCCTCTCTTGCATTCTCACTGGTTTCAGGCACTTGTCTAATCCGTGACCTCCGCGTTTACCACTGGGGTCAGAGCGGCTATAAAGCACTTAGTGGAGAGAGCGACATGTTTGGATTGCCATGGAAGGGCCGAATCGCGCTGGTCTTTCTGATCGGTCTGGCGGCCTGTCAGCCACAGTCAGCCAACTGTCCGACCTGTGGAGATCGGACGCCCATCGATGCCGGTGTGACGATTGACGCCTCGGTCGGGCCAACGACTCCCGATGCGGGCATCGGCGCTTGCGGGCCTTCGAACCCCTGTGATGGCGATTTGATCTGCGCCGAAGGGGACTGCGTTGAATGCGCCGATGACCGGCACTGCGAAGGGCAGATCTGTAGCCAGAACCGTTGTGTTCAGGGCTGCCGCGGTGATGCGGATTGTACCGATCCAGATCTCCCTGTTTGCGTCAACGTGGGTCCCGAAGGCGGGACCTGCGGTGAATGCGAAACCGATAACCAGTGCCGTGTTCGATCGCCGGGCACCGTATGCCGGGAGGCCGTCTGTGTGGTGCCTTGCCGCAATGGAGCCTGCGACGAGGGGGTCTGTCTCGATGATGTTTGCGTGCCCTGTATTGCCGATGGTGACTGTGACCGGGGGCAAATCTGTACGGAGAACGCGTGTGCGGAAGGATGTCGAGAGGATGATCGCTGTGTGGATGGGCAAATTTGTCTCGAGGGGCAATGTACGCCTGGCTGTCGTGGCGACAACAACTGTGACCCAGGTGAGATCTGTGTAGAGTTCGGCTGTGTCGCCGGGGATTGCCGCATCGACGATCACTGCCCCGAAGGACAAGTTTGCGGCGCCAACCGCTGCGGTAATCCCTGTGGACAGGACGCGGACTGCGGTGAGGGGAGCATTTGTGAGGGCGGTGGCTGCCAACTGGGCTGTCGTGATGATGCGGCTTGTGGTCGCGGCCAGATTTGTGAGCGTAATGAATGCTTGCTGGGCTGTCGGGCCCACGGCGACTGTGGTGCCGGGGAAATCTGCATCGAACTGGGCTGCCGCCGGGGTTGTTTGAACGATGATCAATGTTCCGGCGATGAACTGTGTATCAACAATGATTGCCGCCAAGGCTGTCGCGACGACGACAACTGCCGAGGAGGTCAAATCTGTGTTGAGGAGACCTGTGTCCGCCAATGTCGTTTCGACGATAGTTGTGGCGACGGCTCGATCTGCAACATCGAGCCCGGTCAAGACCTTGGAATCTGCGAGGCAGGCTGTCGTGAAGATGAGCACTGTGGTCGCAACGCCCATTGTGGCGATGACGGTCAATGCGCTCCTGGCTGCCGGCGAGACGCTGGTTGTGGTGCCCAAGAGGTTTGCCTTGAGGAGACCTGTGTCCCCCGTTGCGACGACAACAACGGATTTCGATGCCCTCGGGGCTCGGTTTGTGACCGTGAAGCCGCGGCCTGTGTTGATTGTCTCGATGATCGACACTGCGGTGAGCCATTACAGTGCGATGCTGACCGCCGCCGCTGCGTGTTTACCTGCGAAGTGGATCGGGACTGTCCAGGTGGTGCGCTCTGCCGCGGCGGCCGATGTGTCAGTTGTAACGATGGCGCCCAGTGCCCACCAGGCCTGCGCTGTGATGCTGACTCAGGCTGTGTCGAGTGTATCGAGGATGCCCATTGCGAGGGGGCGGCCGTTTGCGATCCGGTCCGTCGGACCTGTGTCACGGAAGGGCGCTTTGGGCTTTGTCATCCAGGCGCGGCCCTGAGTGGTTGCAACAACACCAACCGCCGGTGCCAGGAAGGGCTTGTTTGTCTGCGGGTGAATTCCTGGGGCACGATCCAAAACCTTTGCATGCAGCGCTGCGAGGTCCAGGCCGACTGTCCCCGAGGCTTCATTTGTTCTGATGATCAGATCTGCGTCCCGTTCTCGAGCCAACAGACACTGAGCTGCGATAGCTACGTGGAGCTTGGAACCGAATGTAACAACAGCACACGCTGTGGTCTCGATTGGGTTGCGGATGACGCCATCTGCTCCGGTTATGGGCGCTATAGTGATCCGCCTCGCTGCAGTTGGTTCTGCGGTAGCGACACCGATTGTCCCGCAGGGCATGGTTGCGAGGATCCACCGCCGGTGAACAACAACGACCCGGCCCCCCGGTGTACGCCACTTCCCTAAGGACGGAACGCGATGGCCCGCATCCTCATTCTCGATGATGAGCCGAAGTTCGCTAGCAGTCTCCAGGGGCTCCTNGAGGGCCTCGGTCATGAGGTTGGTGTCGCNAAATCAGTCCCNGAGGTGCTCGAAGAACATCTCGAAACGCCGGTGGACCTTTTAATNTGCGACATGGTGCTCCCGGGCCCAGAGCCGATGGAAGCGGTCTCAGCACTGCGTACCAAGTCCCCAGAGATGGCGACGATCGCAGTTTCTGGTTTCTTCGATGAGGGGCCCGGGGTTCAGCGCTTCATGGAGCGGAGCCAAGCGAAAGGCTTTCTCCATAAACCCTTCGACTTTGACGTTCTTCTGGAATTGCTTCGGACCTCCCTAGGAAATCCAACCGATGAGACCCAGGGGAGCCGAGAGCCTGTGATCGAGGGGAGCGGGAGCTTAACGGAGACGAGTCTAGCGAGTGTCTTGGTCCGGGCCGGCGGCGGTTTTGGTAGCGTGGTGACCGTGTCCTCCGATCGGGGCAAAGCTCGATTCTTCGTATCCCAAGGCCGTTTGTGTTTTTGGCAATCCAATCGCCCGGGAGCCAACCTGCCAGGGCTCCTTGGCCTGACAGCGGACCAGGTCCGACCCATTGCAAAGCGGGGGCGTCTCCTCGGCCGCAGCTTGCTCGCAAGCCTTCGGGCTGCGGGGCTGACCACCGAGCCTATGGCGAAGAGTGCGTGGAATCAGGGGATCGCACGGCTACTGCCCCCGCTGCTCGTGGCGCCCGGTGAGGTTGAGATTCATGAGTCCGCGGATTGGCTGGATGCGGTTCCCGATCTCGACTTAGATCTTGCCGACCTCGTGATCAGCGGTTTGCGGCAGGCAAATCCCAAGCGAGTACAAGAGTACTTGGGAGCCCGGTTGCACGGACTCTTGCTGCCTGGCGACCGCTACGAGGAGCTTTCGGGGGTGCATCGCCGTATGTTTCCTCGCGGGTTGCGTTCCAAGCTCTCGCGAGCGGGGATGCTTATCGATGACCTCCTCCGGCCTATGTGGAGTGACCCGAAGCGACGGGAGGAAGCCATCGCCGAGGTCTACGCACTTCTCGTCACGGAGCAGGCCATCGTCCTTGAGCGGGCGGTCGATCCCGAGATTGGCACGGCCAGTGGCATGGGGGTGGTTGTCGAGCGGGAACACCAGCATGACAACCTCACGGGGCTGGATCCGGAGACTCGGGAGATCCGAGAGGGGATCCGGGAGTTCGCCATGAACCTGCCTCATCTGACACATTACCAGGTGCTCGGGGTCGAAAAGTCAGCGGATAAACAGGCGGTTCAGGATGGTTTTCGAGCCATTTTTGTCCGTTATCATGCGGATCGTCTGCGGGACATTGAACTGGGCAGCGACCAAGAACTTGTGGCCCGTATCCAAGCGGCTGCTGGCGTGGCCAGGGAGGCGCTCTCCGACCCTGATAAGCGTAAGGAATACGATGCTCAGCTCGACCGGGAAGCCAGCGGTGCGTCCAGCGACGTGGAGGTGCTCTTGGCGACGGATGGGACCATGCGTCGGGTCGAACGCTTGCTCGCTGAGTCTCGGTACAAGCAGGCCAACCGCCTGGTTCAAGAACTCGTCGAAGTCAATCCGGCCGACCCACGCTTCCAAATGCTCAACGACTTCTGTGCCGCCATGGGCGGGGAGTTGGATGCGGAAACGGTCTACGAGACCCTGAAAGAACGCCTTGAGGACCTCGTTCTTGTTGGCTCGGAGCGAATGCTCGGCGAGTTAGCTTTGCGTTTCGATCGTCCTGAATCGGCCAAGCGCCATTTTCGCGCTGCCCTTGATCAGAACCGGTCCGACCATGCGGCCGCTCGAAATTATCGCCGTCTTGGGGGCAAGGTCTAAGGCTTAGAGATTGGCGCCGAAGGTTGTCTTCGTTACGTCGTACTCGTCACCCTTGGTGGTCAGCTTGAAGTCGTATTGGGTCTTCTTCTTACCCGCGTTGCTGTCCACCTTAAGGTCCATGCGGACCACATCCCGACCGAGCAACTCAACCATGGCACCGATGGTCGCCGGGTCCCCTTTGAACGTGGCAAGGGTCTCGCGGATCGCGTCGTTGCGGTCTTCTTCTGGGAGTTTCGCAGCGGCGGTGAGTCCAGTCACGAAGCGCTTCGCCTGGCGATACGATGCCCGGTCATAGGCGTCGGCGTCGTTGGTGATGATCGCGCCGGAGTTGACCCGGAAACTCGCGGTCCCGTTGGCAAGGCTTGCCCGGCGATCGGGATCGGTCCATGCGGGCCGGTCTGCCGCGTCGTTGAGGGCATTCTTCGCCGTGGCAAAGGCCGACCAGATATCACCTTCCGTTTTCCCCTCAAGGCGATCGAGACCGGCATCTGAGAACGTGATCTCCGTGCGCACACTGGTCTTGCGCAGCTCATTGCGTGGACCAATCCAGAGTTTCCGGTGGTTATCGATCTTGGCGATCTTCTTCTCGTACTTCGAGAGGGTCTTGTCACCATCGGCACCAATGACGAAACCAGCGAGACCTAACTGCTCGAGAACTTCGTCTTTACTGCTGAAACTATCGGTTCGGGAGCGGCTCCATGAGAGGTAGCGCTCCTCCCCTTTCACTCGACCCAAGTCGCTGCCTTCTTCGGGGCGGACCGTGCGGCTGTAGTCAGAGACTTCGACTTTGGTGTCGAGGAACCAGCCATCCTTTGCCCGGGTGTTACTATCCTTGTCGCTTTCGACATTGAACTGGCGGTCCCCAACTTCGACTTGTGAGTCTTTTTTCACCTCACGGTTTTCTGAAACGTAGCTCATGCCCAGGCCATGGACGACGAGCGGTGTAGCTTTTTCGTGAATGTCCGTGAGAATCGTCTTTTCGAGTTTCACGGCGGGGTGACCGGCATCGTGCATTGCTTTGATCGCGCTCCAGTCACCCTTCATGGCCGCGTCGTAGGCGGTTTTCGCCTCATCATCGGACAGGTCTAGGCGGACATCCATAAGGCGGTTGTCCCCTTCGCCCTTCTCGGTCGACTTGCGAACCCCGACGCTCATCCATTGGCTAAGGACACCCTTCGCAATGCCTGTCGCCACGTCCCCGACGGGACCTACGTCGGCGCCGAGATCGGGCAGGTTCGGGGTGATCCCCACCTTCACCTTAAGGCCTGCGTCTTTGGTATGCATATCGCTGGCACGGAGCGTCATGCGGGCTGAACTATCACCGCCACGGAGGACTTCAGTCCGGGTCTTTCCGGTGATCGCATAGGTGGCGTCCGCCCCCGCTTTGATGCCCGCTTCGCCGATGCCGACGGCACCCATGGCTGCACCAAAGCCACCACCGGCCATGTAGGCGTGGGTCGTCTCACCGGAAATGGCGACAGCCTCGCCGGCCTTCAAGGCCAACAGTTCGTCGGCAGTGCCTGGAATGGCCAGTTCGGCACGAGTGGGGTGGCGGCCTAGGTCGGGATTCTCGTCAAGGCGGGTGAATTCGACAGCGTAGGTCTTGCCGGCCTTCAAGCCAGTTTCGACGTAGCCAGGGCCCAGGGGTAACGAGATCCCTGCCTTGCCACTGGCTTTGCCCTTGATACCGTAGCGAACATAGCCGGCGCCCTCGGGTTGCTCGGCAAGCATCTCTTCCCGCAGCTTGCCTGCTTCCCCGCGGCCAGTCTTCACAGCCACCCGTTTGGTGACCTTGATTCCTACATCGCCACCGATATTGCCGGTGCTGGCGCCGAAGACGTTACCGAAGCTGACGTCACCACCGGCTTCGGCGTGGACGTGCCGGTCGGTTCGTCCAGCACCCAATCGCAGGCTGGCGCCAAGA
This sequence comes from Myxococcales bacterium, assembly GCA_002722845.1. Taxonomy (GTDB): domain Bacteria; phylum Myxococcota; class UBA4151; order UBA4151; family UBA4151; genus UBA4151. Next base: position 39,523 of record PBND01000001.1, on the reverse strand, counting down.
TCATCGTCGCCCATCGCATCGGTGACACTGACGTTACCGGCGATCTTGCCATCTCGTCGGGCGAAGCTCAGGCCCGCATCCATGCTCACATCTTCGTCGAATTCGTGCCCAACGCTGACGTCCGCCCGAATGTCTCGATCCCTCAGGGAGCCACTCAGTCGGCCCTCGATATGGGTGTCATGGTTGATATCCCGGCGGATGCCACCGCTTCCCTCCAGCCCTCGATCGTCGCTCCAGTCCACATCGAACCGCTCGGTGGTGCGGGCATCGACCCGATTGGAGACACCAACCCCAAGGAAGCGGTTCTCTTCGGTTTTGCCGATGTCGGCCCGGACCCGTCGACCCTCCGGATTACTGTAGCGATACTCGGCCCTGTTGGTGGTTCGACCTGTGGCTGTCTCTCGGTGTTCAACCGAGCCGCTGTGGCGACCCCCGGATTCTGTATTGTAGCCGACCGTGACGCGCTCGTGGTGGGCGCCGTCACTGCTGTGGGTCATACTGGCGTCGACCACGCCCTTGTCATCAGCGAAATCAATCTGAGCACCGTGCTCGTGGGAGACCACGCCTTTGTGGTCGACAGCGATCCCTTCCCGGACCCTGAGGTCGTCGTTAATTTCATGGTCGACCGTACCACCGGCTTTCCACCGTCCCTTGTCGTCGATGTCGATTCGTCCAGCGAGGGTTGTGTCGTCCGAGATGTCTTTCGAGCCAGTGAGGCGGGCCTTCTTGAGTCCGCTCTTGTCTTTACGCAGGCGCAAAGCCGCGTCGTAATCTTCGCCTTGCCGGCCGACCGTGACGTCCCCGGCGGTGCGGTTTTTGGCGTCGTGCTCGAAGTTCGTGCGGATTGTATGCTTGGCGTCTTCCCCTTCGTGCTCGGCGCTGAACTTGTGCTTGGTCACACCCTTGTTGCGGGTCAGCGAGTGGTCTGCCTCCCAGTTTTCGCCTTCTCGGTGGGCCTTCGATTTGATCTCGAGGCCCTTCTTCTCGCTGTAACGGACCCAGTGGTCATCCAGCAGCTCACCGTCATCCTTGCGGACCCAGCGGCCAGCACCGTAGCCACCCATGGTCGAACCCCTGCCGACTTCGCCATCCACATAGTCGCCGGGGCCAGTCCGGTGCTTGGCACCCACTTCCCAACTGTCGGCCTTGTTATTGCGCGCCGTGTACTCGACCCGGGCCGTGGTATCGTCTGAGACCTTGTAACGGGACTTCAGCCGTCCATCGAGACGATCGGTCTTTTCGTTGAAATCCATCTGCAGGTCGACCCAGCCATCTTCGCCGCTGGCCCGGCCGCCGAGACGGCCGCTATGATAGCCGTCGTTGTCGCGGCCGAGTGCACCACGCACATCTAGGTTTTCATTGATCTCGCGTTCGGCTTCGACGGTGCCTTTGAGGCGATCCGTTCGTTCGTTGAACTCGATGGAGCCGTAGATGTCGTTCTTCTCGTCCCGGTGGCCCAGGCCGACTTTACCCCGATGGTCCCCCTGTGGGTCCGTGTAGACATCCCAGTCGTAACGAACTCGGCCGTTATCGTACTTGGCCTTGTCACGGTCGTCACCGGTTCGAGAGCGAGTGCGCTCCCGCTCAGTCACGGTCGGCGTCTCGTTGCTGCCGCCGTTATTTCTGCCACCTGGGATGCGAGGCATACGACCCCCCTTTTTTGGTCCCTGAGTTTATCGCCCTTGAAACGAGAGCGATGCTCCGCCGGATGCCCTATACCGGCTCAAGGGGGAGCATCACCAGCGTTGCCCCACGTTCGGGTACAATTTCTGCCGGCGTTCTTAGCATCATACAGGGCGTCATCGGTCCGGGATACAAGGCCCTGGACCGTCTCGTTCTCCCGCAGTGTCGCCACACCGAGGCTTACGGTCACCTGCACATCTTGATCATCCTCAAGCCGGAATGGTGACTCCTCCACAGCGGCTCGGATCTTCTCGGCAAGGGCGACGGCCCCCTCTTCCGGTGACTCGGGCAAAATCAGAGCGAACTCTTCGCCTCCATAGCGAGCGAAGCATTCGTCCCTTCGAACAAAGCCTCGCACCCGGGAGGCCATTTGCTCGAGGACACGGTCACCGTTGATATGACCGAATTTGTCGTTCAGCGCCTTGAAGCTGTCCACATCGAAAAGAATCATGGAGAGGGGCCGATCATGTCGAATGGCTCGCCCATGCTCCCGGTCAAGAAAGTCCACAAAGTAACGCTTGTTGTGGATGGCTGTGAGACCATCGATGATGGCCATCCGGTAAATTTCTTCATGGTAGCGGCGCTCGAGATCAGCGCCACGCAACACCTTAAAGATGACGCCACCCAGGCGGAGGCTCTGGCCGCCCTCAAGTGGTGTGGGTCCACGCACCCGGCGTTCGTCCACGTAGGTGCCGTTCAAGCTGTCCCGATCTTGAACCGTGATGGTGCTCCCTACCCATCGGAGCTCGGCATGCTGCCGACTGACGGTGTCGCTGTTGATCAGGATATCGCAGTCGATGCCTCGGCCGAGAACGATGCCGTCGGTGTCGAGATCGATGAGGCGCCCGATCTCAGGGCCGTAAATCTGGACGATGGAGATCGGCCCTTCGTCGTGCCTGGCGAGCAGGTCAACGTCCGCAGGTGCGACACGGGTCGCTTCCTCATCGTCCTCCCAGTGCGCGTTCAATAGTCCTCTGGATCCTCATCAATCTCGACTTCGAAACCGGCGTGCTGCTCGTCGATGCTGAACTCGACCTCGAAGCTGTCTGAAGCCTCGCCCACCACACTGGATAGACTCTCGCCGGCCAGGGGTCGTAAGCCCCGGCCAGTTTGCAGGGCCGCATTCGTGTCCCGCAATCGGGACGACAGCACGCGCACGAAGTTCCACAGCAGCTTGACCGCTAACTCTGGTTCTTGCCGGACCACTCGGAAGATCTCGCCCCTCGCAATACGTAGCCAGCGGCTTTCTCCATGACTGATGACCGTGGCCGATCGGGGGCGCGCGTCAACGAGGCTCATTTCGCCGACATGATCGCCGGGCGATAGATCGGTCAGGACCTGGCCGTTCGAGAGCACATTCGCCGAACCACTCAGGAGCACATACATGCTGTCGCCCACCGCACCCTCCCGGCAGATGGGCTCGTCGGCCTCGAAAGTCACGTGACTACAGATCGATCGCACCCGAACGAGTTCGGGCAACCCCATTTCTGAGAAGAGGTCCAGGCTGCCAAGAAAGGCTAACTCGACGCGAGGGTCTCGGTCGCTGGGGGGGAGGTCATCAGCTGAAGGCATGCGTACCAAAACGGCACTTAGGTTGTCATGGCCCCCACGGCTGTTGCCCAGTCCGATGAGTTCTTCGGGGAGTCGGGAGACATCGCCCCGCTCCAGGAGTTCCACCAACTCGCTAGGCGACGAAAAGTAACTGTGAAGGCCATCGGAACAAAGCAGTAGGGTGTCATGGGCCACCAGGTCGATCGACAGCCTGTCCACTTTGACGACGGGTTGCGGGCCGACACTACGGACGAGAAGGTTTCGCTGGGGGCTGCGCTCAGCTTCCTCCACCGTCATGCGGCCGGTCCGAACCATTTCCGCAACCCAACTGTGGTCTTGGCTCAATTGATAGAGCTTCTCATCCCGCACCAGATAACAGCGTGAGTCCCCCACATGACCCAGACATGCTCGTCGGCCGTGAACGACCAAGGCGGTACAGGTGGTGCCAATGCCACCTTGATGCCCTTCGGCCTGGCCTCGGGCGTGGACCGCTGCATTGCCGGCCATGATGCCCTGCTCCAGGGCATTTCCAAGCTGGTTTGCAGCATCTTCTTCGTCGAGGTGATCAGGAAGCTCGCTGAGGCATTCCTCAAGATGATGGACGATCGACTCCACCACCATTTCCGCAGCAACCTCTCCCGCTGCGTGACCACCCATACCGTCGCAGACGACGAAGAGCCCCATATTCGGGTCGCAAAAGATGCGGTCTTCGTTGTGCTCGCGGCGCTGTCCGATATCGGTTGCCCCCTGGGCAAGCAGAAATGCCACGTTGATTTCCCTCCATCGTAATATTAGCGGAGCCGCCATGGGAGTGTTAAAGTCGCGCACGCCCCGGGCACGAAGGCCAATCGAGGAGTGTGTGAACAAACTCTTATCCGATTATTTTGCGTTTGCCATCCCCGGCAAGTCGGGCTGCCTCAGAATCGGGGCCAGCACGCTACACATTCGGTCGGGACGAGTGGTGGGGTTTGCCTGTGGTGCCAGCCAAGAGAGCTTGATTCCTCAACTGGTAGATCAGGGGTTGATCAGCGATCGAGAGGCTCGGCTGCTCGAGTGGGCCGGGACCGAGGCTGGCGATGCGGGACCTTGGACTTCGGTAGACCACTTGTTGGGCGTCGATGCCTCCCGCGATGCCCGGGCGTCTCACCTTCTGGAGCGTTTCTGCGCCGTCCTGCAAAGTGGTGAGTCGTTGCAGGTGAGCGACGAGGTGAGTGATGCCGGCCAGGATTTGGGTTTCTCGTGCCTTGAATTGCCTTTCCATGCCTTGGCTGCCCTGACGGGCTCCGAACTCGACGAGGTCCTTCAGACCATCGGTCCTCCTTTCCGTCGGACTGATTTGATGGAGCCATCATTGGAGGATTTGGGCTTGCCGGAAGGCTTGGCCCAGCAACTGCATGCGGCCGGGCCGGGTATTGGCGGCTTGACGGCTCCCGAGGGGGACCCGGCGGGTATGGCAGCCTTTGTCGTCATGTGGGGGGCTGGTCTCCTCGTATCCGAATCGGCCCCTGCCCCCAGTCCTGCGGTCCAGACCTCGGCACCGATCGGGATGGGGACGCTGAGCGGGATGCCTCGGATTCGGCCTCCCGGTGCCTCGGCGCCCGCCAGGCCCCCAAGCCCAGCATCCGCACCGCCGCCACCCCTGGCGGCGAGTATGCCGGCCGAACCGGTCGCCGCGCCATCACCCTTCCCGCCGGTCTCTGCGCCGCCTCTGTCCGCCCCACCTCGTATGCCCGGTCAGCGGATCAAGCCGCCGACAACTCGGGTGATCGAGCCCCTGCCCAGCCCTGATGCCCGACCGAGGGCAGGCACGGGGCGGGATCGCTGGACCCAGTCCACCGGGGTTCGCGACGCCATGCCTGGAACCCAAGACAGGCCGGCCCTGCGAGAGCAGGATGAAGTCGAGGAGCCGAGCGTCGAAGAGGGCTTGCCCGATCCCATCTGGGAGGCTGAGGAACCAGCCCAGGAGCAGCCGCCGGAAGATGACTCGGCGGCGACCGACCAGGATGCGATGGCCATTCTCCATGAGATCCTTGAACTCATGCGGAAGCACCACGTTCTCAGTGCACGAGATAAACTACGGGACAGTGGATTCTCTGAGCAGCGGCAGGTGATCATCGAGCGCTACCTAGAGACTTTGGATCCGGGAAGTCACGATCCGGGCGGCGCGATGAATCGAGCTTTGGCCGAGATTCAGACCTATAGCCAAGAACACCAAGAGGACTTTGTGGCACCCCTCCTGCTCTCTCGTATTTATGCGCGAGCCGATAACGAGAAACTCGCGAAAGTCTTTCTCGGCCAAGCCCGCCGGCTTGCCGACGGATGAGTCTTTTACCCAAACAACGCCGCTACCTGCGGGGGCTGGCCCACGGGCTCTCACCATCTGTACAGGTGGGTGCCAACGGGCTCACAGACGCCGTGTGTCAAGCGACCGATGTGGCTCTTGAGGCCCACGAGTTGATCAAGGTGAAGGTGGGCAAAGAGACCGGCATCGACCGAAAGGAAGCGATTGGGACCCTCGCGCAACGGACGGCTAGTGAGGCGGTCGCCGTGATCGGGCGAGTTTGGATTCTCTACCGGCCGCGGGGCGAGGACCCTCGCATCCAGTTGCCCTGATCCCGCTGGCCTGCGCGCTGCAGGCGCCGTCCAAGGCGAAGCATGACTTCTAAGCCTTCCGCCGGTTCGCCCCATTCCACCAACGCCCGGGCCAGGTAGTAGTCCACCGCTGGCATCCCTTCTCGATAGGCTTGGTCGCGGGCCGCCCGCTGCAGCAGTGTGATGGCCGCGGAGAGGTCTTCCATATGAAACTCGATGTAGCCGGCGAGCAGTTGGTGGCCGGGGGAGCGGTTTGCCAAGCCCTCCTCGTCCATAAGCAATTGCTCAGCGGCTTCCGGCCCCTCGTAGAGCATGGCTTCGGCGACCCGGCGATAGTCGGGATCTGTTTCGCTCAGCCCTTCATCCAAGATCGACACCTTGGCCGACTCCTCCATACGGTCGAGGACCCAAATCAGATCTGGGTCTTCCCCGCCTGCAACCATCGATCGTGCATCTTCGTAGCGCCCGGCCCGGGCCATTCCCCAGGCCATGGATCGGCCACCGGACGCCCATCCTCGGGTGTACTTTTCGACCATCGCCTGGCGGCGTCCATCGAGGATGTCGAGAAAGGGGAGTTCAGCGCTGCTGTCGGCGTAATGAAGGAGGTCGACCGGGCCCAGGAACTCAACCAATCCGTTGTCATCGGTGTTGAGTGGGCCATCCCCAACCCAGGCCATGATCTCGTCCCGCCCGAAGATCAGTCGAGGTAATAAGTCCACGGGTTCCGGGAGTTTGGCCGCTTGAAACCAGGTCATCCGATCCGGCGACGACATGGCCGTCAGTAGATGGTCACGGTTGAGTTTAAGTTCCTTGGAGGAGCCGACCAGAAAGATATCATTGCTGGTCGGATGGGCCGAAAAGACGAGAATTTCCTCGAAGACTGAGGCGTAGGTTCGGAGCAGGGCTTTGATCGCCTTTGGGCTCAGTTCATAGAGTTGAATCCACTGGAGGCTAACACCACCGGGTTTGAGCCGACTTTTTAAGACCTGAAAGAACTCCTCGGTGAAGAGAGCAGCAGCGCCGGACATCCAGGGATTACTCGGCTCACTAATAATGACGTCGAAGGTTTCATCGCTGCTGTGCATGACGTTACGTCCGTCGTCGTAGATGATTTGCATGCGCGCATCGGTTTCTGGGGAGCGATTCACATCAGCAAAGAAGCGACCCGCTTCAACCACGGCTTCTTCAATCTCGATCATCTTCACCCGTTTGACAGGCATCGACAGGGTTGCGCCGGCCGTGACCCCGCTGCCCCAGCCGATGATAGCCACCTGCTCTGCTTGACCATGAAGGACCAGGGGGAGGAGGCCACTGAGAACCTGGGTTGGCATATCGCCGTGACTTGACGCGTCCACTTTCCCGTTCACTTTCAAGAGGGTGACATCGTCACTGCGTTCCACGGTGACCGTGGTTGCGAGGCCATCGCGGTGATACAGTAGACGGCCGAAGATTTGCGCAGCCTCATCGCCGAAAACACGGGCGACGGAGACCCGGAACATCCCCAGGCTCCAGCGAGAGACGTCCCAGGGCGGCACCAGCCAGATCAGACCGGCCAAAGCCAGGGCGAGAAAGCCGTGGGAGAGGCGAGATTCCCGCGTGGTCCCGGAGGCTTGTTCCCGGACGATCAATAGGACGCCGAGGAGTATGTGCAAGGTGTGACCCAGGCACAGGCCCGTGTAGATGCCGACAAGGGGAATCACAACAAAGCCGGCCCCGGCGGAGCCGACGATGGCCCCAATGGTGTTGGCGGCGTAGGCCTCGCCGACGGTCGCGCCCAGGCCTGCGTCGGGCCGGAGGCCGCGCACGACATAGGGAAAGACCGCACCGAGCAGAAGGGTCGCGGGCAACATGGTGAGACTGCAGAAACTGAGATGGACCGTGTTTAAGCCGAGGGTCGTGAGTTCTGGGTCCACGACGAAACTTTGGAGCCAATGGGGCATTTGATCGATCGCCCGCGTCCCCATGAACCCAAAGATGCCGGCGAGGACGAGAAGGATACCCAGCCGCCGGGTCGGCGCAGGGTCTCGATCCGCCGTCAAACTTGCCACAGCAGAGCCCACTGCAAGGCCGGTGAGGAACACGACCAAGATGGTGGTAAATGCGTAGGTGGATGCGCCCAGGACCATGGAGAGGCCGCGGGTCCAAAGGACCTGTAAGGCCATGGAGATTCCGCCGGAGACGGCGACGACCGCAATGAGTAAGCGGGCCCGACCGCCGAGGATGCCCGATGGCTCGTCTTCTTGCGGGACCGGTGCCTCCACTTCAAGCGGTGGTGCTTCGGAGGCCGACGAATCCTGGCCAAACTTTGGTAGAAGCGCGACGAGGAGTGCGGCCAGAACGATGTCGGTTCCAGCGGCGAGTTGGTTGGTCAGATTGAGACCGAGCCAGGGCAAGAGGAAGAAGCCGACAGCGCCGGCGCCCACAACGGCGCCGAGGGTGTTGAGCCCGTAGAGCATGCCGACGGTTTTGCCCGGACCCCAGCCCGAGCGGGCGATCGCTTCAGCCAAGAGAGGAAGTGTTGCGCCCATAAAGGCCGAGGGCGGCAGCAGAATCGCTGCCACCACAGCGAGGCGTACGAGGGAGTAGACGATGAAGCGGCTGTCATCGGCGGGCCAGGCCGTTCGCTGGACGGTGATGGCCAGATCCAACAGGGTCGGGATCGCCAATGCGTAGAGGCCGATGCACGCTTCAAAGCCGGCATACCAGAGCGCTGGCCTTTTGATGCGGTGCATCACCTTGCCGATCAGGTGGGCCCCGATGGCGAGCCCACCCATAAAGCAGGACAACGTGGTCGCCACCGCCGGGGTTGTGGCGCCGAAGACTTGGCCAAGAAGTCTGGACCAGATCACCTCAAAAACGAGGCCTGTTGCGCCGGAGGCGAAGAAGCAGATGGCGAGGAGGAGGGGCACCTAGCGCACTCGCGGAAGCAGGGTTTCTGGGGGCATGGGCCGCAGACTCATCCTGCGAAGAACATCAAGTAGATCACTAAGACAAAGAGGCCGAAAGCGACAGCGGCCAGGACCATTTGCATATGGTTTGCCGGCCGATCCTCTGCCGCTGCAACCTTTTCGAGGTCGGCAGCCGTCGCCGCCGGCGGCAGAGGCTGATGTTGCTGCAAGGGCTGGGGTGCTGGGCTCGCGGGCGCCTCGATGATCGGGTCGGGCACCGCCGCGGAGTGGACCTCTGGCGGGGGCGGTGAAGGCAGGCGAGCGTTTTCGGCGATACTGCCCTGGACGTCTGCGACCGTGCGGCCATCGAGGGATGGGTCAGCGAGGCTTGCCGGTGGCCCAGACACCACGGTCGGGTCGGGGGCCGTGCCGGTCATCGGGACGGTGTTTTCAGTCCCGGTGGCTTCGACCTCGAGTTGGTCGAGATCGAGGCTGTGGTCGAAGCTGACGGAGATTTCGCCGGTTCGAGGCCCTTGGACCTGACTCAGCATCGTGTTCACGCTGCCTTGGGGGACACCGCTTGCTGCTTCGGGTGTGGGACGGACACTGCTGTGCTCATCGTTAGCAGGAATCATGATTTCGCCGACATCTCGGACCACCATGGTGCCCTCACCCCGGGCTCGTTCTTCTTCAAACAAGGCCTCGATCCAGTTGGCCAAGTCTCGGGGGCCCGGCGGGTCGGGTTGTTTGTAGAGCCACCGCTCTAACGGTTGGGCCATGGCGTTGGCATCGGAAAATCTCTTGGACCGGTTCTTGTACAGGGAGCGCCCCATGATTTTCACCAGATCGGTGGGCAGAGACGGATTGAATTGCCGTGGGTCCGGGGGCGCTTCTGCGACGATGGCCTTGAGCGTTTCGATGGCCGAGTCGCGCCGGAAAGGCCGTTGGTTGCACAGTAACTCGTACAAGAGGATCCCGCATGCGAAGAGGTCACTGCGACCATCGAGTCGCATGCCTTGACCCGCTTTGACCTGCTCGGGACTCATGTACGCGTATTTGCCCTTGAGAACACCGTGTCGAGTCTGAGCCACTTGGGTGCTTGCTTTCGCAATGCCAAAGTCGACTAACTTGATCTCGCCATCGACACTGATGAGCACATTCTGCGGTGTCACATCTCGGTGCACGAGGTTGAGAGCTTGCCCAGAAAGGTCCCGTTTGCCGTGGGCGTAGTCGAGTCCTCGCAGGACGCCGATGAGAATTTGGACGGCCAAGGGGGGGGGAATACGGCTCCCCCGCTGGCGGATCACCTTCATGATGTGACTGACGCTGCGGCCGTTGACGAACTCCATCGCGAGGAAGGGCTGGTCGTCTTCAAGTCCGAGCTCGTAAATCTGTGCGATGTTCGCGTGGGTGAGCAGCGCGGCGATCCGTGACTCATCGAGAAACATCGTCGTGAACTCGGAGTCGAGGCAGAATTCCTCGCGAATCCGTTTGACCGCCACCAGCTTCTGGAAGCCGCCAGGGCCTTCCTGACGGCACAAGAACAGGTCGGCCATACCACCAGACGCCAGGTGGCGGAGCACCTGATAGCGGCCGATGGTTTCTGGTAAACTAGGGTCTGTCACGAGCCCATGGAACGACTCTTGAGCCCTTGGGTCAAGTCACCCTTTAGTTCGTGCGTGAGATGCTCTCGTCGAATTTGATACCTTCGAAGAAGCGCCAATAGCGTTTCTTGGCGTAATCACCCACCTTCTTGAGCTTGATCGTCCCCAGCCGGGAGCCGGAAATTTTCGCTTCAAACATGTTCTTTTCTTTCTCCGACTTCTTGCGAGCGAAGACCAGCAGGGTCCCCGCGGCCGGCAGCACTTCGTGGACGATCGCGCCGACGATGGCGCTCTCCTCCTCCACAAATCGATCGTTAAACCACAGCCAACTGACCCAGACGATCACGTGGTCGCTGTTGTCGACGTTCACTTCCACCCAGTTGATCCGCCGGGCGAAAATAGGCTCCTTGAAGCCTCGCACCAGATCACCCCGCTTAGGAATCGCCTTCAAGGCCGCCTTGAGGTCAGCCTCCCAGCGGGCCTTAAAGTCGGCGCAAGAACCCACACGCTCACCGGCCGTGATCAAGGCGTCGAGTGCAGCCTCCTTCATTCGATAGTTCTTGGCGAACTTCTTCTTTGCTCGTTCGGGCGTCTTGAACTTCTTCCACTCGCCGTCTTCCGCCATGAAGTTTTTGAAGGCGCAATAGGTTGAAAATTGTTCCTTCGTGAACTGAAGGGCGTCCGCTGGTGCACTGGCGCTCGCAAGGGCCGGTGTCAGAAGCAACAAGGCAAGGATGGTGAATCGCATGGTGAAAATGGCTCCTTGAGGCACCCAACGGCACCTCGGCGGGCAGCCCTTAGCAGAAAAACCTTCGGGTAGCCCACTGGGCGCATCCGAGGAATGACGGAGTCTACTCGGCAGTAGGTTTCTGTAGGGGTAAGGTATAACGAGTCGCATAAGCATTCCGGAGGATCTGTGCTGCTAACGATCACTTTTGCGAGCCTATTCACAGTCGGTGGTGCCACGAGTGCCGAGCCTGGCATGGATGTGACCCAAATCGACCAGCCCCCGGTCGGCTACCGTCTTGAGCGAGAAACGCAGGTAACAAACGGCGCAGTCTATCGGTTTCGCCGGGTCTACCAAGGCCTGATGGTCCTTGATCATGAGCTGATTCGTCGCTGGGATCATGACCGAGGTCTGGTCTACCAAAAAGAGGTGAAGCCTTTGCATCGGGTCCAAGGGATCGCAGCCTTTCGCGTGGATCGGGACGAGGCCCTCAGGACAACGATCGAACGCGGTCCACAGTTTCCTCACCTCGATCCAATGCAGCCGGGGAACTGGTCGGCCCGTCAGGCCTGGCGTGTGGTCGCAAAGGGGCTGGCACCGACCTGGGTCATTCACTTGAGTTCACCCATGCCCTACGAGCTCTTAGAGTTTCGAGTGGACGGTGTCACAGGGGAGATCCTGGCCCGCCGTAACCTCGTCAAAAAAGCCCAGGCCCATGTGTTTGAACGCAGCCCGGGCGTCGGTCGCGATCTCACCGATGTGATCACAGTCGATCTAGAGCCTGCACCCGCGGGCCGGGTGTTGCAGAGCGAAGAATTTCAGATTCGCGCCTGCTGTATCGAAGAGGGCTGCGAGCCGGGCAACGGGCCCATCAAGGTCACGATGCCCTTCGGTCAGTTTAACGTCACGATGCCCTTTTGTGACGAGCGCCCCGAAGCCCGACCAGACGAGGCGGGAGACTTTCTATACAATGCCCGCGTCACCAACTGGATGCCGACGCAGCCTGGTTTGATGACTCGGACGCTGCCAGCGGATGTGACCCTGGCTGATGCGCCGCACCGGGATTCATTCGCGGAGACCCAGGGCTACTATCACGCCCACCTGTTTCTCGAATTTCTTCGGCAACATGGCTTGGAGGGATTCAGCCTCTCCGGTGGCGGGGCCGGTTTCGCCATCACGGTCAACTTCATGGTGCCTTCCATTCCCTTCGGTGGCCAGGAGGGGATTCAGGCTTTGAGTGCAGCCGGCTGCATCAACATGCTGTCGCAAGAGATCAGCTGTTTCATGCCCATGGATAACGCGGTGTTCATCCCCGCGATCGGCGAGAGTTCAGAGCAGACGCCGTTTCCCATGGAGCGGGATTTCGACTCGGTCCTCATGTTCCATGGGACGGTGGGACCCTTCGTCTACGATGCTGACGTGCTGTACCACGAACTCACCCACGCCGCGATCTCGCGGACCTCGCGGCTTGCGGGTGCTCATCAGGATCGATGGGGGACGCACCTGACACCTGGTTCTCTGCACGAGGGCTTCGCTGACTATATGTCCATGGTGATGGCTGGCTCTCCCCAGATGGGACAGTTTGTCGGTGGTGCCGAAGGCATCAGAGACCATAGCGTGCCAAAGCGCTGCCCTGATGATCTCATTGGTGAAGTCCACCACGATGGGATCCCTCTGGCGAGTCAGCTATGGGCCTTTCGCTCCGGTCTTGATGACGATGACCAGGTCCTCTTCGACACCGCTGTGGTGATGGGCATGGCGGCGATTCCGACCCAGATGGCCGGCTACACCGATGCTGCCGACGCCATCGCCGCGGAGTTGGAACTGCAATTGGATGTAGCGCGGGCGGAGTCCTTCATCGAGCATATGACCCAAGCGGGCCTGATCGACTGTGAGCGGGTGTTGGACTTGTTGAAGCTGGTGGAGCACGAGGGGCAACGGCCGGAAATGGTCTCCCAAGGCCCCGAAGAAGTCCACTTAGCTGGCGCCCAACAAGTCGGCGTTCGGGAAGGGGAGCACGCACCCACTTTCTTCCAGGGCCGAATCATGATGCCGCCGGGTACCGTCAGCGTGCAGTTGCGGTTCTCGATGGCCGGTGGCGGTGACTTCATGGGGCAACAGCAGGAAGCCCCCGAACTGACCGCCGTGCTTCGAGATGGTGCGCCGATCGAATTCAATTACGACGATGGACGGGTGTCCTACAACGATGACGCTCGTCTTTACCCCGTTGTGGTTCAGGGGGAAGGTGGCCTCTTAGAGGTCGATGGCCTCGATACGGCCTGTGGCGGTCCTCTTTATGTGAGTCTAGGGACAAAGACGGGTGGGGCTCGTCTCGGCGACTTCAATGTGGCCGTGGAGTGGGATGACGATTTGGCCCGCTCCTGCGTACCCGAAACCACCGATGAGCCAGACGCTGTACCGTCGGGCGCAGCCACCCCCGAGGGTTGTGGCTGCTCCGGTTCCGATGCCGGCGGCCTGGCCTGGGTACTGCTCGTTCTGATGGCACTTCGGGGCCGGAAGTTGTTGTTCGCCTGAGCCTCGGGTAGCCTTCCCCCGCACGCGGGGAGGTAAAAAATGGCCCATCGTCTCTTGCTGGCCCTGCCTTGGCTACTGCTGGCGGCCTGCCCCGGTGATGACCCAGTCGACCTGACTCGCTGTGGTGACGGTGTCCTGGATGCCGGCGAGGCCTGCGATGATGGCAACAGTTCGCCAACCGACGGCTGTTTGAGCGATTGCAAGGCAGCCAGTTGTGGCGATGCGATCACTCGGCAGGATCTGAGCCCCGGTGATGATGGCTACGAGGCCTGTGATGATGGCAATTCAGATGAGCAGGATGGCTGTTTAGCCAATTGCGTTGAAGCCCGATGCGGCGACGGGATCCAGCGTCTCGACCGGGCCGAGGGCGAGCTCGGCTTTGAGGCCTGTGATGACGGCAACGAAGAAGCTGGCGATGCATGTACCAACGTTTGCCTGCTGGCTCGGTGCGGCGATGGCATCCTGCGAACGGTCGAGACGGAGCCCGGCACCATTCCATCGGAAGTCTGCGACGATGGCAACGAAGACAACGACGACGCCTGTGTGGAGAACTGCCGCGAAGCCCGTTGTGGTGACCGCTTCGTCCAAGCAGGGGTGGAAGAATGTGACGATGGCAACGACGATCCAACGGACGCATGCAACGACTGTGCGGATGCTCGATGTGGCGATGGGGCAGTGCAGGCCGGTGAGGTCTGCGATGATGGCAACGACTCGGATACGGATGGGTGCCTGAGCACTTGCGTGGCCGCCAGTTGCGGCGATGGTTACCTCCGCGAGGGGGTAGAGAGTTGTGATGATGGCAATCTCAACGAAGGAGATGCTTGTACTAATGTGTGCCGCCCGGCCCGCTGTGGCGATGGGGTGCGGCGCACAGATGTGGCCGTTGAGGACCCCGCACACGAGGGCTGTGACGATGGCAACGACTCCAACGACGACGGTTGTACGACGGACTGCATGGTGGCTCGCTGTGGTGACGGCCACATCTGGGTGGGGGAAGAAACCTGCGATGATGGTGACCGAGACGGCGGTAACGACTGTACGAACGAATGCCGAGAAGCCCGCTGCGGGGATGGGATCCTCCGCACGAACATACGGATCGGTGAAGTCGGATACGAAGAATGCGATGATGCGAACGATAGCAATGTGGATGCCTGTGTTGAGGGCTGTCGAGCGGCCCGCTGTGGCGATGGCTTTGAGTGGTTTGGCAACGAGGATTGTGACGACGGCAACGATGACCCCGCGGATGCCTGTCTGAACAACTGCGAAGAGGCCGTCTGTGGCGATGGCGTCGTCGCCGTCGGTGCAGAAACCTGTGATGACGGCAACGATGAAGACGCGGATGCCTGCACCAATGCATGCCAAACAGCTGTGTGCGGTGATGATGTCGTGCGCCGCTATGCCTGGCTACAGGGGGAGCGGGTTGAACTCGCACCTGGCGAGGCGGGTTATGAAGCCTGTGACGACGGTGACCGGCTCTCCAACGACCGTTGTACCGCAGCCTGTCAGCGGGCCGTTTGTGGCGACGGTTTCGCTCGAAATGGCGACCTTGAACCTGGCGACGAAGGGTATGAGGGCTGTGACGACGGCAACCAAGAGGACGCCGATGAGTGCACCAATGACTGTACGATCGCCCGCTGTGGCGATGGAGTGGTTCGGCGTTACCGCATGGTCGAGGGTGAGGCAGAGGAGCTTCTGTTTGGCGATCCGGGTCATGAAGTCTGCGATGATGGGAATGTGGAAGATGGTGACCTGTGCGCAGCCGATTGCCAGAGCGAACCAGCACCCAATGGCTGTCGAGAGCGGGAAGCAGAGCACCCGGCCTTTACGCCGGCGAGTCGGGATGCTGCCCTCTGCGGCGGCGAGTTCCGCCGCGACACGGTCGATCAGGCCTGTGCGGAGGGTTGGCACGTCTGTAGCCTCGCCGAATGGGAAGCGAGGTATCCACGAGGTCAGGATCCGGGGGGAACAGAATCGACTTGGGGGGAGGCGGTCGCTCAGCGCTGTTCCGGGCGTTGGCTCTATGCCTGGCCCGACAATTTACGCGGCGCGAGCAACCAGAACTTTTGTGGTAACCCGTGCTTTCCGATGAATCACGAGAATGGCGAGCCAACCTCAACGGCCGGTAAGTTCCTCTACAGCAATAACCAGCAGACGCTCATGATCGGGGATCAGAACTGGTGCGGCTGGGACAATGGTTTTTATGCCGAGGGCAGCCTCGACAACTTTGGTCGGCGTCGGGACTTTACCAACGCTCGGATGGCGGTGTTCTGCTGCCGGCCTCGACTCGACTAGTCGAAGACTGGATCCGCCAGATAGTCAGCGAGCGTTTTGGCCTCGGCGTCCTTCGGCGACAGGGTGATCTCATCGGCAGCGCAGGGCCAGTTGATGTTGAGTTCTGGATCGAGGGGCCAAAGCCCACTCTCCCCTTCCGCTGACCAGCGGGCCGTACATTTGTACAACACCAGGGCATCGTCTGTCAGGCTGAGGAAACCGTGAGCGAAGCCCGGTGGAATCCAGATCTGGAGCCGGTTGTCAGCGCTCAATTCGATGACCTCTGCCTGTCCAAGGGTGGGTGACGACCGGCGCAAATCCACGGCAACATCGAGGACCTTACCGTGGGCACAGCGCACGAGCTTTCCTTGGGGTGGATCCCATTGGTAGTGGAGACCCCTCAGGACACCGCGGGCCGACAGGCTCTCATTGTCCTGAACAAAGGCGAGATCCATACCAAGGGCCTCCGCCAGGGTCTCCTCTCGCCAAGATTCCATAAAATAGCCCCGTTCGTCTTCGAAACGACGAGGTTGCAGCACCTTGACGGCACCATCGAAAAGGGATCGATACACATCCATGGCCCTTTCCTCATGCCCGAAACCAAAGGGGCTGGCGAGCCTTGAGAGAGCCGACTATTCTCGCAGCGAGGCGCAACACAATGGCTCTGGAATTTCGATTCATCGAACCGGATGGTGACTGGTATGAGGCGGAAAAGAAACTGCGTGATGCCGTCCTTCGCCAACCGATTGGGCGATCCTTTGATCCCAACGAGTTCCCATTCGAACGAGAGAGTCTTCACTTTGTGGCCGTGGACGGCGACCGGTTGGTTGGTTGCGTTTTGTTCCACCCAAGGGGTCGATCTGGTCGCTTGTATCAGATGGCTGTGGCCGCCGATTGTCAGGGGCAAGGTTTGGGTCGGGCCCTCGTTCGGGGCCTGGAGGAGGCCTTGGTGGAGAAGGGCATCGTTGAGGTGGTTCTCCATGCGAGGGTGACCGCGGCGCCTTTCTATACCCGACTGGGCTACACTGCGAGCTCTGAAGACTACCTTGAGTTGGGCATTCCCCACCGGGAAATGAAGCGGCGGTTGGCGCTTTGCTGATCACAACGGGCTTGTCTTTGGTGCTGTTGAGTCCAGCGGTGGAGCGGCAGCAGTGGGCCGGGCGTTTTGCGGCCATGGCTCGTGTTCTGCCCCCATTGCATGAAGGACTCAAGCCGTCTCGGGCTCAAGCCTATCTCGGCTTTTATGGTCTCGATTCGATCAAGGCCTCTTGGCGATTGGGGTCGGTTCCGGTGGCTGACCAACGGCTCGCTGTTCAGGTTTTTAGGCCCCGGGCAGCTCCCTCGGGAACGGTCATCGTGGTTCATGGTTACCTCGACCACATGGGAAGCTATGGTCCCTTGGTGAAGCGACTCTTAAGGGAGGGGTATCGGGTCGTTCTCTACGATTTGCCGGGCCATGGACTGAGTACGGGACCCCGAGCAGATCTGCGGGCGATGGCCGACTATGCGAAGGCCTTTCGAGCTGTTCGCCAGGCCGTCGCTCGACTCCCGGCGGTGTCTGGGCCCACTCATTTTGTAGGCCACAGCACCGGGGCGAGCATATTGCTCAACGAGTTAGACCAGGGCCGTACCCTAGACGGTAATGTGGTGCTTCTCGCCCCCTTGGTTCGCTGGGCTCATTTCCGTAAGTCGAACGTCGCCAAAGCGGTCGTGTCGCTCTTTGTTGGCTCGGTCCCAAGACGTTTTCGTCGCTGCTCCAGCGACGAGCAATTCATGAAGTTCTTGCGGGAGCAGGACCCATTGCAACAGCGTAAGATACCCTTTGGTTGGTTGAATGCGCTCAAGGCATGGCAGACCGGTTTTGTGCGCGGAGGGCCCTTGGATAAGGGCTTGCTTGTGATTCAGGGGACGGTCGATGGCACTGTGCATTGGTCCTATAATCTCGATGTCCTTCGAAGGCGGCTGCCCCAGGCGACGTTCCTTCGCATCGAAGGGGCTGATCATCATTTGGTCAACGAGCGACCAGCGCTCCAATTTCAGACCCTTGAAGCCGTCGCAGAAGCCTTGGCTCGCCCCCCCGTCAATGGACCGGTTGGACCGGAGCCCACAACGAGGTAGATAGTGATCATGAGCCAGGTGCTGCCAGCCATCATCCTGCCGGGCCTTCTGTTGATGGGCCCAGGTCTCGTTGTTGCCCAAGACAGCGGTTTGCCGCCCCTCGTCGGTCTTGATGAGGCACCGGCCAAGAAGGAGTTGGTGATCGGCGCACCACACCGGATCGACAAACCCCGGGTTGCGATTATGGAGCCCCAATTAGGGGCCGGGGTTCCAGCCAAAACCGGTCGCCGTTTTCTCAAGCGACTCGCAAAAGCTTTGGAGAGCACGAAGAAGGTGTCGCCCGTGCTCCAGCCGACGAACCTGCGCAGCGTGTTGCCCCTTGAGGACCAGGCCCGTTTGTTGGGCTGCGGCCGACGGGAATGTGTCCAGGCCTTAGGCCAACTGATCCCTCTTGATTTGGTGCTCGTGGTCACTTTGCGACAGGTTGAGCGGGAGCCGCTTGCGGTGATTCGCGGCATCGCGCCCGATGGTGTTGAGCATTTCGTGCAACGCACAGTTTTGCCTCAGGGCGTTTTAAGACCGGACAAGGCGGTGGTGCTCGCCAATCAGGTGCTCTCTGCTCTGGCGAAGAATAAGGGGCAAAAGAAGTCGGCTCCAGCGTCGAAGCCAGGACCTGGCACGACGGTTGCCAAGGCGGGGTCTCAAGGACCAGCTGCGCAGCCTAATGGGCATCCCTGGCTCCGGTCGGTGGGGTTTGGCATGGGTTTGGGCGGAGTCGGTTTGATCGGCAGCAGCTATGCGACCTTGAGCCAAGCTCAGGATGCTTTCGACGCCCGGCCGATCACGCGGGAGACAGTGGACACGCTCTCGGCCGCAGAAGGACGAGCCAGGGTCCTGTGGGGAGCCGGGTTGGCCCTCGGGGGTCTGAGCGTTGTTTCCTTGGCGCTTGGGCGCTAGTTCTCGACGATGAAATCACCGATCCTGATCAGCGTCGGCGAAGCCAGCGGCGATCGCCAGGCCGCTGCACTGGTCCGCGCCCTCGGCCCCGACCAGGCCTGTTTGGGAAAAATCGGACCTGAGTTGGCGGCAGCAGGCGTCGAAGCCATTTGCCGGGCCGAGGGGGCCTTCGGCTTCTCTCGCCTGATCGGTACGGTGCGGACCCTCAGGAAACAACGAACCGCATTGGTGAATGCCGCCCTAGAGCGGGGGGTCAAGACTGCGGTCCTTGTGGATTACTCCGGCTTCCACCTACCGCTGGGTAAGGCCCTCCGTCGCCACGGTATTCGTGTGGTCGGCTTCATTCCCCCCAAGCTGTGGGCTTGGGGGAGTTGGCGACTCGCCAGTGCCCGCAAAGCCTATGACGAGCTGTTCGTGATCCTTCCCTTCGAGGCTGATTGGTGGCGGGAACAGGGGGTGGATTGTCAGTATTTGGGCAATCCGATCGCTGATGATTGTCAGCCAACACCATCTCGTGTGGACGGGCCGATCGCGCTGCTGCCTGGAAGTCGCCGGGCCGAGTTGGACTATGTGGGGCCTCTGCTCAAAAGCTGTGCGGAGCACATGCTCCAAACTGACCCGACGGCCTCCTTTCGAGTGCCCGTCGCACCGACTCTTGATGCGGCCGCGGTCGGCGCCTGCTTTGCCGGCCTTCCCGTGGAACAGGTCGACACCGTGCAAGCCGCTGTCGCCGGTGCGAAGGTGGCCCTCGTCTGTAACGGCACAGCGACGTTGGAGACCGCTTTGATCGGTACACCGCAGGTCGTGGTGTTTCGCGCACCGCTGGTGACTTGGGTCATTGGTCGTTCCCTGGTTCGCCTCGAACAGACGGCCCCGCCCAACCTGGTCTTAGGCCCGGGCCCCTGGCCAGAGATGTTTCAAGGCGAGGCCAAGCCGGAGGCGATCGTGCAGGTGGCAAACCGCCTGGCCACTGCAGACCATCCGGAGCGGGTCGCCCAGCTCGATGCGTCCAGGCGCCTGCGACAGGCCATGGCCGGTGGGGTGGGGATGGAGGCCGTTGCTCAGGCGGTCCTTGGTCAGCAATGACGCACCCATCACTGCACCTCCTCGGGGCTGTTCCTGGCGTTTTCCCACCGGATCTTTCGGGCCTGCGGGCACTTTCGGGTCGGGGCGATGGAGTGGCTCAATGGTTGACGTACTTGGGCGAGCCCTGGCTTTGTCTGCCGGTTTTCGTTCTGGGTATGGTCCTGTTCAAGGCCTGGCAGCGCATCCCGATCGCTCGCGTGATTGGAGGCGGGCTGGTTTTGTTGGTCGTGGTTCAGGGGCTGAAGTTCGGTATCGATCGGCCGCGGCCGGGTGCAGTGCTCGACGAAGTGGCCTCGCTGCCCGGCGGTGAACTCAAGGCCAGAGCGATGCCATCGGGGCACACGGCCACCGGGGCTTATGTCTTCGGTGTTTTTGGCCTCGCACTGTGGCGACAACGTCGCTCCGGAGCCGCTGCTCTTGTGGGGCTTGGCCTGCCTCTGATCGTCGGCTGGAGCCGCATTGCGATCGGGGCCCATTGGCCCACAGACGTCCTGGCGGGTCTGACTCTTGGTTTTCTGCTCGCCATCGCAGCCCTCGGTCGGGCATCGATGCACACCGAACAAACGGAAACGAGTGACTGATGAGTCGTCCGCTGGTCTGCATGCCCACCTACAATGAGATGGAGAATATCGATCAGATCATTCCGGCCGTCCTCGCTGCCGCGCCGGTGGATCTCCTCATCATCGATGACAACAGCCCTGATGGTACCGGCGACCGCGTGGCCGAAATGGCCGCGACCGAACCCCGGCTCCACCTCCTCGCCCGGGAAGGCAAGGGCGGCTTGGGGCCTGCGTACCTCGCGGGTTTCGAATGGGGCCTCGCCCGCGATTACGATTTGCTCATTGAGATGGACGCGGACTTTTCCCATCGGCCCCGTTACCTACCCGACATGCTGGCAACGCTAGAAGCAGCGGACGTAGCCGTTGGCTCCCGTTGGGTCCCGGGCGGTGGGGTCGAGAACTGGGGGCTCGTCCGTCGTATGATCAGCCGGGGCGGCTCTCTTTATGCGCGCACCTTGCTGGGCGTTCGTATCCGGGACCTCACGGCCGGCTTTGTCGGTTGGCGAGCAGAGGTCCTGCGACAGTTGGATCTGAGCTCGGTGGCAGCGAAGGGCTACGTGTTTCAAATCGAAATGAAGTACCGGGCCCTGTCCGCTGGCTTTCAGGTCAAGGAGTTCCCTATCGTTTTTCCCGATCGGGTGGCCGGTGAATCCAAGATGAGTTCGGGGATCGTCGTGGAAGCGATGATGAGCGTATGGGGCCTTCGGAGCAAGGTTCGCTCATGAGCAGCTACCGGCGCTTATTGCGCCTGATCATGCCGTACCGACGACTTTTTCCGGTCACGATTTTCGCCATGGTCATCTTGGCGCTGACCACAGCAGCCTATGCCTTCTTGCTGGGGCCCGGGCTCTCCCATTTGATCACCGGTGGCGATCGGGGCTTCAACATCCTGGCCCAGGAGTTTGAGCCCTTTAACCGTTTCCTCGCCGATCATGGCACGAAGGGGATTGCGTGGTTGTTGGTCGCGATCGTTGTGATCAAGGGCATCGCCTATGGGCTGCAGTTTATCACGATGCGTTGGATCGGATCGAATGTGGTTGTCGATCTGCGCGACCAACTGTTTGCGGCCACGCTGGGCCAGGAGAAGGCCTTCTTCGATCGGCGCAGAGGCGGTGATCTGCTGAGCCGGTTTACGACGGACGTGGTGCAAGTGGAGTTTGCGGTGGTGGACGCCATGGCCAGTGGTTTGCGCAGTAGTCTCGTCATCGTCGCGCTGGTTCTCCAATGCTTTCTTCTCGACGTGTGGTTGGCGCTGGTCGCGTTTGCGGCCGTGCCCCTGGCCGTGGTGCCGATCAGCCTGTTTTTAAAGACGATTCGCCGGATCGCCCGGGAGTATCTCGATGCCCTCGGGGCTGTGACCGATCGGATCGCCCAAGGGCTGACGGGTATTGAGTTGATCAAGGCCAGCGCGTCCGAGGAGCGGGAGCGCAGCCGTGTTGGCCAGGCCCATCAGCAGTTCCTGGGGGTGATGTGGCGTTCCATTCTGGCCCGAGGCGCCTATTCACCGGTGATCGAGTTGCTCGGGGTCGCCGGTTTGGCGGCGGTCCTTTGGTATGCCCAGGGGCGGATGGTCCTTCCGGAGGCCCATCCCGATTATCTGGCACCGGAGTTCTTCGTCAGCTTCTTTGCCACTCTCGTTTTGATCTATGCCCCCATCAAGGAGCTCGGTCGAATCTCCACCTTTGTCGCCACCGGCATGGCCGCTTCCGAACGCATCTTTGAGGTCATTGACCGCCAGGCCGAGGTCCTGGACGCTGAGGACGCTGTCGAACTCCAAGGCTTGGATGAGAGCCTCAGCTTTGAGGGGGTTGCCTTTGCTTATGCTGAGTCCGACGGGGTCCTGTTGCCGCCGGTGCTCAGCGAGATGAACTTTTCTGTACCCATGGGGGAGACCTTCGCACTGGTGGGTCCGAGCGGTTGCGGCAAGTCGACCCTGTTGCAGCTGGTGCCCCGCTTCTACGACGTGACAGAGGGCGCGATTCGCATCGATGGCCAGGACCTCCGTCACTTGAGCCAGCAGAGCCTGCGGCGTCAGGTCGCAGTGGTCAGCCAGGATGTGGTGTTGTTTCACGATACCGTGCGGGCCAACATCGCCTACGCAGCCCCGGAAAGCTCCGAGGCCGAGATCATCGAGGCCGCTCAGGCCGCCCAGGCCTGGGATTTTATCCAAGAACTACCCCAAGGGCTTGAGACTCAAGTGGGTGATCGAGGGGTTCGGCTCAGTGGTGGTCAGCGCCAACGGATTGCGATCGCTAGGGCCCTGTTGAAAGATGCGCCGATCCTCCTGCTCGACGAGGCGACCAGCGCCCTCGACTCGGAAGCGGAACGGGCCGTTCAGGCTGCGCTCGAGCGCTTGATGGTGGGTCGAACCGTGTTGGTGGTAGCCCATCGACTTGGCACGGTACGTCGTGCGCACCAGATCCTCGTGTTGGCCAAGGGCCGGGTGGTGGAGCGGGGGAGTCACGCCGAGTTAATGGCTCAGGGTGGCTACTACGCACGACAGGTAGAACTCGAGGACGCCTAGGTGCTCTTCGCTTCTTGCTGGGCTTCTAGCGTCATCCCAAGGGGCGACGCAGGACTCGCCCCGTCAATCTCCGTAATAACCCGCTCTTGCCCCCCCCCTTGGCCCCCCATATACGGCGCCCGCCTCAAAGCGCATAGCGCACGCGAGTAGGAGAAAAATGAATCCCGAAACATGGCTCTATATCGTTCCGGTCGCCGGCTTGCTCGGCCTGGTCTACGCCTTCCTGACAGCAGGGTGGATCAACAAGCAGGACGTCGGCACCGACCGCATGCGGGAAATCGGTGGCAACATTAAGGACGGCGCTCGAGCCTTCCTCGCCGCCGAATACAAGGTCTTGGCCATTTTCGTGGTCATCGTCGGTGTGCTGCTAGCGGTCGGCAACAGTGGCGAAGCGAAGTCTCACTGGCTCGTGGGTCTGAGTTTCGTCATCGGCGCGCTGTGTTCCGCCATTGCGGGCTACGCGGGTATGATGGTTGCGACCTCCGCCAACGTTCGTACCGCGAACGCCGCCCGTCAGGGCTTGCCGCCGGCCTTGAAGGTCGCCTTCCGGGGCGGCGCCGTCATGGGCATGAGCGTTGTCGGTCTGGCTCTGTTGGGGCTGGGCGGTTTGTTCATCCTCTATTCCAATGGCTTGGCCGGTCTCGACGCCGTGGATCTGAGCCAGAAGGAATCGGGACTGACCCGAGTGATTCAGGTGCTCTCCGGCTTCAGCTTGGGCGCCAGTTCAATCGCTCTGTTCGCCCGCGTGGGTGGCGGTATCTTTACCAAAGCCGCTGACGTTGGCGCCGACCTTGTTGGTAAGGTCGAGGCCGGCATTCCCGAGGACGATCCTCGCAATCCAGCCACCATCGCCGATAACGTTGGTGACAACGTGGGTGACGTGGCCGGTATGGGTGCGGACCTCTTTGAATCCTATGTGGGCTCCATCATCGGTGCCATGGTGCTCGGCGCTGTCGCCGGTGGCATCTACGGTTATAAGGCGGCCTTGATTCCACTCGTCATCGCTGCCGTCGGCGTTGTCTGCTCGATCATCTTCACCTTCTTCGTGAATGTGAAAGAGGGTGGAAACCCGCAGCGGGCCCTTGATGGTGGCACTTTGGGTGCGGCAGCCGTCATGGTTCCGGCGACGTACTTCATCGCCAAGGCGATTCTCGGCGAGGGGGTCCAACTCCCGCTGGGCCCCGACGGCGCCGGGGTGGGTCCTGTTGAAATCCTTTACGCCACCATCGGTGGTTTGAT
Organism: Myxococcales bacterium; assembly: GCA_002722845.1. Lineage (GTDB taxonomy): Bacteria > Myxococcota > UBA4151 > UBA4151 > UBA4151 > UBA4151. The sequence goes on along the minus strand of PBND01000001.1, from coordinate 15,248 downwards.
CGCCGGTATCGCGGTGGGTTTCACCACCGAGCATTACTGCGCCACCGACAAGGGGCCGGTGCTAAGTATTCGGGCCGCTTCGAAGACCGGTCCGGCCACTAACATTATTTCCGGTGTGGGTGTGGGCATGGTGTCGACGGCCTTGCCGATCGTCTACATCGTCGTTGCGATCCTCATCTCTTATAACTTTGCGGGTCTCTACGGCGTCGCCCTGGCTGCGTTGGGCATGCTCTCCACCACGGGTATTCAGTTGGCTGTGGACGCTTACGGTCCGGTGGCTGACAACGCTGGTGGCATTGCTGAGATGGCCCATCTGGAGCCTGAAGTTCGTGAGCGTACCGACAAGTTGGATGCGGTGGGTAACACCACGGCGGCCATTGGTAAGGGCTTCGCGATCGGTTCCGCAGCTTTGACGGCCCTCGCCCTGTTCGCTGCCTTCCAAAGCGTGGCGAAGGTTGGGGCGATCGACCTGGCTCAGCCGATGGTGGTCGCGGGTCTCCTCCTTGGCGGCATGCTGCCCTACCTCTTTAGCTCCATGGCCATGAAGGCTGTGGGTGAAGCGGCCAACGACATGATCGTTGAGGTTCGCCGCCAGTTCCGTGAGATCGAGGGTCTCAAAGAAGGCAAAGAAGGTGTGAAGGCCGAGTACGCCAAGTGTGTGGATATCTCCACCAAGGCAGCCATTCGGCAGATGATTAAGCCCGGCCTGCTGGCGATTTTGGCGCCAGTGGTCGTGGGCTTCTCGTACAAGTTTGCGCCGTGGGGCCTGGCTGATGCCAAGGTCATGCTCGGCGGTTTGTTGGCCGGTGCGCTGGTCTCTGGCGTCCTTCTGGCCATCTTCATGTCCAATGCCGGTGGTGCCTGGGACAACGCCAAGAAGCAGGTGGAAACTGAAGCCCAGAACCTTGAAGCCGATGAGGGTAAGGGGAGCGAGTCTCACCATGCTGCCGTGATCGGTGACACGGTCGGCGATCCCTTCAAGGACACCGCAGGTCCGGCCCTCAACATCCTCGTGAAGTTAATGACCGTGGTGGCCCTTGTCATTGCGCCGTTGCTTGCTGGCGGTTGATCGTGTAGCAAGCCCCGCCTTTTCGGAGGCGATATCCACTCCTTGCGGGGTTCCCAGAGGGCTCCGCCACTAAAGACCAGGAGGTAAAAGTGGAGTTACAGAGAGAATACGAAACCGTCTGCATCCTCGATCCAGACCTTGAGGAAGAGGGTAAACTAGACGCCCTTCTCGAGCGGATCGAAGGTGTCATCGGCAAGAGTGGCGGCAGCTACTTGGGCGTTGAGCACTGGGGTAAGCGCAAGCTCGCCTACGAGATCAACAAGTCCAGCCGGGGCTATTACGTCATCAATCGCTTCCTCGGCCACAAGCCTGCATTGATCCGGGAGCTCGAACGTAACCTGCGGATTATGGATGGCGTTTGGCGCTTTCTGACGATTCAGGTCGACACCGATGTGGATTCCGAAGTGCGGATCGCAAGTGCTCGTCTCGAGCAGGAGCAGTTGGACCAAGCCCGGGCTGAGGCAGCGGAAGCTGCTGCTGTTGAGAAGGCCAAGGCGAAAGAGTGGACCCACAGCGCCGACGGGGCTGCAGCAGCAGCGCCGGCTGCAGAGGCAGAGGCTGCTCCCGCTGAAGAGGCAGCAGAGGCTGCTCCCGCTGAAGAGGCAGTTGAGGCTGCTCCCGCTGAAGAGGCAGTTGAGGCTGCTCCTGCTGAAGAGGCAGCAGAGGCTGCTCCTGCTGAAGAGGCAGTTGAGGCTGCTCCTGCTGAAGAGGCTGTCGAAGCCGCGGCAGCGCCCGCTGAAGAAGCGGCCGCCGAGGCAACAACTGAGGAGGCTGATGCCGACTCTGAAACGAAGGAGGACTAGATCATGGCTGGTGAAGAAGAAGGTCAAGGTCGTGTGTCCGGTCGGGGATTGGCCCGTGGGCGTCGTAAGATGTGCCCCTTTCAAGCCGACCCGAACCTGAAGATTACCTATAAGGATCCCAACCTGCTGCGGCGTTTTATCACCGAGCGGGGCAAGATCATGCCGGCCCGCGTGAGTGGGGTCAGCGCCAAGTATCAGCGAGTGTTGTGCCGTGAAATCAAGCGGGCTCGTCAGTTGGCTCTGCTGCCCTACTCGGGTCAGCAGCACTAAGGGAGCTCAGCCATGCAAGTCATTCTACAAAGAGACGTGCCGAAGCTGGGTAGCGTCGGTGAAGTTGTCAATGTGAAGCCCGGCTATGCCCGTAACTACTTGATCCCCCGGGGCATGGCCCTGGTGGCAGATGCGGGCTCCGTTCGCTCTATCGAGCATGCGAGGCGCCTGACCGAGCATGCCAAGCGCAAGGCCCGGGCTGAAGCCGAAGCCCTGGCCGAGCGAATGAAGGACGTGAATGTGACCTTGCCGGTCCGGGTGGGCGAGAACGACCGCCTCTACGGCTCGGTGACCGCTCGGGATATCGCCAAGGATCTGGCCCTGCAGGGCTGGCCTGTCGAAGCGAAGCGCATCGTCCTTGAGACGCCTATCAAGACCCTCGGCGTCTTCCAGGTGCCCGTCACGCTGAGCGTGGGTGTGGTTGCAGAGATTAAGGTCTGGGTGGTTCAGGACCGTAGTGCCCCTGATCCCGAGGCGGCAACGGAAGAAGATGGGGAAGAGGCGACGGAGGCAAGCGCTGAGGCGGCCGAGGGCGACAGCGAAGCTGTGGCCATGGCTGACGCTGATGGCGATGCCGAGGTGACCGAAAGTATCGAGTCAGATGATGGCGTAGCGGCGGCCGCAGAGGCGACCGACGAAAGCCCCGTCGAAGACATGGAAGAAGCGACAGAAACAAAGGCGGACTAAGCATTTTCGAATGCTGAATTAGCGACCTTGCCCGAGCGAATCGCCCTTGATAAGGGGCGACCGCCGATGCCGGAGGTGTACACCAGATGGCACTCTCATTACCTGGTGTGATCATTATCTTGGTCCTGTTTTTGGGCCTGCTTTTTGTCTTCACGCCACTGCTGTATCGACCCTACTTGCGTATTCTCGATGAGCGGGAAGCCCTGGAAACAGGCATCGGTCACGAAGACGAAGCGCACCCTGAGTTGGACGCCATGGAAGCGCAAGTCATGACAGCGCTTCAAGCCGCTGAGGACGAGGTCCGCAGTGCCAATGCCGAGGCTCGAGCCCGGGCAATCGCGGCTTCGAACGAGGAAATCGGCGAACTGCGCCAGCGCCTTGCCACCGAGGCCGGTGAGCATCGGGAGCAACTCCAAGCCCAGACAGAAGCGGCCCGGCAGTCCCTGCGGCAGGAGGCGGAAGCCATGGCCGGAGAGATCGGCCACCGGGTGTTGGGAAGGACCTTGTGATGAACCGACTGGTGATCTTCGCAGTGGTTGTACTCGTTGGTGGTGCCGCGTTGGCAGCCGGTGGTGATCCCACCAAGGAGCCGCTCAGACTGTGGTGGTCCACAGACCCCCACATCCTCCCCGTGGGAACGCTGCTCATCAACTTTGCCCTACTCGTGACCATTATCGTCCTTCTGGTGCGCAAGACCTTCGTTCGTATGCTCAGGAATCGGGCGGACCGGTTCCAGGCGCTCATCGATGCGGCGAAAATTGCCGAAGAGAAGGCAGCCGCTCGCCAGGCAGAACTCGAGGCGCGCCTCGCAAACCTCGATGCCGAACTCCAGAGTGTCCGGGATCGCTTCACCGCCCAATTAGAGGTGGAGGAAGAAGCGATCCGACGGCGAACGGCTAAGGAGATCGATCGCTTGAAGCAGAGTGCAAGCGCCCAGCTGGAGCAGGAAGCATCGACCGCTTCTTCCCAGCTACGCCATGAGACGGCGGCCTTGGCCTTGCAACTGGCTCAGAGTCGGGTTCAGGAGGCGGCAAACGCCGATGATCACGACCGGCTGACCGCCGGCTTCGTTCGCGACTTGGAGGCATCCCAATGATTCCAGCATCGGTTTCGCGGCGCTGGGCCCGGGCTCTTGTCGAGTTGGCTCAAGCTGAAGGAAAGTTGGAGCCGATCGCGCAGCAGCTCCAAGAGCTGGCCAGCATGGTTCAATCCCATCCCGAGTTGCAGCAGCTCGTACGGAACCCGGCGTTCTCGTCGGATGCCCAACAGGCGGTCTTGGCGCAGGTGCTCGAGAAGATGGCTGCGGACGACCTGCTCAAGCGCTTCGTGAAGGTGCTGATCAGCAAGGATCGACTCGCGGCCCTGAGTGGGATCGCCGAAGCGGCTGAGGACCTGACTGATCGAGCCCTCGGGCGTCGTCGGGCCCGAGTGACAAGTGCTCGCCCGCTCAGCGAGGCCCAGCGGACTGCTTTGGCCGCGGGCCTACGGCAGCGGACGGGCTCCGATATCATCATGGAAGAAGAAGTGAATGAAGGTTTGGTTGCAGGCCTTCGGGTACAGATTGGTTCGCAACGCATCGAGAGCAGCGTCGCTGGCCATTTCGCACAACTGCAAAGAGACCTAGGCGTTTGATCGACCTGGGATAGGGCCCCTCGAGGGGTACGGAGAACGAGACGATGGAGCTTCGAGCTGAAGAAATCTCAAAGATCCTTAGAGAGCAGATCTCTAACTTTGACAGCCAACTTTCGGTCGCCGAGACGGGGACCGTCCTCAGCGTGGGTGACGGTGTGGCGCGCATTTATGGTCTCGATGAGGTCATGGTGGGTGAGTTGGTCGAGTTCGAAGCCAAGGATGCCCAGGGCAACACCATTCAGGGCATGACCCTGAACTTGGAAGAAGACAATGTGGGTGTCGTCATCATGGGTCCCGACCGGGGCATTAAAGAGGGCGACACCGTCCGCCGGACAGGTCGTATTGCCGACGTGCCCGTGGGCCCGGAGCTCTTAGGTCGAGTCGTCGACGGACTGGGGAACCCTATTGATGGCAAGGGGCCTCTCAACGCATCGGGGCGAGGCCAGATCGAGGTGAAAGCCCCTGGTATCATTGCTCGGAAGCCCGTCCATGAGCCAATGCAGACCGGTTTGAAGGTGATCGACGCATTGATTCCCATCGGTCGCGGTCAGCGTGAGTTGATCATTGGCGACAGGCAGACTGGCAAGACGGCAGTGGCCATCGATACCATTATCAACCAGAAGGGCACGGGCGTGAAATGCGTCTATGTCGCTGTGGGCCAAAAGCAGTCGACCATCGCTCAGGTGGTGGAGAAGCTGCGGGTCCACGATGCACTCGAGTACACCATCGTGGTGGCCGCCGCTGCTTCTGATCCAGCGCCCATGCAGTACCTGGCACCCTATGCCGGCGCCACGATGGGCGAATACTTCCGGGATCACGGTGAGAATGGCGAGCGTGGCAGCGCCGACAATCCGGCCCAGCACGCGCTGATCATCTATGATGACCTCTCCAAGCAGGCCGTTGCTTATCGACAACTCTCCCTGTTGCTCCGCCGGCCCCCAGGCCGCGAAGCCTTCCCCGGGGATGTCTTCTACGTTCACTCCCGTTTGCTCGAGCGGGCTTGCAAGCTGGACGATAGCCTGGGTGCGGGGTCCATGACGGCGTTGCCGATCATCGAGACGCAGGCCGGCGATGTGTCCGCCTATATCCCCACCAACGTGATCTCGATTACCGATGGCCAGATCTTCCTCGAGTCCGATCTCTTCAACGCGGGTGTTCGCCCTGCGGTGAACGCTGGTATCTCTGTGAGCCGAGTCGGTGGCAGTGCCCAGAAGAAGATCATGAAGAAGATCGCAGGCACGCTGCGCTTGGAGCTCGCTCAGTACCGGGAGTTGGAAGCCTTCGCCCAGTTCGGTAGCGACTTGGACAAGGCGACGCAGGAGCAGTTGGAGCGTGGTGCCCGTCTCGTGGAGACGATTAAGCAGCGCCAATACATGCCCCAACGCCTGGGGGTTCAGGTTGTCTCGGTTTATGCGGCCACCGAGCGCCGCAGCGCCGATAGCCCTGACACCTGGGTGCGGGACATCCCCGTCGACCAAATCGTTTCCTTTATGCAGGACATCGAGACCTGGTTGCTGGAAAACCGGGTCAGCCTCATCGATCAGATCGAAGAGATCGGTGAACTGAACGACGAGGTTCGAACTGCGATCGTCGATGCCCTGACCGCCTTCCGAGCCGAACGCGACTAACCCGACCTTCTGGAACGACCTCAATGGCAACTTTGCAGGACATCAAGAAGCGGATCCGGTCGGTCAAGAATACCGGCAAGATCACGAAGGCTATGAAGATGGTCGCGGCGGCAAAGATGCGGCGGGCCACCGAAGCCTGCACCCATGCACGTCCCTTCGCTGAAGGCTACAACCGCTTGGTCGCCAACTTGATGGCGAGGGTGGATTCTGATGCGCACCCCCTGCTGGCTGGGCGGGAGGAACGGCGGGTCGCCGAGATCATTTTCGTGACTTCCAATCGCGGACTCTGTGGTGGCTTTAATACCAATGTCATCAAGGAGCTGCGCCGGATCCTCGCCGAGGATGGTTATGACGAGGTGAAGGTCACCGCCATCGGCGCAAAGGCGACCGGCGCTGCTCGGAAGGCTGACGTCCTCGTCAGCAGTCTCGACCATCTCATTGATGCGCCGGATTTCGGCGAGATCGAAGGCCTGGTTCGGGGCTTGCGTAAGCGCTTTGAGTCCGGTGAGACCGACCGGGTGTTCCTGCTCTTTAATCGCTTTGTCTCGACCCTTACTCAGGTGCCTACTCTGCAGCAGTTGCTGCCTGTCCAGCCCGCTGAGGATCGCGAAGAGGAGGACATCGGCGACATGATCTTCGAGCCGAGCCCTGAGGCGCTCCTCGACTTCGTGTTAGGTCAGCGCTTAGTGGTTCAGGCCCGCCAGGCCATTTTGGAGTCGGTGGCCGGGGAGCACGCCGCTCGAATGACGGCGATGGACGCTGCAACCAAGAATGCTAATGAAATGATCGACCGTTTGACCCTGCAGTACAACAGGGCTCGTCAGGCGGCGATTACCAGTGAACTCGTTGAAATTATTAGCGGCGCAGAAGCGCTGTAGTCCCAAAGGGGAAAGAAGAGATGGAAACCCAATCCGGTAAAGTTCTTCAGGTTATTGGTCCCGTGGTGGACGTGGAATTTGGTAGTGATGAGCTACCCGAGATTCTCACGGCCCTGACCTGCACCAATCCAGGTATTAAGGAAGCTGACGGCTCGGTCCGTGATGGCAATCTCGTGCTTGAGGTCGCCCAGCACCTTGGGGAGCGGACGGTCCGTACGATCGCCATGGACTCCACCGAAGGCCTCGTTCGTAGCCTTGAGGTCACCAACACGGGCGCGCCGATCGCGATGCCGGTGGGTGAAGAGATCCTGGGTCGAATCCTCAACGTGGTCGGTCAGCCCGTCGACGAGGCAGGACCCGTGACCGCCAGCAACAGCCTGCCGATCCACCGGGATCCGCCGAGCTTTGCTGATCAGAGCACTGAAACCCAGGCTTTTGAGACCGGCATTAAGGTCATCGACCTCCTCGCCCCGTACAGTCGTGGTGGTAAGGTTGGGCTCTTTGGCGGCGCCGGTGTCGGCAAGACCGTGTTGATCATGGAGTTGATCAACAATGTGGCCAAGCAGCACGGTGGCTACTCCGTGTTCGCCGGTGTGGGTGAGCGGACCCGTGAAGGCCGTGACCTCTACAACGAGATGGCCGAAGCTGAGTTGGCCGATGGCTCCACAGTGCTCGACAAAGCAGCCCTGATTTATGGACAGATGAATGAGCCTCCAGGAGCCCGGGCCCGTGTGGGTCTCTCGGCCCTCACGGCGGCCGAGTACTTCCGGGATGAAATGGGTCAGGACGTTCTCTTGTTCGTCGACAACGTGTTCCGCTTCACCCAAGCCGGTTCGGAAGTCTCCGCCCTTCTTGGCCGGATTCCCTCCGCCGTGGGCTACCAGCCGACGCTGGCCACCGAGATGGGCGCCATGCAGGAGCGGATTACCACGACCCAAGCCGGTTCGATTACCTCGGTGCAGGCCGTCTACGTTCCCGCCGATGACTTGACCGACCCGGCGCCGGCGACGACCTTCGCCCACTTGGACGCAACCACAGTGCTGAGCCGAGCCATTTCCGAGTTGGGGATTTATCCGGCTGTGGATCCTCTGGATTCCACCTCTCGAATTCTCGACCCACAAGTGGTGGGTACCGAGCACTATGAGACCGCTCGGGCCGTGCAGAATATTCTGCAGCGCTACAAGGACCTCCAAGACATCATCGCCATTCTGGGTATGGATGAACTCAGTGACGAGGATAAGCAGGTCGTCGCCCGAGCTCGTAAGGTGCAGAAGTTCCTCTCTCAGCCCTTCCATGTCGCTGAGGTGTTCACGGGAACGCCGGGCGTCTACGTCAAGCTTGAGGACACCTTGAAGGCCTTCCAGGAAATCATCGAAGGTGTTCACGATGATCTGCCGGAGAATGCGTTCTACATGGTCGGAACCATCGAAGAGGCCGTCGAAAAGGCCAAGACGCTAGTCTAAGGAAAACCAATGAGCCTGGCACTTTCCATCATCGTTCCTGGTACTGAGCCGTTTGAGCGTCAGGCCGAAGCCGTGACGCTGCCCGGTGTGCTGGGTCAGTTCACCGTGCTACCGAGTCACGGTGCGATGCTGGCGCAGATTCAGCCGGGCGTGGTCGAGGTCATGGTCGCAGGGCAAACTGAGAAGTTGGCCATCGGGACTGGCATTTGCGAAGTCGGCGCGACCCATGTTCGGGTGCTCGCCGGAAAGTCATCCCTTCCCGGTGAGGTGGCCGCCGACGAGGCGAAGCAAGCGATGCAGGCCGCTGAAGGTAGCTTGGCGAAGCTTGCGGGTCCGGCCGATGAAGGCTGGCAGGACGCCCAAGATGACCTCGCTTGGGCCCAAGCTCTCAGCGAACTGGTCAACGGGGACTAAGACCAGCCTGTTCGCAGGGCATCCCAGACCAGCAACTTCAGTCCAAGCACGAACAAAACCCCTCGGAAGAGGCCACGGAAGAGGGCCTGGTTGACCTTCGTCCGCTTGCCGGCGACGACGCCCAGGACGACGGCGACGATCATCGCGAGCAGCACGCCGCTGTGGTCCGCGTATCGAAAGCCCTCTTGAGTCTGCATGCCGAGGACCGCGAAGAGCAGAACTTTCGGGATATGGGTGGCCAGTTGGCAGGCTGCTTTGGTGGCGATGATCTGCTGCCTCTGAAACCGCTCGCCTAGGAAGAAAGGGGCGAGGGCCGGATCCGCAGCGCCGACCAGCATGGAGCTCAGCGTCGCGCCGAAGCCGATTCCAAACCAACCGCGGGGGCCAGGGGTGAGCCGGGTGAGTAGAGGGGTGGTGAGGCTGACCAGGATGAAGGCGCCCAGAAGCCCCTGCAAGACGATGCTGTCGAGGATGCCGAGCAGATACCAGCCGAGGGCCACGGCCGGCAGCAGCGCCACGAGAAATGGACGGATGATGGTTCCCACAGCAGCCTGCCGGAAGACAATCAAACGCGCGGCGTTGTTCACGATCTGTACGACCCCGTGCAGGGCGATCGCCACCAGTGGGTCGAAGACCAGGTAGAGGCAGGCGATAAAGAGTGTGCCCCCACCGAGGCCGATGCAGGCTGAGAGAAATGCCCCGGCGAAGGCCGCGAAGCTCGCCACGATGAGAACGGTCATCAGTCCTCGCTTTTGACCACCTTCAAAGAGGGTTTGCCACCCTTGTCTTCCACCTCGAACTTCACATTGAAGCCGTACTTTTCTCGCATCGCAGCCCGCTTGCTCTCGAGGGACCTGAGGAAAGCTTCCCGGCTCGGGGTTTGAGCGCCACCCCGATCATTAATGGACTTAAAGCGCTCGAAGGCGGCATTATCTGGGTTATTTGTCGTCGATTGTGTGGGGGGCTGACTTCCCGGCATCACCATCGGTGCTGGAGCTGCTGAAGGCCGATTCGTTCGTTCACGGCGGAAGGTGCCATCTTCAATCTGCCGGAGAACGCGCTCCCAGCGGTTGCGCAAGGTCATAAACCGCTGTTGAAGTTGATTGAGCTTGAAACGTTCGACGTGACCCATTTGTCGTGTCGCCATGGCCTGCCTCATTTTCTTGGCGAACTTTTCCTGCCGAGGAATGGGCGGGCGTTTCTCAAGGCCCTGGATAAAACGATCCCATTCCTGCCGCAGGCCTTCTAATTCCGGCTGGAGCGTCTTGGTTGGATCGTTCTTCGATGCCATGGGCAAATTCCAAAGTTAGCCCACGCTGGGGGGAAGACGCCCGCGTGTCAATGCTTTACGGGGCTTGAAGGGTCGCGCTTGATCATCCATGATCACCCCACGAACGGAAACGGAGTTTCTATGAAGAACAGGTTTTGCCTTGCACTCACCGTCCTCGGGATGGGCCTACCGGCCCAGGCTCACCATGATGGGACGAAAGCCGTGCCCCCCAATGAAACTGCGTTGATGCAGGCTGAAGACAGCGCGCCTGCAGCTGGCGGTGGTGGGGCCGCGGCTGACGCAGCAGCGACGGCCGAGGGTGAGAAGCCCGCCGAGGGCGAGAAGGCTGCGGAGGGCGAGAAGGCTGCCGAGGGCGAGAAGGCCGCAGACGGTGCAAAGGCTGCGGAGGGTGAGAAAGCCACCGATGCAGCGAAGCCTGCAGCTGGCGACAAGGCCGCCGAGGGTGAGAAGAAAGAAGAACCCAAGGAAAAACCGAAGCCCTTACTCTTCATTAAAGGTGAACTCACGAAGGCTGGCAGCACGGTCTACATCCCTAAGACCAGCGAGTGGGGCGGGCGCATTGGTCTCGATACGATCGACCAAGACATCTACTTGAAGCTCATTCCCGAATGGCACTTGGTTCGACCCAAGTGGCGTGTCGGCTTGTCCATGCCGCTGCGAGCCTTGGCTTACAACGCGAAGGGCGATGAGCGGCCTGATCTCTTCTCCAATCAACACTTTGGCCTTCGGGCCGAAGATTACGACGAGTTGAACGATTACCTCGCCGCGCTACTCTACGCTCAGTACGGCCGGAAAGAGGACAAGTTCTTCCTCAATGTGAGCCGTGTGGGCGCTGCGAGTCTGGCCCACGAGACCCTGTTGCGGCGCTACAACCCGAATCTTTCGACGGACACGACCTTCACCAGTGTTTCCTTTGATGCCTACACAAAGTTCGGCGGCTTTCAGTCCTTCTTTTCCAATCTGACTGCGCCGGACAAGTCGGTGTCGGGTGGACTCGTCTTCATCAAGCCGATCGGCGCCATCATGAAGGCGGATCCAACCAAGAGTCCGGCCGGGCCCCGCTCTTTATCGATTGGTGTCCATTGGGCCATGGACCCGGCGGCGCCGGTCGCTGTCAAGCGAGGCGCTTGTGAGGGGGGTGACGACGCGGCGGCGGAAGGGTCCTCCAATCAATGCCTCCACTTGGACAAGGAGAACGGCTACACCCCCATTGTTGAAGCGAGCGACCAGGGGTCGGTGACCGGCATTGGCTTGGATGTTGAGTATAAGGTCTACAAGAGTGCTGATGCGAAGACCGACCTCAAGCTCTACCTTGATGTCAGTCAAATGAGTTTCCTGAACTCGTCGCAGACCGAGGTTGCTGGCGGCTTAGGGATCACCGGCGGCTTGCTGGCCCGGTTGAACTTTGGCGAGGGTGCGGACACTTGGGCGGCGAGAATTCGCACGGATTTCCGCAACATTGCCCCCGGCTTTGTGCCTTCCTACTTTGATAGTCTTTACGCGGTGCAGCGCTATCAGTTTGCGGCACCAGGCCAGGTGGCCACGAGCACGGACCCCACAAAGTTCCAGGCGACTGTCGATGCAGCGGCGGATGCGAGTTCGGTCAATGGCTATGGTGTTGATCTTCAACTCGGCAAACCTCGAGCCTGGGCTCTGCAGATTGCCTACGAGAATGTCCTGGGCGGTGATCCGTCTCGTAACCAGCACCTGATGGTGCATGTGGAGCACCCGGTTGCCTTTCTCGATGTCTTTGCGACCTATCACCTGCGGGGCTTCACCGACTGGGGCGAGGCCTTCAAGTTGGCCGGTGATAATGAAATCCTCGTGTCCGCCGTCCGGTGGAAGCTGCTCCCGATCCTTTGGTTCAATATTCACGCCCAGAAGAGTTTCTCGACGGAAGAATATACGACCGGCGTGGACCCAGAGCGTAAAGACAAAGTCGAGGCTGGTTACCGCAATACCTTCCGGTGGGGCATGGACACCCAGTTGGGCTTCCGCTTCAAGTAAGGGGCTGCTTTGGCTCGAACAGAGCGGGGCGCTAGTCGTCCCGCTCTCGTTTTTTTCGACGATAGACGATTTGGCCAGCCGACTTGTCTTTGAGGTCGATCTCTTTCGCCCGCCGCCCTTGGTTAAAGCTAATACCTTCTTTACGGTAATAGGCTTCATCGTCGTGGGGGCGGGCCACGCCGGGGGCATAGACACCGATCACTTCTGCAGCACAGCCCCGGCACAGGATACGATCCAGGGAATGGGGGCGCCAAGGTACCTGATCTTGGGCGCCGCAGCGCGTACAGCGGATCGATGTGCCCACTTGCGTGCCGTGGGCATTCCGATTGCGTCGAGCGCGCTTGCTCGGGGCCTGTGGCGACGTATACACGTCGATGCAGGTCACACAGACTTGGGCCTCCGCCGTTTCGAGGGGGCCGCTGCAGATAATGCAGGTTTCCATGGAGGCCCCTAGGAGCGGTATGCTGCCTTTTCTGTCAAGCATAGTTCTTCTCGCCGGTCTCGATGTGGTGGTGATCGATCCGGGACACGGTGGCCGCCAACCGGGTGCTGTGGCGCCCGACGGGACCCAGGAAAAAGGAATTTGTCTCGCTGTTTCGCTCCGCCTTGCTCGACTACTCAAAGAGAAGACCAAGGCCCGGGTCCTCCTGACGCGACGTAGCGATCGTACCTTGAGTCTCCAGCAGCGGGCAGAGATGGCGAATCGCTTGAAAGCTCAAGTCTTTGTCAGCATCCACGCGAACTCTTCGACCCGGCCGACTGCACGGGGTGTTGAGACCTATTTTCTCTCAAGCCGGGCGACAGACCGGCGGGCCCGACTCTTGGCTGCCCGGGAGAACTTTGAGTTAATCGAGTCCAAGGATGAGAGCCAGACCGACGACGTCATCCAGGCCATCCTCACCGATGCGGACAAGGGGGCCATGTTGGAAGCATCAAGTCGCTTGGCCCATCTGGTTCAGCACCGACTGATCGGACGGGTAGGCGGTGAAGACCGAAGTGTTCGGCAGGCACCTTTCGCCGTCCTCGTCCGAGCGGGCAGTGCAGCCATTTTGGTCGAGCTGGGCTTCGTCAGCCATCCTGAGGAGCGCAAGCAACTGCTTGATCCGAAACATCAGGAAGCCTTAGCGGAGGCGATGGCTGATGCCATCATTGCCTACGGGGCCGGCGAGACGCCTAAATCACCCTGAAAGACGAGGCAGCGAAGTCCTTGCGCTGGGGCGTTCTCGAGGGAGCCCTCCCAGCCGTCGTCGCCGCCGAGGTTCGCATAACAGGTGATTTTCCAGCCGGCTTGCTGCCAGGCTTTGCCGAGATGCCAAAGGTCTTCGACTTGGTCATCTTCGACCACCAAAAGGGGGTCCTGGCGGGCGCCAAGGTGGAGATCGATCTCGGCCGATGCACTGGCTGGAAGGAGCCGGGGGCGCTGGCCGATGCGCGCAGCGACTAGATCAATGATCCCGGGCCGGCGGCGAACCAGACAGTTGAGGCCATGATCCTTGAGGGCGGTGAGGAGGTGTCCGTGTGGTGTTGCGACCAGGGGGTCACCACTCACGAGCACCACCGTTTGGCCGGCTAAAGCGGTTTCGATCTGTTCTGCAAAGCCCCTGGGCCAAGCCTGAATCTCGACACCCCATGCTTCGGCGAAGCGGTCGCAAGGGGGGAGGTGGCCCGTCCAATCTTCCACAAACCAGCGGTAGGATCCGGTGACGGAGGGCTGGTCATCGAGGGGAGACCATGAGGTCAGGCCGGCGAGGACGAAATCAATCCGGCTCATTCACGGAGCTTCAGTGGGCTGAAATTGAGGAGGTCGCAGCTGAGCAGTCTGTACTCAACACCAGCGATCTCACCTTCTCGGGCCCGGGCCTGACACCGGGCTCGCCGGCCATGGAGATGCCCGTAGACGCAGAGCCGAGCGCCGCTGTCTTCAATCAGTTCGGTGAATGGAGAAGGGCCACCGTCTTCGGCAAAGGGAGGATAGTGGCAAAGAACGATCAACTCTCGGCCGTCACGGGCTGCTGCTTTCTTGCCCAACTGCAAGCTCAACTTCAGGCGCTCGATCTCCCGCAGAAAGATCTTCCTATCATTGGCGTTAAAACCACGATGCCCTGGTTGATCCCACAGTCTCGATCCTGCGAAATGGTACTTGTCGACACTGATCACGTCATTTTGCACGGCCCGGAGACTCTCGGGCAGTGCGGCTCGCACTCGACCGATGGAGCTCCACCAGTAGTCGTGGTTGCCCTTGAGCAGGATTTTGGTGCCCGGTCGATCGGCGATCCAAGCCAGGTCGAGATCGGCTTCCTCAAGTCGCATGGCCCAGGAGTTGTCCCCTGGGACCAACACCACATCATCATCGGCGACGATTTCGTCCCAAGTCACGGCCATGCAATCGGGGTGTTCGGCCCAATGGGAGCCAAAAATCGTCATGGGCTTGTCGGCGCGAAAGCCGAGATGGAGATCCGAGATGCCCCAGACTGCCATTAGACCCCACCCTCTTCGTTGTGACCGGAGAGAGTGGAAGCATCTTTTTGCGATGCCCTCAAGGCTGACCGTGCCGGTGACCAACGGTCCGGGTGAGTCGCCATCCCTCCGTCGCTTTCGACCAGGTGTCGACCCATTCGAGTTCGCCGAACTCATAAACGCCACCAGGAAGCTCTTTGTTCGGACGCCAGGTCCCTAAGACGGATGGCTCTTGTTTTTGCGGACAGAGCCAAACACCAACCCAGGGAAGGGGTGCCCCTCCATCGAGACCTGGGCCCAGGCGTCGACATCCTTCCGGTGTGACAAAGACTGCTTCAGTGGCTGGTAGGTGGGCGGCGGCTGGGGGCTGAAATTCCACCTCTGCCGGCGGCGGAGGCACCGGGGGAAGGCCCACATCACGAGCCGGGGGGCTTCGGTCAGCACCTTGGGAACAGGCGCTCAGGACCACGATTGTAAGCATCCGGAAGGTCATGACATGCTCCTGCGGTCGATCGCCGAGCAGGTCAAGGTTTACCTCAGACGCTGCTTTGCGCGACAATGGGGTGGGAGCCGTGTCCATGCGTTCTGTCCTGTGTTTGATGATGGCCTTCACGCTGAGTTGCGTTGGCTTCTACCGCATCCCTCCCGA